>CP048486.1:600000-900000 GCA_025560025.1 Agrobacterium tumefaciens | reverse complement strand
GGCGGCGTTGAAATAGATCTGCGCATCATCAAGCCCGCCGAGAATGGGCATGATGGCGAGCAGGATGGAAACCGCGCCGCGCAGGCCCACCCAGGCCACGAAGGATGTTTCCTGCTGTGTATAGTTGAAGGGCATGAGGCTGAGCCATACCGCGAGCGGGCGGGCGACGAAGATCAGGAAAAGCGCGAGCAGCACGGCCGGAATGGCGATTGCCGGAAATTGCGACGGGGTGGCGAGCAGGCCGAGCATCAGGAACATGATGATCTGGGCAAGCCAGGTCAGGCCCTCATGGAAACGGCGAATGGTTTCCTTGGCGAAGATCCGGCGGTTGCCGGCAACGATGCCTGCCACATAGACCGCCAGAAAACCGCTGCCGCCAATTGTGCCGGTGAAGGAGAAGACGAGCAGCGCCAGCGCCAGCACGAAGATCGGCGCAAGCCCGCGGTCGGCGGCGAACCGATTGACGACGGTGGCGATCATGACGCCGCCGAGCAGGCCGAAGATCACGCCAAGCCCCATCTGCTCAATGAAAAGCAGCAGAAAGCCGCTATCGATGCCGGCCAGCCCCTGGCCCTTGGCGATGATTTCGACCAGGGCGATGGTAAGGAAGATCGCCATCGGATCGTTGGTGCCGGATTCGACTTCCAGCGTCGAACGCACCTGATCGCGGATATGGATGCCGCCGATGCGCAGCAGGAAGAACACGGCCGCCGCATCCGTGGAGGCGACGATGGCGCCGAGCAGCAGGCCTTCCAACCAGGAAAGCCCGAGCAGCAGGGCCGCCGCGCCGGCAAAAAAGACGGATGTGAGGATGACGCCGACTGTGGCGAGAGCGACGGCGGGTGCTGCGGAAAGCCGGAAGGACTGGATGGACGTGCCGAACCCGGAATCGAAGAGGATAACGGCAAGCACGAGCGAGCCAAGCATATAGGCCAGCGGATTGTTGGTAAATTCGATGCCGAGGCCATCCACACCAGCCCCAAGGCCGATCATCAGGAAAAGCAGAAGGAGGGGCGCGCCGAACCGGAAGGCGATAAGGCTCGAAAAGGCGGCGACGAGAACCAGAACAGTTGCCACCAGCAACAGAATATAAAATGATTCCACGTCCACCGCCTCATTCAAACCGCGTTGATAGACCGCAACCCGTGGCGCAATGAATGCTCTGCGCGTCTGCAGTCAATGCGCCACGGGTTGCGGTCTGTCAGCGCTGTTTCTGCTGGCGTTGAAAGGCGACGCAAGGCGGGGTGTATCGAATGATACGGCAGGGCCGAAGTGCATTGCGCACGACCGTTATCCCTGTTCTTCTTGTCCGTTTCAAAATGGACCAGACAAAGGCAGGAAATGGGAATTTTTTCGGCGTATGAGCGAAAAAATCCAAGGCGCGCAACGCGAAATATGCTCCGCCGAAACAATTCAGGCGCCCGGGTTTCGACGTAACATAGAGACAATGCAGCGGCGTTATTTCTCTCGTCCGAATTGCTTTTCAACACTACCGGAGCGATCGGATGAAGCGGATAAATATTACTGGATTTATTATGGTGCTGGTGGCGGGCTCGATAGTTTCGGGTTGCTCAAGCACGGAACAGACGGCCGAAAATATGGCTGCTCAACGCGAGCGTTGTCGCGTCTTTGGCTACCCTGAAGGTTCTCGGGATTTTGCCGACTGCATGATGAAGCTCTCCATGCAGCAAAGTGATTTGCGGCAACAGACTTTCGATACGATCTGGAGCAGCGCCGGGAATTCCGGCCCGGTCATTATCAACAACAGAAAATGACGGATGCGCGTGCCCCGTACTGGTTGAGGGACGGCCGCATCGTCTCTCCGCCGGTGATTGTTTCGATCCGAAGCGCCCCGCCTTGCTTCTGGATCGATGCCGGCGGGATCCCTCATTCCCGCCGGCATTTTTCAGGCAAACAAAAACCGGCAGGATCGCTCCTGCCGGTTTTTACGAAAGTGATATTTGCTTAGATGGTCTTCGCGAAGGCGACGGCCGTATCCGACATGCGGTTGGAGAAGCCCCACTCATTGTCGTACCAGGACAGGACGCGCACGAACTTGCCTTCCATGACCTTGGTCTGGTCGATCGCGAAGATCGAGGAATGGCTGTCATGGTTGAAGTCGCGGGAAACCAGCGGCTCTTCGGTATAGCCGAGAATGCCCTTCAGCTTGCCGTTGGAAGCGGACTTGATCGCTTCGTTGATTTCCTCAACCGTCGTGTCGCGCTTGGCGATGAACTTGAAGTCGACAACCGAAACGTTCGGGGTCGGAACGCGGATCGACGTGCCGTCCAGCTTGCCCTTGAGGTGCGGCAGAACGAGGCCAACGGCCTTGGCTGCACCGGTCGAGGTCGGGATCATGGACAGGGCTGCGGCGCGGGCGCGGTACAGATCCTTGTGCATGGTGTCCAGCGTCGGCTGATCGCCCGTATAGGAGTGGATCGTGGTCATGAAACCATGGTCGATGCCAACGACGTCATCGAGAACCTTCACAACCGGCACGAGGCAGTTGGTGGTGCAGGATGCGTTGGAAATGACCAGGTGGTCCTTCGTCAGCTGGTCGTCATTGACGCCGAAGACGACCGTGAGGTCTGCACCGTCAGCCGGAGCGGACACGATGACGCGCTTTGCGCCGGCGGTCAGGTGCGCGGCAGCCTTGTCGCGGGCGGTGAAGATGCCCGTGCATTCGAGCGCGATATCCACGCCGAGTTCCTTGTGCGGCAGCGTTGCGGGATCGCGAACAGCCGTCACCTTGATCGGCTTGCCGCCGCCAACGATGATCGTGTCGCCTTCGACCTTCACCTCGGCCGGGAACTTGCCGTGGATCGAATCGTAGCGCAGCAGGTGCGCGTTGGTTTCAACCGGGCCGAGGTCGTTGATGGCAACGACTTCGATATCGGTGCGGCCGGATTCGACGATGGCGCGCAGAACATTGCGGCCGATGCGGCCGAAGCCGTTAATGGCAACTTTTACAGTCATTTACAGTCTCCCGATCAAGATATGGGCTTGGTCTTTGCTTGAATGGTGAGGGCTTGGGGTCCTCACGCGAGTTTTGCCTCGACTGCGGCGACAACGGCTTCCGCCGTGATGCCGAAGTGCTTGAAGAGATCCTTCGCCGGTGCAGACGCACCGAAGGAATGCATGCCGACGAATGCGCCGTCGGAGCCGATGAAGTAATCCCAGCCCTGGCGGATGGCGGCTTCCACCGCGATCTTGACCGGCGCCTTGCCGATGATGGCGTTGCGATAGGTTTCCGGCTGTTCCTTGAAGAGTTCGAAGCAGGGAACGGAGACGACGCGGGCGGAAACGCCGTTGTCCTTCAGCGTTGCGGCTGCCTTGAGCGCCACTTCGACTTCCGAACCCGATGCGAAGATCGAAACCTTGGCGTCACTGGCGGAGACGAGTTCGTAAGCGCCGTAAGCGGAGAGGTTCTTTTCTTCATATTCCTTGCGCGAGGGCGCAAGGTTCTGGCGGGTAAGCGCTAGAGCAGACGGACGATGCTTCTGCTCGAGAGCCAGCTGCCAGCATTCCGCCGTCTCGGTTTCATCCGCCGGGCGGAAGACGAGAAGGTTCGGAATGGCGCGCAGCGCTGCGATCTGCTCGACCGGCTGGTGGGTCGGGCCGTCTTCGCCAACGCCGATGGAATCATGCGTCAGAACATGGACGACGCGGATACCCATGAGTGCGGCAAGGCGGATCGACGGACGGCAATAATCCGAGAAGATCAGGAAGCCGCCGGCATAGGGAATGAGACCGCCATGCAGGGCGATGCCGTTCATCGCCGCCGCCATGCCGTGCTCGCGGATGCCGTAATGCAGGTAACGACCGGAGAAATCCGTCGGCGTGATGGACTTCATCTGGCTGGTCTTGGTGTTGTTGGACGGCGTCAAGTCAGCTGAACCGCCGATCATTTCCGGCAGGACGCCGTTGATGACTTCGAGCGAGTCTTCCGACGCCTTGCGGGTGGCAACCGTCGGGTTGTTTTCGATGATCTTCTTCTTGAAGGCATCGATGGAGCTGTCGAAGTTGCCGGGCAGGTCGCCGGCGAAACGGCGCTTGAACTCGGCCTTCTTGCCGGCTTCAGCGGCTTCGAGGCGGGCTTCCCAGTCCTGGCGGGTCTTGGTGGAGCGCAGGCCGGCGAGACGCCATGCATCCAGCACGTCTTCCGGAATGACGAAAGCTTCGGCTTCCCAGTTGAGGCTCTTGCGCGCAGCGGCGATTTCTTCGGCGCCGAGCGGGTTGCCATGAACCTTGTGGGTGCCCTGCTTGTTGGGCGCGCCGAAACCGATCACGGTCTTGCAGGCGATGAAGGTCGGGCGGTCGGATTTCTGCGCGGCTTCGATGGCGGCTGCAATCGCGTCCGGATCGTGGCCGTCGACGCGGATTGTGTTCCAGTGAACGGCGTTGAAGCGGGCGATCTGGTCGGTGCTGTCGGAAAGACCCACCTCACCGTCGATGGTGATGTTGTTGTCATCCCAGAACAGAACGAGCTTGTTGAGCTTCAGGTGGCCGGCAAGCGCGATGGCTTCGTGGCTGATGCCTTCCATGAGGCAGCCGTCACCGCACAGCACGTAAGTGAAGTGGCTCTGCAGGTCGGAGCCGAACTCCTCTTCCAGCTTGCGTTCGGCGATTGCCATGCCGACGGCGTTGGCGATGCCCTGGCCGAGCGGACCGGTGGTCGTCTCGATGCCCGTGGCGTGGCCATATTCCGGATGGCCGGCGGTCTTGGACCCGAATTGACGGAAGCGCTTGATCTCGTCGATCGTCATATCCTCGTAGCCCGTCAAATAGAGCAGCGAGTAAAGAAGCATCGAACCATGACCCGCCGACAGCACGAAGCGGTCGCGATCCGCCCACAGCGGAGCCTTGGGATCGAATTTCAGGTAACGGGTGAAGAGAACGGTGGCGACATCAGCGGCGCCCATCGGCAGACCGGGATGGCCGGAATTGGCCTTCTCCACTGCATCCATGGCAAGAAAGCGGATCGCATTTGCCATCCGGTTGTGTTTGTCGCGAGAAATCATGGCTTTTCCGTCTGTTTCCGGGTGAAAGGAGATAGTTTTACGCAACTATCCAAAAAGCGGGTTGATCCATAGCAGGTGAGGCAGGCAAGTCAATAAATCCACGGGCGTTTGCGGTTCTGTCGAAGATAAAAATCGTTTAGAAAATCGGGTGTCCGGACAAAATCTGCGCGATATGTGCCGAGGCTTCCTCGTTCATCCACAGAGCAAAACGCCTCAATGCACTGGTTTGATTGACTGGATGATAAATCGGGTAATAACCTCGTGATTGTTGAAAAGGCCTGAAACCGGACGATTCGGCCGGTTGCTTGCAAGTTGGAAAAAACGATGTCGGCTGAGAAGACCGTACAATCTGCGCTGACGGAGCTGAGTGCTGCCATCACAAATCTCGAAAATGCCATCGATATGCGTATCGAACGGCAAAGGGAGACGGGCGAGATCGATAACGAGGTCAAGCGGGTCCATGTCGACCGCGCCAGGCTCGCGCATGAGCTTGATCAGGCCGAATTTCGCGCCAACCGTCTTGAGGAAGTCAACCGCGAGGTTTCCCGCCGTCTGGTGACGGCGATGGAGACGATCCGCGCGGTGCTGGATCGATAGGAGCGGTTTCATGGCGCAAGTTACTGTTATGATCGACGGCAAGGCCTATCGCATGGCGTGCGAAGCGGGACAGGAAGACCACCTGACCGATCTTGCCACCCGCTTTGACCGTTACGTCGGACATCTCAAGAGCCAGTTCGGCGAAATCGGCGATCTCAGGCTCACCGTCATGGCGGGCATCATGGTGATGGACGAGCTTTCCGAGATCAATCGCAAGCTCGAGAAACTGGAGGGCGAAGTCACCTCCCTTTCCCGCAACCGCGACGGCATGGCCGAGCACAGGGCGAAATCGGACGAGATGGTGGCGCTCGCCATCGGCGATCTGGCCGACCGCCTGAACGGCATTACGGAAAAATTGCTGGCGCGGCCGAAGCCTGCGGCGCATTGATCGCCAGAGAAGCTTTGCGCCGGCAAAATTTCGCTGCCGGCCCTCTGGTGGTTTGGTTCGATACGTCTTATATCTGTAGCGCGTTCTGCGCTTCCCGACAGGAACCACAATCCCTGGGGCCATACTCGATCCAAAGGGAGCTGTCCCTGGCCAGTCCCGTGGGGCTGGACACACGGTGCCCACCTACTTTTGTAGGCACCCAGGATCGTAAATCTCCATCGGTCGCCGTGGATCGCGCTTGAAGTTCCGGGTTAACCCCGGCTCTTCCCTGACCCTGATATAGTCGACAGTTATTTTCATTGCTGCCGGGCTCGGCTTTTTTATCCCGCCATCATTGCATTGGCGGAACAATTCCCTATTATCCGGATTGGTATGTCTGTCATGCCCTTTTACAGAAAGGGCGCTGCGGCCAAAACCGCGACGTGCCGTTCAACAGCCCAAAGAGCTAAACTTGTTTACTGAAATTATGATCGTGGTTCTGCTCACCGTATTGAACGGTGTGCTTGCCATGTCCGAGCTTGCCGTTGTCTCCTCCAGACCGGCGAGGCTCAAGGTGCTTGCCTCCCAGGGCAGCAAGGGCGCCACAATGGCGCTCAGCCTTTCCGAAAATCCAGGACGCTTCCTTTCCACGGTGCAGATCGGCATCACGCTGGTCGGCGTCCTTTCCGGTGCTTTTTCCGGCGCCACGCTCGGCGCCCGTTTCACTGCCTGGCTTCTGGAACAGGGCATTCCCGACCGCGCCGCCGATGCGCTTGGCGTCGGTTCGGTGGTTGTCGCCATCACCTATCTGTCGCTGATCGTCGGCGAGCTTGTGCCCAAGCAGATCGCGTTGCGCGATCCGGAAAAGGTGGCCGCCCGCGTCGCGCCCACCATGATGCTGCTTTCGAGGGTCGGTGCGCCTCTGGTGTGGCTACTCGACAAATCCGGTAAGACGGTTCTCGCCCTTCTCGGCCATAGCGGCGAGTCCAATGCATCGGTAACCGACGATGAAATTCGCACGGTTCTGGCGGAGGCCCACAGTGCCGGCGTGATCGAGACCGAGGAGTCGGCGATGATCACCAGCGTCATGCGCCTTGCCGACCGTAACGCGCGCGGCCTGATGACGCCGCGCCGCGATGTGGAAGTGGTCGATATCGAAGACAGCGCGGAAGAAATCCGCGTGCAGCTTCGCGAGACGCAGCGTTCCCGTCTGCCCGTGCGCAACGGCGCCTCGGATGAGATTCTGGGCGTGCTTTTCGCCAAGGACGCTTTCGATGCGCTGGCATCCGGAAAAGAACTGAATGTCCGCGAACTTCTGCGTGAAGTTCCTGTGGTCTCGGATCTGACGAGCGCCGTGGACGTCATTCAGTCGCTGCGCCGTTCCACCGTGCATATGGTGCTGGTATACGACGAGTACGGTCACTTCGAAGGTATCGTCAGTTCCGGCGACGTTCTGGAGGCCATCACCGGTGCCTTCCAGGAAGATAATGACGAAGAGCCTGCCATGGTCGAGCGCGAAGACGGTTCGTTCCTCGTTGCCGGCTGGATGCCGGCCGATGAGTTTGCCTATCGCATGGGCTTTCAGATCGACGAGGATGCAGAGTTCGAAACCGTTGCCGGTCTGGTTCTGGACGAATTCCGTCGCCTGCCGGAACTGGGCGAACATGTCACCCGCAACGGCTGGCGTTTCGAGGTTATCGATCTCGACGGACACCGTATCGACAAGGTGCTTGTGAGCCGGGCCGCCTGATGTCCGGCGACATTGCCGAAAAAGCGAGACTGCGCGGCGAAAGGCTTGCCGCGCGCGACGCCCTGACACCGGCCGAGCGGCAGCAGAAGAGCCAGTCTATAACGGCTCACGGTGCCTCTGGCATTCCCTTTGCGCCGGGCACCTTGATTTCCGGCTTTATGCCGATCCGCTCTGAGGTCGATACCCGATTGCTCATGGAAGCGTTGCGGACAAGGGGCGGGCGTCTCGTTCTCCCCGTTGTGCTTGACCGTGAAACCATCGTCTTTCGTGCCTTCGAGGCGGACACGCCGCTGGTGAAGAGCGGCTTCGGCACGACCGGCCCGGGGGAGGGTGCGGCGGTTCTCGATCCGGATATTCTACTCGTGCCGCTATCTGTTTTTGACGGGCAGGGCCAGCGGATCGGTTATGGCGCGGGACACTATGACCGCGCCATTGCGAGATTGCATGGCAAGGGTCGGTTTCCCATTCTCATCGGCGTCGCCTTTGACTGTCAGGAAGTGCCGTCGGTGCCGGCAGAGCCCCACGATGTGCCGCTTCATGCTGTTCTGACGGAGAGCGGCCTGCGCTGGTTTTCCGGCCAGCGGTTGATGCCAGATAATGGGTAAACGGTGCTTTAGCACTTTTTAAAAGACGGATTACCCGCTAGAGGGACGAAATCCAAAGAACATACGCAAAACGGGGCGGTGAATGAGACTTCTTTTTCTCGGAGACATGGTTGGCAAGACCGGACGCACGGCGGTCTGGGACAGGCTGCCGGGGCTGATTTCCGATCTGAAGCTTGATTTCGTCATCGTCAACGGTGAAAACGCCGCCGGCGGTTTCGGCATCACCGAGGATATCTATCTCGAAACCATCAATGCCGGCGCCGATGTGGTGACGACAGGCAATCATGTCTGGGATCAGAAAGAGGCGGTTTCCTTCTGCGAGCGCCACGATCAGTTCCTGCGGCCCGCCAATTATCCCGATGGCACGCCGGGCAAGGGCTCCGGCATCTTTTATGCCCGCAACGGCGCGCGCGTGCTCGTCGCCAACATCATGGGCCGCGTGTTCATGCATCCGGAACTGGACGATCCCTTCAAGTCGGCAGAAAACATTCTCGCTGCCTGCCCGCTGAAAGAGCAGGCTGACGCCATCATTTTCGATTTCCACGCCGAGGCAACCAGCGAAAAACAGTGTTTCGGCCATTTCGTCGATGGGCGCGCAAGCTTCGTTGTCGGCACTCATACCCATGTTCCGACCGCCGACGCGCAGATATTGAACGGCGGAACCGCCTATATGTCGGATGCCGGCATGTGTGGCGATTATGACAGTTCGCTTGGCATGGAGAAGGAAGAGCCGATCAACCGCTTCATTTCCAAAATGCCGAAGGGCCGCTTCGAGGCGGCCAGCGGGCCTGCGACAATCTGCGGCGTGGGAGTCGAGATATCGGATCGCACCGGCCTTGCGGAAAAGATCGCACCGCTGCGCATCGGCCCGAGGCTTGCCGAAACCCTCCCGTCCTTCTGGGCTTAACAGGCCCCCTTGAGACGTTCACAATGACGAGATTGTGAGCGTCCCGCCGTTCTTGAAACTGGACGCCCGGCAAAACCTGTCTCATCCTCTCAACCTTCGCAAGTTCAGGGGAGTGGCATGATGCTGCGTGTGCTTATGCTTGCAATAACGGGTCTGCTCACCTGTGCGGGAGCGACCTTTGCCCAAACGGAAAACCGTCCTCCAGTCAGCCAGTGCCAGGCGATCGCCCGCAACATACCCGGCGTCATGTTCGCGAGCTTCGAACCGCCCCTCAATCAGCCAAGTGTTCAGCTGGCGCAGGCGACGGCGAAGGAAGAGGTGAAGATCAGCTTCATCGGCCATTCCACCTATCTCATCGAAAGCCCCGGCGGCGTGACGATCGCCACCGATTATAACGGCGTTTATCGTCCGCCCGTCACGCCGACTGTGGTGACGATGAACCGGGCTCATTCGACGCATTTCACCCTCAATCCCGACCCGGCGATTCAATATGTATTGCATGGCTGGAGCGATACGCCGGGGGAAAAGGCCGAACACAAGGTTCTCGTGGACGATGTCTATATCCGCAATGTCGCGACCGACATCCGCAACCGCTGGGGCGATTACGAATCCTTTCAGGAAAACGGCAATTCCATCTTCATCTTCGAGGTCGCGGGGCTGTGCATTGGTCATCTCGGCCATTTGCATCATGAGTTGACGGATACGCACTATGCCGAGATAGGCCGTCTGGATGTACTGATGGTGCCTGTTGATGGTGGGCTGACGATGGGCGCCGACAGCATGAGCCGCGTGGTCAAGCGCCTTCGTTCCGCGCTGATCTTGCCGATGCACCGCACCGGTGCGCCGCTGGAGCAGTTTCTCACGATGTTTGGTGCAAGTTTCCGGATTGCCTATGCGAGCGATCCGATCATCCGGGTCTCAATGAGAAATCTTCCCCGCCAGCCGCAGATACTGGTGCCAAAAGGCATGCAATAGAGGGGCCGGCGGGGAATGCGGGGGAGCCCGTTATCAGGCGAAGGCGAGGTGCTGGCGCACGCCGACATCCGGTGTCTTGTCGTCGGACATATTGGCCTTGGCGATTTCCCAGCCGAATTTAAGCGTGCTGTCGGTCGAGGCCCAGATTTCGGCATCGTCAACGTGAAGCGCCAGCATCGTCAATTGCGGATCGGATTTTCCATGTTCGTACCAGGCGGCGGTAACGGAGTTCCAGTATTCCTCGATCTTTGCCTTGTCGTCACGCGCCTCAAGCACACCCGAAAGGCAGGCGTGATAATCATGGTCCTTGCCAACGAGGCAAAAATGCGCCCGCGAACCCGGTTTCAGCGTTTTGACCAGATCGGTATCCTTCTTGGAGAAAAACCATATCGTGTTGGTCTTGGGGTCGGCGTGCGGTGCCATTGGCTGCATATGATTGTGCAGGCCCTCGAGGCCGAGCATGCCGGCATGGACCGAATTGACCTCGTCCCAGAGCTGGCGGGCAGGGGCTTCTCTTGCTTCAGTCAGGCTGACCATGTGCTTCCTCCTTCAGGTTCGCTGCGGCAACCGGGAGGGCTAAAATGTCCGGCTCTTCCGCTTTCATGAACAAAACGAAAAGCGGATAAATCAGTTCCTTATATTCTTGCGGGCAAGAGAAAGCGCTTGCGGGCTTGAACGATGGGCCTATCGCACTTATAAGGCCCGCAATCTCCAAATTACGACAATCAGGTTTTCCATGGCTGGTCATTCACAGTTCAAGAACATCATGCACCGCAAGGGCAAGCAGGACTCCGTACGGTCCAAAATGTTTTCCAAGCTTGCGCGTGAAATCACCGTTGCGGCAAAGACGGGCATGCCCGACCCGAACATGAACCCGCGCCTGCGTCTGGCAATCCAGAACGCCAAGGCCCAGTCCATGCCGAAAGACAATATCGAGCGTGCCATCAAGAAGGCCTCCGGCGCAGACGGAGAAAACTACGATGAAGTCCGTTACGAGGGCTATGGTCCGGGCGGCGTCGCCGTCATCGTCGAGGCCCTGACCGACAACCGTAACCGTACCGCTTCCAACGTGCGCTCCATCTTCACCAAGGCTGGCGGCGCTCTCGGCGAAACCGGTTCCGTATCCTTCTCCTTCGACCGTGTCGGCGAAATCACCTACAAGGCGGAAGTCGGCGATGCCGACAAGGTCATGGAAGCGGCTATCGAGGCGGGTGCCGACGATGTCGAAACCACCGAAGACGGCCATACCATCATCTGCGGTTTCGAAGCGATGAACGAGGTTTCCAAGGCGCTGGAAGGCGTGCTGGGTGAAGCCGAAAGCGTCAAGGCCATCTGGAAGTCGCAGAACACGGTGCCGGTGGATGAGGAAAAGGCGCAGTCTCTGATGAAGCTCATCGACAATCTCGAAGACGATGACGACGTGCAGAACGTCTATTCCAACTTCGAGGTTTCCGAAGAAATTCTCGCCAAGCTTTCCGCCTGACATTTCATATCTTCTAAAAAAGCCCCGGTAGCGTTGTCGCTCCGGGGCTTTTTGTTTAGGCGGCCTTCCTGATGGAGGTCCGAACATCGGCGAAAATCTCCACGGAGCGCAGCCGTTTTTCGATGTCGTGGATCGGCATCGAGACGATCAGCTCGTCCGCCTGTGTCTCGGCGAGGAAACCGTCAAGATGGCGGCTGATCGTTTCGGGCGAGCCGACGGCGGCGAAACGCAATGTATGTTCCACGGAGAAACGCTCCATCTCGTTCCAGTAACCGTCCATGCTGTGCACCGGCTTCGGGAACGGGGTGCGGACATTGCGGCGCAGATTGACGAATTGCTGCTGCGACGAGGTGAAGAGATGTTGCGCCTCCTCGTCCGTATCGGCGCCCACACCCATCACACCCACCATCACATAGGGCTTGTCCAGTACCTCGGAGGGCTGGAAGCGCTCGCGATAGATATGGATCGCCTCCATCAGCATGTCAGGGGCAAAATGTGAGGCGAAGGAATAGGGCAGGCCGAGCGCTGCCGCCAGATGCGCGCTGTAGGTGCTGGAGCCGAGCAGCCACAGCGGCACGTTCGAATTCATGCCGGGCACGGCCAAGATCGCCTGATCCTGCTGCGGTGGACCGAGGTAGCGCTGGAGTTCGATAATATCCTGCGGGAAGTTTTCCGCACCCGCATCGAGGTTGCGGCGTAGTGCCCTTGCCGTCCGCATGTCGGTTCCGGGCGCGCGGCCAAGACCGAGATCGACACGACCGGGCAGCAGCGCTGCAAGCGTGCCGAACTGTTCGGCAATGACAAGCGGGGAATGGTTGGGCAGCATGATGCCACCCGAGCCGACCCGGATATGTTTCGTGGCTGCGCCCACATGGGCGATGACGAGCGAGGTTGCGGCACTGGCAATACCCGGCATCCCATGGTGTTCCGCCAGCCAGATGCGGTTATAGCCATGGTCTTCAGCCTTGATCGCCATGCGGCGGGAATTTTCAAGCGCCTCGCTGACGCTCTCGCCTTCGCCAATGGGCGAAAGGTCGAGAATGGAAAAGGGGATCATCCGACGCTCCTGCAGAAATATAATCTTTGTTGCGGATGTAAGGCGCGTGTCCCGATTTACCAGTGAAGTCGCATAGAATTGATGGATGGTTCAAAAAAATTGGGGCCTCCGAAGAGGCCCCTTTCACTGTCTCAGCCCGCCCGCCGGAATTGCCGGGTTTCACGATACCCTTGCGCATCCTGGTCAGGGGCCAGCACGAATTGTCCGAGCCTGCCATCCATTTCGCCCGCTTCGGAGGCGAGATTGTGGATGGCTGCCGTCGTTTCCTCCACCATGGCGGCGTTCTGCTGGGTCATGGTGTCGAGGCTGGTGACGGTACTGTTGATTTCCGCAAGCGTGTGCGCCTCATCGCGGGTGGATTCCATGATCTCCTCGATGCGGGAACTGATGGTCTGCACATGCTTGCCGATGCCGGTCAGCGAAGCGCCGGCCTTTTCGACCAGCACCACGCCCGCGGAAACCTCGTCGGTCGAGCGCTTCAGCAGGCTGGTGATCTCCTTTGCGGCCGCGGCTGACCTTTGCGCGAGTTCACGCACCTCCTGCGCCACGACGGCAAAACCCTTGCCGGCGTCGCCCGCACGGGCGGCCTCGACACCCGCATTCAAGGCAAGCAGGTTCGTCTGGAAGGCGATTTCGTCGATGACGCCGATGATCTGGTTGATCTGACGCGACGAGGTCTGGATCGCCTCCATGGCGGCGATGGTCTGTTCCATCACGCGGCTCGAGGCCGTGGCTTCCGTGCTGGCATCGCGAGCGATCCTTGTCGCCTGTTCGGCGCGGTCGATCTGGTCACGAACCGCTTCGGTGATCGCCTTGATGGCACTTGCCGTCTCGGTGATGGAGGCAGCCTGACGTTCCGTGCGTTCCGCCAGCTGGTCCGCTCCCACCCGCATTTCTTCCGAGCCACCACGAACGGCGGCGGAATTGCCGCCGATGGCCTGCATCGTTTCGCTGAGTCGGGCAAGCGCCGTATTGAAATTATGGCGCAGGCTTTCGAGATCCTCCGGGAAGACAGTGTCTATGCGATAGGCGAGATTGCCGTTCGCCAGCCGGTCCAGACCTTCATCCAGAGACCGCACGACCATTTGCAGCGTGCCGGCCTCGGCTTCGCGCTCGGCAAGATGCGCGCGTCGCGCCGTTTCGGCTTCCTCCCGCGTGCGCGATGCGGTCTCCTCCATCTCCCGCTGCAGGATGAGCTTTTCGCGGAAACTGCCGAGTGCCTGCGCCATTCGGCCAATCTCGTCGTTGCGGTCTTGATTGCCGATTTCGGCATCCAGCCTGCCAGCCGCCACTTCGCCGGTCAGCCCGGCAAGCTTTTCCAGCGGCGCGAACAGCCGCCGTGCGAAAAAGGCTGTCGCCACGCACATGGCGGCCAGAACGCCAAGGCCGATCACGGCAAGTGTGCCGGCAATCGAGATGGAACCTGCATTCAACTCGCTGCGCAACATGCTTTCGACAGCGAGATATTTTTCACCGGCGAAAGCGAAAGGCCGCGCATAGGCATTGGCCTCGCCATCCGGCCGGTCGATCTTGGCAATCGTCATGCCGGCCGCGTTCAGTGCTTCTCCATGGAAGCCATAGATTACCGGATCGAGACTGACGAGCCTGCCGCCCTCCACGCCCAGAACCTTGCCATCGGCAGAAATGATCGCGGATTTTTCGGAGCTGCCGGCGGCAACGCCTTTTTCGAGTATCTGGCTGAAGATCTCCTGCTTGACGCGGAAGAGGACAATGCCCTTGAACGCGCCGAATTTGACGACCGGAATGCCATAATAAATGCCGGCTTCATTCGTTGCAGCGTCGATCCGCAGGCCGGAAAAACTCGTCTGCGCCACGTCGTTCACGGCTTTTTCGGCGTTGGCGGCTCCGCGGGCAAATGCAGCGCCAAGGCCGCTTTCCGCCCAGGCGCCGCCCGTGATCGTTTCTCCGAAAGCTGGTCCCTTGAGATAAGAGTAATAGACCGTGCCGGCGGGATCGATGAAGAGAACGTCGCTGAACGGTGTTTCCTTCAGATAACCGCCGATATCCGTCTGGGTCTTCTCATGGGTGGAATAATAAAAGCCGCTCGGGTTTTCTGGCTTGATCAGCTTTTCCCTGTCGGTGAAGGGGTTTTCCTTGACGAAGACGCGCTGCAATTCCGCCTTGGCGTCGCCGGAGCTTTTCTGCACGGTGCCCCAGCCGCTGCGCATCGAGACCACGGCCATTTGCAGGGATTCGATCTTGGCGATGGAATCCGCCTGTGTCTTCAGCTGTTCAAGGCGCTCCTGAAGCATGTCGCCGCGGAAGACGAGAATGCTTTCCATGGATTTCGACGCCTGCTCTTCGAGAACGCCGCTGCTGCTTTGATAACCGAGAAGTGTCAGAGCCCCGGTCGAGATCGCCATCAGTGCAAGGAAAATCACCAGCACTTTGGTGGATATGGAATGAAAACGGTTCAGCATGGCTGCTGCAGCCCCCAATGCCGGATCAGTTCCCACGCCAAGCATGAATGGCGCCACCGGATGGCTGATATGGCTTGAATATTATGCTGCGGATCATCATGCCCGCAGCTCCCCTTTTTTGATTTTGTGCGGGAACAATGCGGTACGCGGTTTAAGCAGAGGTAAATGCTGCACTGCAAATTTGATGAATGTTGTCGTTTTGTTCACTTATCACTGGCAGGGTCACAGCCGGAAAGATAAGGTAACTCATGCAAAAGACGATTCGAATCATCGGCATCGACCCCGGATTGCGTCGCACCGGATGGGGTGTCATCGACACTCTTGGCAACAGCCTTCGGTTTGTTGCGTCCGGTACCGTGACATCGGATGGCGATATGGACCTCGCTTCCCGCCTGTGCCAGCTGCATGACGGGCTGGCCGATATCGTGCACAGCCATCAGCCCGACGAGGCGGCGGTGGAGCAGACTTTCGTGAACAAGGATGCGGTGGCCACGCTGAAACTCGGTCAGGCGCGCGGCATCGCCATGCTGGTTCCGGCACGGGCGGGATTGCCTGTTTTTGAATATGCACCGAATGCGGTCAAAAAAGCCGTCATCGGTGTCGGGCACGGCGAAAAGCAGCAAATTCACATGATGCTGAAAATCCTGATGCCGAAGGCCGAATTCAAGGGTAACGATGCAGCGGACGCGCTCGCCATCGCCATCTGCCACGCCCATAATCGCGGCGGTGACAGAATGCGGCGGCTACTGGCGGCCGGTTAATATAAAGTCTCATTGCAGCGGGCGGCATCATGATCGGAAAACTGAAAGGCAGCATCGAGGAAATCGGCGCGGATTACGTGCTGGTGGATGTGCATGGCGTTTGTTATGTCGCCTATTGTTCGGCCCGCACGCTGTCGAAAATCGGCTCCGTCGGGGAGGCGGTGGTGCTGTTCATCGAAACCTATGTGCGCGAGGACCAGCTGAAACTCTTCGGCTTTCTCTCGGCGCTGGAGCGGGAATGGTTCAACCTGTTGCAGAGCGTGCAGGGTGTGGGTTCGAAAGTGGCCTTGGCCGTCCTTTCCACCTTGTCGCCCTCCGAACTGGCCAATGCCATTGCGCTTCAGGACAAGGTGATGATTTCACGTGCGCCCGGTGTGGGGCCGAAAGTGGCGGTGCGCCTCGTGACCGAGCTTCGCAACAAGGCGCCCGCCTTTGCGGGAGAGGCTTCCGCCTCGATAGGATTGAAGCAGGAGCTTGGCGAAGGTGTCGCATCCGCGCCGGTGGCGGATGCCGTTTCCGCACTCACCAATCTCGGCTATTCACGCGATCAGGCGGCCAATGCGGTAGCTGCCGCATTGAAGAATGGCGGGGAGGGCGGCGACAGCGCCAGGCTGATCCGGCTCGGGCTGAAAGAGCTTTCGCGATAGGCTGAACGCAGTACACATGCTGTTCGGGCGCGATATTGAATTTCGTGAAGCGCCTTGATGCGACAGTCATGATATAGCGGCGAAGACCATCTCATGAATTCGGTTTAGAACAATGGAATGCCCTGAATGAGCGATGCGGACAGACTGATTTCTGCGGACAAGCGCGGTGAGGATATCGACACCACCATGCGTCCACAGTCGCTGGACGATTTTACTGGCCAGGCGGAAGCCCGCGCCAATCTTAAGGTGTTCATCGAGGCCGCCAAGAACCGTGGCGAGGCGCTGGATCACGTGCTGTTCGTCGGACCGCCCGGCCTCGGCAAGACCACGCTGGCACAGATCATGGCCAAGGAGCTTGGCGTCAACTTCAAGTCGACATCCGGCCCTGTCATCGCCAAGGCGGGCGATCTTGCCGCACTTCTCACTAATCTCGAGGAGCGCGATGTTCTTTTCATCGATGAAATCCACCGCCTCAACCCGGCGGTGGAAGAAATCCTCTACCCCGCCATGGAGGATTTCCAGCTCGACCTCATCATCGGCGAGGGGCCGGCGGCCCGTTCGGTCAAGATCGATCTTTCCAAATTCACTCTCGTTGCCGCGACCACGCGTCTCGGTTTGCTGACGACGCCGCTGCGCGACCGTTTCGGCATCCCCGTCCGGTTGGCCTTCTACACGGTGGATGAGCTGGAGCTGATCGTCCGGCGCGGCGCGCGGCTGATGGGGCTGAATATGACCGATGAAGGCGCGCGCGAGGTGGCAAGGCGTGCCCGTGGCACGCCGCGCATCGCCGGCCGGCTCTTGCGCCGCGTGCGCGATTTCGCCGAGGTGGCGCGGGCGGAAGCGGTCACGCGTGAGATCGCCGACGAAGCTTTGACGCGGCTGCTGGTCGACAAAATGGGTCTCGACCAGTTGGACATGCGGTATCTCACCATGATCGCCGTCAATTTCGGCGGCGGCCCGGTCGGCATCGAAACCATCGCCGCCGGCCTTTCGGAGCCACGCGATGCGATCGAGGATATTATCGAGCCCTATATGATCCAGCAGGGCTTCATCCAGCGCACACCGCGCGGGCGTATTCTGACCGGGACGGCCTGGAAACATCTGGGAATGCAGCCGCCCAAGGATCTTGAGGCAGCGCAGTTCCGGCTGACGCTGGAGGAGGATTGAGGGAACAAGCCCGGCGTGCCGGCATTTGATCGTCTTTGGTACGGAGATGATCATGTTGGTGTATCGCAAGGGCACGAAGGTCCGGTGGAACTGGGGCAGTGGTACCGGTGAAGGTAAAATCGTCGAGACTTTCACGGATAATGTCGAACGCACCATCGCCGGCTCCAGAATAAAGCGGAGGGCGAGCAGGCAGGAGCCTGCCTATCTGATCGAACAGGAAGACGGCGCCAGGGTTCTGAAAAGCAGATCGGAGCTTGAACGCGTCGATTGAAAACGCCGATATTCGACGTCAATGGAGGAATCCATATGCCTTACGATCCGCTGCGGATCTTCCGCAAACTCGCGCGCAACAACCGGCTGGCCAATTTCCGGCTGCACCAAGCCTGTCTTCAGCTTTCGCAGGAGGAGTTTATCGCCCGTCGTGTCAGCTTCTTTCCAACGCTCCGCGCCACGCTGAACCACATCTACACCGTCGACCGATTCTATATCGATGCCCTCCAGGGCGGGACGCTCGGTCTGGCTGCCTTTGCCACAGAGGAGCCCTTCGCCACGATGCCGGCGCTGCGGAGCGCCCAGATGGACCTGGACGAGGTACTGATCGCCTTTGTCGACGGGCTCGATGAAGACGGCCTTGCCGCAACCGTCAATATCCATCGCGGCACGCGCATCCAGCAGGATCGCTGCGACGATATCCTGTCCCATCTCTTCCAGCACCAGACGCATCATCGGGGGCAGGCGCATGCCATGTTGTCCGGCACCATGATCAAGCCGCCGCAACTGGATGAATTCATTGTGGGCGATGATGCAAAGGCAAGAAAAGAAGAGATGGATGCGTTAGGGTGGACGGAAACCGATTTGATGTTTCCAGCCCGCAGGTCCGGACAATGACGCACGATAACAAGACGCAGGACACCCGCATCCGCATGAAGTTCAAGCCGAAACGCATTTTCCAGATGCGTGTCGCAGGGCTGGCGTTTCGTGATGGACACGTGCTGGTGCACCGGGCATCGCATGAAAAATTCTGGACCTTTCCGGGTGGCCGCGCCGAAATGGGCGAGCGCTCGGAGGAAACGCTGGCGCGCGAAATGGTGGAGGAGCTTGGCGTCGAGGCCAAGGTCGGGCGGCTTTTATGGGCGGTTGAGAATTTTTTCCACTACGAGGGCAAGGACTGGCACGAACTCGGTTTCTATTACCTGATGGACTTGCCGGAGACGCTGGCTTTTCATCCCACCGCAATCATCCACCGTGTTCAGGACGGCGATAACGAGCTGGAATTCCGCTGGGTCGCGGCGACCCGGCAGGCATTGACGGAGCTTGATATTCCGCCCTATTTCATCGCCGACGAAATAGAACACCTGCCGAAGACGACGAGACATCTCGTCTGGCATGACGGCGATCTGGACGATAAATGACTTCTGCCCCCGAACGCCACATGATCCGGCTGGACCGGAAACCGCAGCTTTTCAGCATGCGCGTCGCGGCGCTTATTTTTCAGAACGACCATATTCTCGTCCAGCGCGGCACCAAGGACAGTTATTGGGCCTTGCCGGGCGGGCGGGCGGAAATAGGCGAAAGCTCGCAGGAAACCATCATCCGCGAGATCGGCGAGGAGCTTGATCGGGATTGTACCGTTGAGCGCCTCCTCTGGTCGGCCGAGAATTTTTTCGCCTATGACGATTATGCCGCGCATGAGCTGGCGTTTTATTATCTGGTTTCGCTTCGCCAGGCCTTTCCTTTCCATGGTACCGATATCGTGCACCGGGTGCTGGATGGCGTCGAGGTAGAGTTCCGCTGGCTGCCTGCGCAATCTTCCACCCTGCTGGATCACGATCTCAGGCCTCGTTTTATTGCAGACCGCATCGAGAACCTGCCCCAGCGCCACGAGCATCTTATCGTCCGCGAAGGTTGCTTCGATGCGGCCGAACTTTCCAGGGAGACAGTATGAGCGAGCTTTTGGTTTCGCTTTCAGGCGAACTCATCGAACACGGGCACCGCCTGACACAACGCGTCTATTATGAGGACACGGATTTTTCCGGCCTCGTGTATCACGCGCGCTATCTGCATTTTCTCGAGCGTGGACGCACCGATTACCTGCGTTGTCTCGGTTGCGAGCAGAGCGCGCTTCTGACGGCTGACGAGGAAGGCCTTGTTTTCGTCGTCCACCGCATGGAGATCGATTTCAAGACCCCGGCGCGGATGGATGATGTGCTGACAATCACCACTGTGACAGAAAAGGCCGGCGGCGCGAAAATGGTGCTCAATCAGGAAATCCGGCGTGGTGAAACCCTGCTGGTTGCCGCGAGGGTCATCATTGCCGTCATCAATGCCAATGGTCGCCCAAGGCGTCTTCCGGAGACGGTGGCGGAAAAATTCCTGAAGTAATTGGCGGCCCGGTCCAGTAAATCCACCAGGCGTGGCGCGGTTGTAACACTCCTTTAACCATAATGGTGTCTTACTTTAGCAACTGGCATTTGTGCGGCGCACGCCTTCCTTTCACCAAATTTATTGGCAAGTAAGGCTTACTGGCAAGTATCGGGGTATGGCAAAGGGGTTGGCGGCTGTCGCCGCATGACTTCGAGCGTTAACACGCGTTTGAATCGCCCGGTCCCGTACCGGGCGTTTGGATTCGGGGATTGGATATTTATGGAACAGGCAGGTTTGGCAGCGGCGACGCACGATGTAAGTCTCTGGGCACTGTTTATGCAGGCGGGCCTCATCGTGAAGCTCGTGATGATCGGACTTATCGCCGCCTCGGTCTGGACGTGGGCGATCGTCTTTGACAAATATGTGAGCTTCGGCAAGGCAAAGCGCCAGTTCGACCAGTTCGAACAGGTCTTCTGGTCTGGCCAGTCGCTAGAGGAGCTTTATCGCACGCTGGCGGAACGCCAGAATGGCGGTCTTGCGGCAATTTTCGTTTCCGCCATGCGGGAATGGAAAAAATCATTCGAACGCGGCGCGCGTTCGCCCATCGGTCTGCAGATGCGTATCGACCGGGCGATGGATGTAACGATCGCGCGTGAAGGCGAACAATATGAGGCTCGCCTCGGTTCGCTCGCCACCATCGGCTCGGCTGGTCCCTTTATCGGCCTCTTCGGTACGGTTGTCGGTATCATGACCTCGTTCCAGGCGATTGCCGGTTCGAAGTCGACCAACCTTGCGGTCGTGGCGCCGGGTATCGCCGAAGCGCTTCTGGCAACGGCTATCGGCCTTGTCGCGGCTATTCCGGCAGTTATCGCCTATAACAAGTTCACGGCCGACGCGCACAAGCTTTCCGCCCGTATGGAAGGCTTCGCCGACGAGTTCTCCGCGATCCTGTCGCGCCAGATCGATGAAAAACTTCAGACACGGCAGGCCGCCCAATAAGCGGCCCCAATGCATGCTGTGCAGTAATTTGCCGCAAGGCAAAATGGAGTAGATGATATGGGTATGTCAGCAGGTGGCAGCGGCGGCGGTTCCGGTGGACGCCGGGGTGGGCGCGGCGGACGGCGCAAAGGCGGCGCGATAAGCGAGATCAACGTGACGCCGCTGGTCGACGTCATGCTCGTGCTGCTCATCATCTTCATGGTGGCAGCGCCGATGATGACGGTCGGCGTACCGATCGATCTGCCGCAGACATCCGCCAATGCGCTGAATTCGGACACGCAGCCGATCACCATTTCGGTCAATGCCAATGGCCAGATCCATTTGCAGGAGACCGAAATCCAGGCGGCCGAAGTGGCCGACAAGCTGCAGGCAATCGCCACGACTGGTTATAACGAACGTATCTTCGTGCGCGCGGATTCCGTTGCCGCATACGGCGTCGTCGCCGATGTGATGGCGCGTATCCAGGCGGCGGGCTTCAAGAATATCGGCCTTGTGACCCAGCAGAAACAGGACAATTGACGTAAAACGATGAAGGGCAGCATCACCACATCCGCGATCGTGCATGCGTCGCTTCTGGCTTTCGCCCTCGTTTCCCTGGGCTCGCCGGAACCGCTCGACGTGTCGCAGGCCGAGGCCTTGCCGGTGGAACTGGTGCCCATTGAGGAACTGACCCAGATCCAGCAGGGCGACAAGAAGGCACCGAAGGCGGAAAAGTCCGCTCCTGTTCCGACCACACGTCCTGACATCATCGAGAACGCCCAGAATGTCGGCAACAACACGGCCGATCTTGACGCGCCGCCGACGCCGACCACCAAGCCTAACGACAATATCAGCGCCGCTGCCCCGCCAAAGCAGGAAAAGCCGCAGCCGGTCGTCGATACCAAGGCGAACGAGGTAAAGGAAATCGTCAAGGAAGAGACCTCGGCTCCCAAGCCGCAGGAAATGGCCGCCTTGCCGCAAACCAAACCTGAAATTGCGCCCCAGCCGAAGACGGAGCCGCCCCCGCAGGAAACCAAGGCGGAAGAACCGCCGCCGGCCACGCAGGAGCCGGCCGAGATTCCCGTGCCGCAGAACGTTCCACGCCCGAATTCCCGCCCCGAGCCGCCGAAGCCGGAAGAGCCGAAGCAGGCTGAAACCAAGCCTGCAGAGCAGAAGCCCGCTGAAAAACCGGCCGAGACCAAGCCCGACCAGGCAAAGTCCACCGACAAGCCTTCCGACAAGAAGCCGGGCGAGAAGAAGCAGGAGACGGCGAAATCCGCCTCGTCCAAGGAAAGCGATTTCAACGCCGACGATGTTGCAGCCCTGTTGAACAAGCAGGCGCCCTCCGGTGGCGGCGCGAAGCGGTCGACGCAAACCGCTTCGCTTGGCGGCAAGAAGACAACGGGCGGTTCGACGCTCAGCCAGACGGAAATGGATGCGCTGCGTGGCGCGATCCAGAAGAACTGGCAGATCATTCCCGGCATGGCGGATGCCTCGGACGTTCGCGTTCGGGTCACCATGAAGCTCGACCGTGATGGAACCATCATCGGTCGGCCCGAGATCGAAGCAACGGGCGGTTCCGAAGGAACGCGCCGTGCTCTTTCCGGCGGAGCCTATCGCGCCATTATGCGTTCTGCTCCGTTCACGAACCTTCCTGCCGACAAATATGACGCATGGAACGAAGTCGTTGTGAACTTCGATCCCAGTGAATTGCTATGAATGCTGAAAGGCCTGGCAACATGAAAATATTCTCGCCGATCCGGCTGGTGCTCGCTGTCGCGGCCCTCATGTCGGTTTTCTCCGCACCGGCTTTTGCGCGGGTGGAAATCAACATCAACAAGGGTAACGTCGAGCCCTTGCCCATCGCCATCACCGACTTCATGTCGGGAGACGGCATCGGTGCCCAGGTTTCGGCCGTCATCGCAGCCGATCTGCAGCGCTCCGGTCTTTTCGCGCCGGTCAACAAGAGCGCCTTCATCGAAAAGATTACCAGTCCGGATCAGCAGCCGCGTTTTGAAGACTGGAAGGTTATCAACGCCCAGGCGCTTGTGACCGGCCGCGTGACACGCGAAAGCGATGGCCGCCTGCGTGCCGAATTCCGGCTGTGGGATACTTTTGCGGGCCAGCAAATGACCGGCCAGCAATTCTTCACCCAGCCGGAAAACTGGCGCCGTGTCGCCCACATCATCGCGGATGCCATCTATGAGCGGATCACGGGTGAGAAGGGTTACTTCGACACCCGCGTTGTCTTCGTCTCCGAAAGCGGCCCGAAGACGGCCCGCAAGCGCCAGCTGTCGATCATGGATCAGGACGGTTTCAACGTCCGTAACCTCACCAATTCCAATGACATCGTTCTGACGCCGCGTTTCTCGCCGAACCGTCAGGAAGTGACCTACATGTCCTTCGAGGGCCAGCAGCCGCGCGTTTACCTGCTGCAGCTGGAAACCGGACAGCGCGAAGTCGTTGGCAACTTCCCCGGCATGACGTTCTCGCCGCGCTTCTCGCCTGATGGACAGAAGGTCATCATGAGTCTGCAGCAGGATGGCAACGCCAATATCTACACCATGGACCTGCGCTCGCGCACCACGACGCGGCTGACGAACACGTCCGCGATTGATACGGCGCCATCATTTTCTCCGGATGGACAGCGCGTCGCCTTTGAAAGCGACCGTGGCGGCCGTCAGCAGATTTATGTGATGAATGCGGATGGTTCCGGCCAGCAGCGCCTCTCCTTCGGCGATGGTTCCTATTCCACGCCGGTATGGTCGCCGCGCGGCGATCTGATCGCCTTCACCAAACAGTCGGGCGGCAAGTTCTCCATCGGCGTGATGAAGACCGACGGTTCGGGCGAGCGCATTCTGACCAGCGGCTTCCACAATGAAGGCCCGACCTGGGCGCCGAACGGCCGCGTGCTGATGTTCTTCCGTCAGAACGCCGGTGCCGGCGGTCCGCAGCTCTATTCGATCGACCTGACGGGCTATAACGAACAGCTCATCAAGACGCCGACCTTTGCTTCGGACCCGGCATGGTCGCCGCTTCTGGACTGATATGACTGTCATGACGGCGTCGGAATATCCGGCGCCGTCATGTTTTATGCATGCCATGCGGGAATGCGCCTCTTTCTTGCCGCAAACTGTTGTGAGGGAGCAAAAAAGTGGGACATTTCCTTTCTGTTAACCATAAGCGTTTGCCGGCTATTAACCGCGATCAGTTATTGTCTGGCAACGTTATTGAAATTCCAAGGAGAGACCGGCGATGAGCCGTACACACATTTCGGCACTCAGCCCGATGCAGAAACTGGCCCGTAACCCGGCTGTCATCGCCATGACGCTCGCGCTTGCTCTCGCAGGCTGCGCGAACAAGAAGAACATGCCGAACAGCGCCGGTGAACTCGGCCTTGGTGGCGCGGGTTCCGCAACGCCGGGCTCCCAGCAGGACTTCACGGTCAATGTCGGCGACCGCATCTTCTTCGATACGGACTCGACCTCGATCCGCGCCGATGCGCAGCAGACCCTGCAGCGCCAGGCACAGTGGCTCGCCCGTTACCCGAACTACGCGATCACGGTCGAAGGCCATGCCGACGAACGCGGTACACGCGAATACAACCTTGCACTCGGCGCCCGCCGCGCTGCTGCAACCCGTGACTTCCTGGCTTCCCAGGGCGTTCCGGCAAACCGCATGAAGACGATCTCCTACGGCAAGGAACGTCCGGTCGCCGTTTGCGACGACATCTCCTGCTGGTCGCAGAACCGCCGCGCCGTTACGGTTCTCGGTGGCGCGGGCATGTGATTGCCTGACGTTATTGTGATCTCAAATGGAAGGCGGTCTTCGGGCCGCCTTTTGTTTTTTTCATAGTTTGGCCGAAGTTAAGTTGCTTTTTTGGTTGATATGGAAAAAATCCGGCTTGCGCCATTCCGGTGCAAATCAGTTAAGGCAGGACGAATGAGATGAAGAAACTTGTCGTGGCGGGAATGCTGGGGCTTGCAGCCTGCACCGGCCTGAGCGGCATCGCCGTTTCGGGTCCGCTGTTCGGTGCGGGGGGTAGCTTCGGCACGATCAACTCTCAACAGGCCCCGGTCGTCCGGGTTCAGGCCAATGAAGCCTATCGGGTTCAGCAGCTTGAAGAACAGATCCGGCAGCTCAACGGCCGTATCGAGGAAATGAGCTTCCAGCTTTTGCAGATGCAGGAAACGATCCGCAAGGCGCAGGAGGACAATGAGTTCCGCTTCCAGGAACTGGAAAGCGGCAATGCCGGCGGCAAGGCCGCAAGTCCCGCGACGCCGAAAAAGAAGGCGGAGGCCAGTCCGGTAAGTCCGGCCACGCCACCGACCGACGACGTTGCAACGATTATCGAAACGCCACCCGAGGGTGGCGCTTCCGTTTCGCCATCTGCTCCTTCCAATGCGCCGACAGGCGCACCGGGAGAGACGACACTCGGCTCCATCGAACTCGATTCCAAGGGAATGCCGATTGGCGGTACGCTCAATCAGGGCGCCAACAACTCGTCAGGCAGTCTTCCCGGTGTGACCACCGGCAATAGCCCGCGCAAGACCGATCCGGTCAATACGGCGGCGCTGACCAGCGAGAGCGATATCTATCAGGCCGCTTACGGCCATGTTCTTTCCGGTGACTACAAGCTGGCGGAGCAGGGTTTCCAGCAATATCTCCAGGGTTATCCCAAGGGCGCTAAGGCTGCGGATGCCAGCTTCTGGCTGGGCGAGGCGCTATATTCGCAGGGCAAGTTCAACGAGGCAGCAAAAACCTTCCTGAACGGTCACCAGACCTATGGCAAATCTCCGAAAGCGCCGGAAATGCTGATGAAGCTCGGCATGTCGCTTGCCGCTCTCGACAATACCGAAACCGCCTGCGCCACGCTGCGCGAGGTGCCGAAGCGTTATCCCAGTGCTTCGAAGACCGTGCTGAACAAGGTTGCCAGCGAACAGAAGCGGCTGAGCTGCTGATTTTTCCCTGCGTTGCGGGTGTTTCCATGCCGGTTGATGCCCGTATTCTGAGCCAAAGGACAGTTGCGCCGCTTGCGGCGGCAAGGTCGTTTGTCGAAAATCTTCGCAAACCCGCCCATATCCTCGTCGCAATCTCCGGCGGCAGTGATTCAACCGGCCTGTTGCTGGCATTGCATGAGGCAGCAGCGGAATGGAGTCAGGACCGTTTGCGACTTTCCGCCGTTACGGTCGACCATGCGCTGAGAGCGGAATCCGCCGATGAGGCGCTCAAGGTCGGCGTGCTTTGTGCGGAGCTTGGCATCCCCCACGTCATTCGCCGATGGGACGATGCCAAACCGGCCTCGGGCCTTTCCGAAGCCTCCCGGCTTGCCCGTTACCGCCTAATTGCCGAGGTTGCCCGTGAGATCGGCGCCGATCTTGTCGTGACCGGACATACCGTCGGCGACCAGCGTGAGACCGTGGCGATGCGTGCCGCCCGCGGCGGCGGCTCTGACAATCCAGGTCTCTCCGGCATGGCGGACGCAGTCTTATACGATAGTCGTCACTGGATCATGAGGCCGTTTCTGATGTGCGAGAGGCAGGCGATCCGCGACTACGTCTCGTCCTGCTCACGCAGCTGGTTTGACGATCCGAGCAATGAGAATATCCGATATGAGAGAGTGCGGGTGCGGCAGGCGCTTGCCCCTTCCCCTGTCCGTATCGATGTGGAGGCTTCTCTGAAAAGACAGGCGCTTTCCGAAAAAACAGCCATTTTCCTGCGCGGTCACACAGAGGTCTTTCACGCCGCGCTGGCCAGATTGGCCGGCGATGGCATCGATCCCGATCTTCCAGAGTTCCGGCATGGGCTGGCGGCGCTGGTCGCCACCCTGGGCGGAAGGGCATATTTTCCCGCCGCAGGCAGCATGGAGCGCGTTTTGCGGTTTCTCAAAACGGGTGAAAACGGGCGACTGACGGTTGGGCGCGTCCTGCTCGATCGTCGGAGGGACGGGCTCTATATGTTTCGCGAGCAGCGAAACCTGCCGGAGCTTCCAGTAGGCGCGTATCAACAGGGGCTGTGGGACGATCGTTTCCTTGTGAAGAACGGATCGGCTTTTCCAGTCCATGTCAAAGCGCGCAGGACCGGTGACGCTGCGCAAGCGGCTGCGCTTTTTTCGTCGGTACCGGCTGGGGTGGCGAAGCCGGCAATGGCGGGTCTGCCGCAAATCGTCGCAGCGACGGATGGGCCGGGTTCGTTATCAGATGCCATCATCATTACGCCGAGGCTTGCACCTTTTGATCTTTTCCTGCCGCGCTTCGACCTGGAGTTGGCGAATGCAATCGCCAATTTATTCGGACGGGCGGCATATCCACAGCCCCCGGTTTAAATCCGGCCTCTTTTTCGTGAATTGCCTTGGAATACTTTTTACACCAAAACGCATCAGATAACGCCCTTCGCCTTGGCAACGGCAGATGTCGTCCTTATGTTAGGGGCACGTAAGAGCGGGCAGCAAACATGCCCGTGTGAGTTCGGGGAGTTCGATGAACCCAAATTTCAGAAATTTCGCCTTGTGGGCCGTGATCGCCCTCTTGCTGATCGCGCTGTTCAGCATGTTCCAGACGTCGCCGACGCAAACGGGTTCGCGGGAAATTCCGTATTCCCAGTTTCTTCGCGATGTGGATTCCGGGCGAGTTCGCGACGTGACCGTCACCGGTAACCGGGTTCTCGGAACCTATACCGAAAACGGCACGGCCTTTCAGACCTATTCCCCCGTCATCGACGACAGCCTGATGGAGCGGTTGCAAAGCAAGAACGTGACCATCGTGGCGCGTCCTGAAAGCGACGGATCCTCCGGTTTTTTGAGCTATCTCGGTACGCTTTTGCCGATGTTCCTCATCCTCGGCGTCTGGCTGTTCTTCATGCGGCAGATGCAGGGCGGCTCGCGTGGCGCAATGGGCTTTGGCAAGTCCAAGGCCAAGCTTCTGACGGAAGCCCATGGCCGCGTGACGTTTGACGATGTTGCCGGCGTGGACGAAGCCAAGCAGGACCTCGAGGAAATCGTCGAATTCCTGCGCGATCCGCAGAAGTTCCAGCGCCTCGGCGGTAAAATCCCGCGCGGCGTGCTTCTGGTCGGCCCTCCCGGTACCGGTAAGACGCTTCTGGCGCGTTCCGTCGCCGGTGAAGCCAATGTGCCCTTCTTCACCATTTCCGGTTCGGACTTCGTGGAAATGTTCGTGGGCGTCGGTGCAAGCCGCGTGCGTGACATGTTCGAACAGGCGAAGAAGAACGCACCCTGCATCATCTTCATCGACGAAATCGACGCTGTCGGTCGCCATCGTGGCGCCGGTCTTGGCGGCGGTAACGATGAGCGCGAACAGACGCTGAACCAGCTGCTGGTCGAGATGGACGGTTTCGAGGCGAATGAAGGCATCATCCTTATCGCCGCCACCAACCGTCCTGACGTTCTTGACCCGGCACTTCTGCGTCCCGGCCGTTTCGACCGTCAGGTCGTCGTGCCGAACCCGGACATCGTTGGCCGTGAGCGCATCCTCAAGGTGCATATCCGCAACGTGCCGCTGGCGCCGAATGTCGATCTCAAGGTTCTGGCCCGCGGCACCCCCGGTTTTTCGGGTGCGGACCTGATGAACCTCGTCAACGAAGCTGCCCTTATGGCCGCCCGCCGCAACAAGCGTGTGGTCACCATGCAGGAATTCGAAGACGCCAAGGACAAGATCATGATGGGTGCGGAACGCCGCTCCTCCGCCATGACCGAGGCAGAAAAGAAGCTGACCGCCTACCACGAAGCCGGCCATGCCATCACCGCGCTGAAGGTTGCCGTGGCCGATCCGTTGCACAAGGCGACGATCATCCCGCGCGGCCGTGCACTCGGCATGGTCATGCAGCTGCCGGAAGGCGACCGCTACTCCATGAGCTACAAGTGGATGGTGTCGCGCCTCGTCATCATGATGGGTGGACGTGTTGCCGAGGAACTGACTTTCGGCAAGGAGAACATCACGTCAGGCGCGTCTTCGGATATCGAGCAGGCCACCAAGCTTGCCCGCGCCATGGTCACGCAATGGGGCTTCTCCGATGCTCTTGGCCAGGTTTCCTACGGTGAGAACCAGCAGGAAGTCTTCCTTGGCCATTCCGTCTCGCAGTCGAAGAATGTCTCCGAAGCAACGGCGCAGACGATCGACACCGAAGTTCGCCGTCTGATCGACGAGGCCTATACCGAGGCACGGCGTATCCTGACTGATAACCACGATGGATTCGTCGCCATTGCCGAGGGCCTTCTTGAATACGAAACCCTGACGGGTGACGAGATCAAGGCCCTGCTGAAGGGCGAGAAGCCCGCCCGCGATCTGGGCGACGATTCTCCCGGCAGCCGCGGTTCGGCAGTGCCGAAGGCCGGCACCAAGAAGGACGGCCCGAGTGAAGTGAAGGGCGATGGCGAAGCCAAGGGCGATGGTGAGGCCGAAGGCGGCATGGAGCCGCAGCCGCACTGATCGCCAGCGCCGAGCGAGCGATTGTAAAAGGCCACCCGGTTTTCCGGGTGGCCTTTTCAGTTTGGTAACAAGATATAAGCCATTTTTGCGGTAATTTACGTGCTGTTTATCGTGGTTTGTGGCATCTAGCCAAAAACGCTTCCGGCTGTTTTCAGCTTTTGCCGGAATGCTGGAAAAGATTTGGAGTTCAAATGGCACGCCGTTATTTCGGAACCGATGGTATCCGCGGACAATCGAACGTCTTCCCCATGACGCCGGATCTGGCGATGCGTGTGGGCATTGCGGTCGGCACGATCTTCCGCCGTGGCCATCATCGCCATCGTGTCGTCATCGGCAAGGATACGCGGCTTTCGGGCTACATGCTGGAAAATGCGCTGGTTGCCGGATTTACCGCAGCCGGCCTCGATGTCTTCCTGCTCGGGCCGATCCCGACGCCGGCTGTGGCGATGCTCACCCGCTCGCTGCGTGCCGATATCGGCGTGATGATCTCGGCGTCGCACAATCCCTTTTCCGACAATGGCATCAAGCTGTTCGGACCGGATGGATATAAGCTTTCCGATGAGCTGGAACTGGAGATCGAAGATCTTCTCGACAAGGATATTTACGCGCAGCTTGCCAAGCCGAGCGAGATCGGTCGCGCAAAGCGCGTGGATGGCGATATCTACCGTTATATCGAATTCGTCAAACGCACCCTGCCGCGTGATGTGACGCTGAGCGGACTGAGGATTGCCATCGACTGCGCCAATGGCGCCGCTTACAAGGTGGCCCCGGCGGCACTCTGGGAACTCGGCGCAGAGGTCGTCACCATCGGCAACGAACCGAATGGTATCAATATCAACCTCGAATGCGGCTCCACCCATCCGGAAGCCCTGCAGAAGAAGGTGCATGAGGTGCGGGCCGATATTGGCATCGCGCTCGATGGTGATGCGGACCGCGTCATCATCGTCGACGAACGCGGCGAGATCGTTGATGGCGACCAACTGATGGCCGTGATTGCCGATAGCTGGGCTGACGACAAGACGCTGCGCGGCGGTGGCATCGTCGCCACCGTCATGTCAAACCTCGGTCTCGAACGTTTCCTTGGTGACAAGGGCCTCACCCTTGCCCGTACGAAGGTAGGCGACCGTTATGTTGTTGAGCACATGCGCAACCATAATTTCAACGTCGGCGGCGAGCAGTCCGGCCATATCGTGCTGTCGGATTACGGCACGACCGGCGATGGCCTCGTTGCGGCACTGCAGGTTCTTGCCAAGGTCAAACGCTCCGGCCGCACCGTCAGCGAGGTTTGCCGCAAGTTTGAGCCTGTGCCGCAGCTTTTGAAGAATGTGCGTATTTCGGGCGGCAAGCCGCTTGAAAATCCTATCGTGCAGCAGGCGATTGCGGATGCGGAAAGCGCACTGGCCAATAATGGCCGTCTCGTCATTCGCCCTTCCGGCACGGAACCATTGATCCGCGTCATGGCCGAGGGCGACGACAGCGCGCAGGTGGAGCAGATCGTCAATGATCTCGTCGGCGTTATCTCAAGCGCTCGTTCCGCCGCCTAAGTTGGGCCGATAGCAATAATAGAAAAGCCGGCCGTCCAGCCGGCTTTTTCTTTGAGTATTCGCTAATAAATATAGTGAATGATCGTGGTTAATCGGGACTTAACCATTTTACGCCAATCTCCGTGACTGAACAGTTCACTGGCATCTGCTGTCGCAACGCAGGTGCCTCTTCTGGAGTGGAAGTCATGAAAAATGCTTTGGCCGGCATTCTGGCCGTTCTGATGACCGGCACGAGCGCCTTCGCTGCCGATCTTTATCAAGCCGAACCTGCGCCGGCCTATGTTGAGGCCCCCGAAGTTCAGATCACGCAGTCCAGCGGCTGGTATCTGCGCGGCGATGTTGGTTATTCCTTCAACAAGCTGCGCGGCGCCCATTATTACCAGGGTGGGCCGGGCGGTTATCTGCAGGATTTTGATACCGCCAAAATCAAGGACAGCTATATCATTGGCGCGGGTGTCGGTTATCAGTTCAACAACTATTTCCGCAGCGACGTGACCTTCGACTATATGGGCAAGTCGGATTTCCGCGGCTCCACGATCGGTGGCTGCGGCTCCGTTCCCGGTCCCTGCGTCTCGACTGATCTGAGCTCGCTCCGGGCCTATACACTGATGGCCAATGCCTATGTCGATCTTGGCACTTATGGCCGCATCACGCCTTATGTCGGTGGTGGTATCGGTGGCTCCTATGTCAAGTGGGACAAGCTGCGCAACTCCTCGTGCAGCACCAACGGCCTCGGCTGCGACCCGACCACCGAACATGGCGGCAAGGGCAAGTGGCGCTTTGCTTATGCGCTGATGGCCGGTGCCTCCATCGACGTCACCTGTAACCTGAAGGCCGATATTGGCTATCGTTTCCGCCACATCAACAAGGGCGACATGTTCGGTTACGAGAACAATGGTGGTCCGGGCCGTGACAAGGGTCTTTATTCGCACGAAGTGCGCGTCGGCGGCCGTTATGTCTTCAACGGTTGCGACACGGCACAATACATGCCGCCCGCGGATATTCCGCTGCAGCCTGCCGTTTATAAATAAACGTCACGCCAGACTGATAGCTTCGAGCCGTCCGCATCCTCTCCGGGTGCGGGCGGTTTTTGTTTTAGCGGCATCGCCCATGACGCATATGGACCAAGATTCTTCTGCGTAGCGACATATTCCGCTTGACTGAAACCGGCGACAGGAATAGCAACGGCGTCAGGACACCTCTCCCTAACGAGAGGCGCCTATCTGAAAGGGTAGTCAAATGACAGATATAGTGAAGCCGGGCGTTCGTCCGGGCAATACGCATTTCTCTTCTGGTCCCTGCTCGAAGCGCCCCGGTTGGTCGCTAGATGCTCTCTCCGATGCGCCGCTCGGTCGCTCGCATCGCGCCAAGGTTGGCAAAGCCAAGCTGAAGCAGGCCATCGATCTCACCCGTGAAATTCTTGCTGTTCCTGCCGATTATCGCATCGGTATCGTTCCGGCATCTGATACCGGCGCCGTTGAAATGGCGCTCTGGTCGCTGCTCGGCGAACGCGGCGTTGACATGCTCGCCTGGGAAAGCTTCGGCGCTGGCTGGGTAACCGACGTCGTCAAGCAGCTGAAGCTGAAGGACGTGCGCAAGTTCGAGGCTGATTACGGCCTCCTGCCGAACCTTGCCGAAGTCGATTTCGACCGCGACGTGGTTTTCACCTGGAACGGCACCACTTCGGGCGTTCGCGTCCCCAATGCCGATTTCATCCCGGCCGACCGCAAGGGCCTGACCATCTGCGACGCCACTTCGGCGGCCTTCGCACAGGACATGGACTTTACCAAACTCGACGTCGTTACCTTCTCCTGGCAGAAGGTTCTGGGCGGCGAAGGCGGCCATGGTGTCATCATCCTTTCGCCCCGTGCTGTCGAGCGTCTGCTGAGCTACGCGCCGGCATGGCCGCTGCCGAAAATCTTCCGCATGGTCTCCGGCGGCAAGCTGATCGAAGGCATCTTCACCGGCGAAACCATCAATACGCCGTCCATGCTCTGCGTTGAGGATTACATCGACGCGCTGCTGTGGGCGAAGAACCTCGGTGGCCTCAAGGCACTGATCGGCCGTGCCGATGCCAATGCCAAGGTGATTTACGACTTCATCGAAAAGAATAATTGGATCGCCAATCTGGCCGTCAAGCCGGAAACCCGCTCCAACACCTCCGTCTGCCTGAAGATCGTTGATCCCGAGGTGCAGGCGCTGGATGCGGCCGCGCAGGCTGATTTCGCCAAGGGCGTTGTCGCCCTGCTCGAAAAGGAAAATGTCGCCCTCGATATCGGCGCTTACCGTGACGCCCCGTCCGGTCTGCGTATCTGGGCCGGCGCCACCATCGAGACGGCGGATATGGAAGCCGTCATGCCCTGGCTGGCCTGGGCCTACCAGACGCAGAAGGCAGCACTTTCCAAGGCTGCCGCCTGATTTTGATACCGGCCCTGCGCTGATGCAGGGCCGCACATTCCCCGCTTTCAAAACTGCACCGTTTTTCAAGGAGCCCGTGGACCATGGCACCTCGCGTACTCGTATCCGACGAACTGTCGGAAACCGCCGTTCAGATCTTCCGCGATCGTGGCGTCGAAGTCGATTTCCAGCCGAAGCTCGGCAAGGACAAGGACAAGCTTGCCGAAATCATCGGCAATTACGATGGTCTTGCCATCCGCTCCGCCACCAAGGCAACGGAAAAGCTGATCGAGGCGGCGACCAATCTCAAGGTCATCGGCCGCGCCGGCATCGGCGTCGACAATGTCGATATTCCGGCTGCATCGCGCCGCGGTATCATCGTCATGAACACGCCTTTCGGCAACTCCATCACGACAGCGGAACACGCTATCGCGCTGATGTTCGCCGTTGCGCGCCAGCTTCCGGCCGCTGACAGCTCCACGCAGGCCGGCAAGTGGGAAAAGTCGAAATTCATGGGTGTCGAAATCACCGGTAAGACGCTCGGCGTCATAGGCGCCGGCAACATCGGCTCCATTGTCTGCTCGCGTGCACTCGGCCTCAAGATGCATGTTCTGGCCTATGACCCCTTCCTGTCGCCCGAGCGCGCGCAGGAAATGGGCGTCACCAAGGTTGAACTGGACGAGCTTCTGGCCCAGGCCGATTTCATCACCCTGCACGTGCCGATGACCGACAAGACGCGCGGCATTCTCAATGCAGAGAACCTTGCCAAGACCAAGAAGGGCGTGCGTATCGTCAACTGCGCCCGTGGTGGTCTGGTGGATGAAGCGGCCCTTGCCGATGCCATCAAGTCCGGCCATGTCGCCGGCGCCGGTTTTGACGTGTTCGAAGTCGAGCCCGCCACTGAAAGCCCGCTTTTCGGCCTGCCGAATGTCGTCTGCACGCCGCATCTTGGTGCATCCACCACGGAAGCACAGGAAAACGTCGCCCTTCAGGTTGCCGAGCAGATGTCGGATTACCTCGTCAAGGGTGCGGTTTCCAACGCCATCAACATGCCGTCGATCACGGCGGAAGAAGCGCCGCGCCTGAAGCCCTTCATCCGTCTGGCGGATGTTCTCGGCTCCTTCGTTGGCCAGGTGCAGGAAAGCGCCACCAAGGAAATCGAAATCCTTTATGATGGCGCAACCGCCAACATGAACACGAAGGCATTGACCAGTGCATTGCTGGCCGGCCTGATCCGCAGCCAGGTTGCAGATGTGAACATGGTTTCGGCACCTGTCATGATCAAGGAAAAGGGCATTATCCTCTCCGAGGTCAAGCGCGACAAGACCGGCGTTTACGACGGTTACATCAAGCTGACGGTCAAGACGGAAAACCAGATCCGCTCGGTTGCCGGCACGGTGTTCTCGGATGGCAAGCCGCGCTTCATCCAGATCAAGAACATCAACATGGATGCCGATGTCGGATCGCACATGATCTACATCACCAATACCGACGTTCCCGGCATGATCGGTTTCATGGGCACTACGCTCGGTGAGGCTGGCGTCAACATCGCCAACTTCCAGCTCGGCCGCGAAAAGGAAGGTGGCGACGCCATCGCACTTCTTTATGTCGATGGTCCGGTTTCCGAAACCGTTCTGGACAAGCTGCGCGCCAACCCGGCGATCCGCCAGGTCAAGCCGCTGACTTTCAACGTCGACTGATCTTATCGTTCCTCCCAAGGGGACAATAAGGCCCGGTGCAGGGGAGACCCTGTGCCGGGTTTTTCGTTTTTCCAAACGGCGGTTTTGCTGCGTCAGGTGTCCATCTCGCGTTTCGGTTGCATATCACAAAAAATTTAAGCCGAGTGGTCTAAAAATGATGATCATGAGTTGCTATATCGGCTGCTGACATGCCGCTCATGGGAGGGCGGCCAACAGGAGATAACGATGTTTGCTGCCTTTCGGCGCTTCAAGGGTTTGTTCGCAGTCGCCGCGCTTGGTATCGCGGTGTCTTTCGTGGCGGTTGATATGGCAGAAGCACGCCGGGCCGGCGGCGGTTTCGGCAGCCGTGGTACGCGGACATATTCCGCACCGCCCTCGACCAGCACTGCGCCGGGCCAGACCGCGCCGATTAATCGCAGCATGACCCCCAATACCAACCAGGCAGCGCCGGGTGCTGCCCAGCCAGCCCGTCCCGGTGCGCAGGCGGCCCCGCAGCAGAGCCGTGGCCTGTTTGGCGGCATGATGGGTGGTCTGATGGGCGGCCTGTTGATGGGTGGTCTGTTCGGCATGCTGATGGGCGGCGGTTTTGGCGGCATGGCCGGTTTCTTCGGCATGCTGCTGCAGGTACTGCTTATCGGTGGTCTGGTCATGCTCGCCATGCGTTTCTTCGCATCGCGCCGTCAGGGCCAGCCCGCTTATGGTGCAGCCGGCGGCTCTCAGCGCACGGATCATTCCGGTTCTTCCTTTAATGGCGGCTCGCAGGCAGGTCCTTCCGCGTCTTCGTTCAAGATTCCGAAGATCGGCGCGCTTGCCGGTGCTGCGGGCGGCGCGGCCGCGGCCACTGCCACTGCCGCAACGGTGAAGCCGGTGGCGCACGAGAACGCCATTTCCGAAGGTGATGAGATCGGCATCACCCAGGGAGATCTCGAAACCTTCCAGAAAATGCTGGAAGACGTTCAGTCCGCCTATGCGGCCGAGGACTACGGCACCCTGCGCAAGCTGACGACGCCGGAAGCCATGTCCTATCTCGCCGAGGAGCTGAGCGACAACGCCACGAGCGGCGTGAAAAACGACGTGCGCGACGTGACGCTGCTGCAGGGCGATGTCGCTGAAGCCTGGCATGAAGAAGGCCAGGACTATGCAACGGTTGCGATGCGCTACTCCGCCATCGATGTGATGCGTGACCGTACGTCCGGCAAGGTAATCGAGGGAGACGAGCAGCATCCGTCCGAATCGGTGGAAATGTGGACCTTCGTACGCCGCGCCGGCAACGACAACTGGCAGGTCGCCGCCATTCAGGCCGCCGCCTGAGGCTAGACATAGTACTTTGTGAATGAAACGGCCCGGAGGTCATCACGCACCTCCGGGCTTTCGTTTGTCGTGATCCGCGATATCCCGACATCGACTTCCGTCTTTGGCTTTCCATTGATTCGACCGGCGCCGAGGTGATCCGGCGGAAGAGCGGAGTTCTTCAAAAAGATGACTGATAAATCTCACGGGTGATATCTGTATCGCCCCCGTACGTGGCGGCATCCGTTTCTCCTTGCCATGCAAGGGTTTGCGTCCTCTTCAGCGAGGTGTCGTGCTGGCGCATAGCTCGCTTGCTCCACGGAATTGCCCTTTTTCATTCATCCGGCATTCAGTCCCCGCGTCTTAACCACGGGACATACACGTCAATGTGACTTTTCGTGCCGGTTCTAAACCGCTTTGGAAAGGGAACCTCAGGCGCAAAACAGCGTTGACAATCCAATTCCCGGCCAGCCTCCCGCAAGCCGGGCTGGGTGGCCGGGCAATGCACGGCCCGCGAGAACGGAGAGCTATCGAGATGAAACGCTTTGACCTGATCGACGGGATGCGTGGTTATTTCCTCGTCTTCATGCTGATCAACCATTTGGTGTTTGCCGGCGGATTCTGGCTCGTGGAAATCAACCACCGTCAGTTTGCCTTCGTGGAAGACGCGCAGGGCTTCGTGTTTCTGTCCGGTCTGCTGATCGGCATGGTCTATGCCCGCAAGATGATGAAGTACGGCTATGACGCCGGTAAACAGATGATCTGGAACCGGGCGATGGAGCTTTATCGCTACGCCATGGGTCTGGTCATCGCCGTGCTGTTCTTCCGCATGGTCATCCCGCATGCGCCTTATATCTGGTATAACTGGCTTGGCATGACGACATTCGACGATCCGCTGCGTCTGGCGGCGATTGCGACATTCCTCTTCCAGCCGACCTTCATGGATATCCTGCCGCAATACATCGTCTACATGCTGTTTGCGCCGGTGCTGGTGAAGCTCTGCCTCGACGGCAAGTGGGCCTATGTGATGGCCGGCTCCCTGCTGGTCTGGATGGCCGGTCAGCTCGGTCTTCAGCAGATCGTGACAACGCCGCTCAACGAACTCGTCAAGGGTGCGGATGAGCAGGGCATCCGCGTCAGCTTCAACCTGCTCGGCTGGCAGCTGGTATTCTATTCGGCGCTGGTGATGGGCGCGATGACGGCGCAGAACCGCATTCCGTGGAAGGCGATCTTCTCGCCGCAGCACACATGGCTGCCTAAGGCTGCACTTCTGATCTGCCTGTTCTTCCTGCCGCTGCGCATCGCCACCGCCTGGGGACTGATGCCGGAATTCATGATGGGCAAATTCTCCACCATGGAAATCCGTGCCGATTTCGGTCCGGTCTATCTCATCAACTTCCTTGCCGTGGGTGTCGGCCTGACATGGCTGGTAATCGCTGGCCCGAAACACCATCGTCCGCTTGTGCGCTCCATTGCCGAGGGCGTGATCTGGGTGCTGTCTCTGAAGTTCCTGCAATTGCTCGGCCGCCATTCGCTGCAGGTCTATGTCTGGCACGTGGCCATCGTCTATGGCGTCTATTATCTGGATGGCCGCACGGCGGAACTGTCGCAGGTCAGCAAGACGCTGATCGCCTTCACGGCCATAGGCTTGCTGGCCTTGCCGGCCCTGTGGAGGGAACGCGACAAGTGGATCGGCAGCAGCGGCCAGAAGACCGCTGGCGCTTAACAGGCCCTCAATACCTGAATCTGACGGCTTGACGGGGCGGTTTTCCGCCCCGTACTTGCGTGCGCGGCCATTCCTTTCTATATGCAGCCCTTAAATCCGCAGGGTAGTGAGCCAGAACAGTCCGATTTTCGGCTGATGCTCACGTGGCGGATGACCGACAGGCGGCGGGGCCTTTACCCCCGTTATGACTGACGATGGGAAAAAACGTGAATACGCTCGATTTTGACAAGAGGCCGGAAGATACCCGGATCGTTGTCGCCATGTCCGGTGGCGTCGATTCTTCAGTGGTGGCCGGTATCCTCAAGCGCGAGGGCTATGATGTCCTCGGCATTACCCTCCAGCTTTATGATCATGGTGCGGCCGTGCACCGCGCCGGCTCCTGTTGCGCGGGGCAGGATATTGACGATGCGCGCAGGGTCTGCGAAACGCTCGGAATTCCCCACTATGTGCTGGATTACGAAGCGCGGTTCCGTGAGACCGTCATCAATCCCTTTGCCGAAGCCTATGCCATGGGTGAAACGCCGATCCCCTGCGTCGCCTGCAACCAGACGGTAAAATTTGCCGATCTGCTCGCCACGGCGCAGGAACTGGGCGCCGATGCGCTGGCAACCGGCCATTATATCCGTTCGCGCCCCAATCCCGTTTCCGGCCAGCCGGGGCGGCGTGCGCTCTATCGCCCGATCGATAGCGACCGTGACCAGAGCTGGTTCCTGTTTGCCACGACGCAGGAGCAGATCGACTATCTGCGCTTTCCGCTTGGCGGCCTCTCCAAGGCCGAAACACGGGCCCTTGCGGAAGATATGGGGCTTGTCGTCGCCAAGAAGGCCGATAGCCAGGACATCTGTTTTGTGCCGCAGGGCAAATATACCGATATCATCAACAAGCTGAAGCCGAATGCGGCATTGGCCGGTGATATCGTTCATCTGGACGGTCGCGTGCTCGGCCGCCACGATGGTATCGTGCATTATACCATCGGCCAGCGCCGGGGCATCGGTGTCGCGACCGGAGAGCCGCTCTATGTCGTGCATCTCGATGCTCGGGGCCGCCGGGTCATCGTCGGACCGCGTGAGGCGCTGGAAACCCGACGGGTATATCTGCGTGACATGAACTGGCTTGGCGATGGTGAGCTTGCAACGGATGCCGGGCAGGGCTTCGCCTGTTTCGCCAAGGTGCGGTCCACGCGCCCGCCGACGGAAGCGATCCTGCATGCCGATGAAAACGGTATCTATGTGGATCTGATGACCGGCGAGGCCGGCGTCGCCCCCGGTCAGGCCTGCGTGCTCTATTCCGCACCGGGCGCCGATGCCCGCGTTTATGGCGGCGGCTTCATCGAACGTTCGGAACGCTCGGTGGAAGCCGAGGCTTCGCTGAAGGCGCTTCTGGAAAAGCCGGCTGCCGCCTGAAACAGTTGGGTTTTTATCGCTCTCGTGGAAAGCGAATTTTTTGCGCATCATGCGCTTGACACTTTGGGGAGCGGCACCTTATAAGCCGCTCATCCTGATGGAGCGGACGGTCACATGGCTGTCACGTTTCCCCTGTGGCGGGGTAGCTCAGGTGGTTAGAGCAGCGGAATCATAATCCGCGTGTCGGGGGTTCAAGTCCCTCTCCCGCTACCATTTTCACCTAAAATCAAAAAAAGCCGGTTGGCGCATTCGCGTGCGCTTTTCACACTTCGAAGGCTGCAAGCGGCTCTGGCGTTGTGCTGGCCCATAGCCTGACGCCAAAAAAAGGGAAACCCGCCTGCTGTCAATGCAGCCGGCGGGTCTCAACCTCTACCCCCTCCCACAAGGGCGGGTGAACAAAAGCACATCGAATGAATTATGGCAAGATCATGGCGACCATATTGTTGCCGTTGATGGGCTTGTTCGCCAGTTTAGTGGCGGATGGCAGAGCGTGACCACTTCCGTGTGTCGCTCATAGGGCGACCGGTAGGATACGACATTCTCGCTGCAGCGCATTTCAGCGTGATTCGAATAGGCGCTTTGTATGGCGCGCTGCTTATAGTGTGTTTTGTACCGTGGAGCCTGATCATGGCTATATACGATCATGTCGGCGGCAAAAGATGCGGGCGGTGCTAAAAGGATCGCGAATGCGGCAATCAGGGCGCGGCTTTTGAGATGTGAGGACATGGGTTGTTTCCCCGGCGTTGATCGACACAAGAGAACGCCCCGTACGTTAAAGCTGTTCCAGGGCGTGTCGCATTTTTTCGTTGGCGACCCCAGCGCAAAAAAATGCCCGCTCGCGGCGGGCAATTCAGAGGGGAACTGAGGTTAGGAGCCTCGTGTGAGAAACGCTCGTTCTCTCCATAAGTTCCGCAGGCGCCGGCAATTTCGTGCCTGCTCGCGGAACGAAAACCATGACAACCCTGAACGCCGAACAACATGAATTGGTCCGGCCCGCGCAAAGCAAGGTGAGATATTTAAATGTAATATCTGTGGCTTGGAAATTTGGAGCGGGCGAAGGGATTTGAACCCTCGACCCCAACCTTGGCAAGGTTGTGCTCTACCCCTGAGCTACACCCGCTCAAATCCATCGGTCCGGGGTAGTAAGCTGAACCGTGGGCCGTCCGACTGGCGGCGACGGGCGCTATATCGCTCAATCGATTTTGGAATGCAACAGGGAAATGACAAAAACGCGAAAATTTCTTTGAGAAATGCGACAAGCGGCGGAAATGATTGAGAATTTTCGTCCCGTTCTATTTTCACGCGTTGCCAAGCCCGGGTGGCGCCCTTAATCATGGCGGCAAACATATCGGAATCGGCAAGGACAGGGCGGCAGGAAATGGTGGAAAATTCTCCGAAGACGGCAACGGATTTGTTCGCGTTTCTGGACGGGCTCGGCATTGCGCATACGACGAAGGCGCATGAGCCGGTCTACACCGTTGCCGAGTCCCAGTCCCTGCGTGATCTCATCCCGGGCGGTCATACGAAGAACCTTTTTGTAAAAGACAAAAAGGATCAGTATTTCGTTCTGACCGTCGAGGAAAATGCGGTCGTCGACCTGAAGAGCGTCCACAAGACGATTGGTGCTGCAAGCCGGGTGTCCTTTGGCAGACCGGAAAAAATGCTGGAATATCTGGGCGTCGTGCCGGGTTCCGTCACGGTTTTCGGCGCCATCAACGATGCCGGCGGGCAGGTTACCTTCGTGCTCGACAGCGCGCTCCTCGAAAACGAGCTGATCAATGGCCATCCGCTTTCCAACGACCAGACGACGACGATCGGAAACAGCGACCTCATTCGTTTTCTGGAGGCGACGGGTCATACGCCGCTTGTCTTGAAAGTCAGCGAGTGAGATACGATCTTTGCTTCAATTAAGACAATACGACAGAGATTACGGGAGACCGGCATGAGCGGCACGAACAATCCTTACGGCAGTTCCTATGGCGGGCAGATGTCCGGCAGCGCGCAATATAGCGGGGATCTGAACGGTGCATCCTCCGGCCATATCAAGGATACGACGACGGCCGCCTTCTCCAAGGATGTTCTCGAGGAATCGCGCCAACAGCCGGTTCTGGTGGATTTCTGGGCGCCATGGTGCGGTCCTTGCAAGCAGCTCACGCCGGTACTCGAAAAGGTCGTCAACGAGGCCAATGGCCGCGTGAAGCTCGTGAAGCTGAATATCGATGATCACCCATCCATTCCGGGCCAGCTCGGCATCCAGTCCATTCCAGCCATTGTTGCTTTCCTAGATGGCAGGCCTGTCGACGGCTTTATGGGGGCCGTGCCGGAAAGCCAGATCAAGCAATTCATCGACAAGATCGCCGGACCCGATGCGGGTGATCCGAAAGCGGAGATCGAAGCCGCTCTGGCCGAAGCGAAACAGCTTCTGGCGGATGGCGATTTTAACGGCGCGGCGCAGTTGTTTGGCGCCGTCATGCAGGCTGATCCGGAAAATCCGGCCGCGATTGCCGGTATCGCCGAATGCATGGTTGCTGCCGGTCAATATGAGCGGGCAAGCGAACTCCTCTCTTCTCTGCCGGCAGAGTTGGCCGAGGATGCGGGCATCCAGCTCGTCTCGAAAAAGATCGCGCAATATGAAGAAGCCCGCAAGATTGGCGACCCGGTGGCGCTGGAACGCGATATTGAGATCAATCCCGACCATTTCGAGGCGCGAGTGAAGCTCGCCAAGGTCCTGAACGCCCAGGGGCGACGCGACGAGGCGGCGGATCATCTGCTTTATGTCATGCGCAAGGACCGGACCTTCGACGATGACGGTGCGCGCCGCCAGCTTCTGGAGTTTTTCGAGGCCTGGGGCTTCAAGGACCCGGCAACAGTCGCCGGTCGCAGGAAGCTTTCGGCTATACTGTTTTCGTAATGCGGGCATATCCCGGCCTTGGCGGTTGATCCGCCGGCCGGGCAGCAGTGAACAGGGGGCTTGATCCCATGCATGTCGGAAATGCGAGATATGTGAAGAACGACGATCTGCCGGAAACCGTACCGGTGTTTCCATTGTCGGGCGCGCTGCTTTTGCCGGAAGGCCATCTTCCGCTCAATGTCTTCGAACCGCGATATCTCGCCATGATCGATATGGCACTGGCTGGCCACCGCGTCATCGGCATGGTGCAGCCGGCTCTTAACGTCATTGAGGCGGGGCTGGAGGGTGGTCCTCTCAGCGCCGTCGGGTGCCTTGGACGCATTACCTCCTTTTCCGAAACGGGTGACGGCCGTTACATCATTTCGCTCACCGGAGTATGCCGTTTCCGCCTGCTGGAAGAGGTGGATGCGGGCAAGCCCTATCGCAGTTTCCGCCATGCGCCTTTCATCGCCGATCTTTCCGGTGAATATGACGAGGAGGCGGTGGACCGCGAGAACCTGCTGCGGGTTTTCCGCGCGTTTCTCGATGCCAACCAGCTGGAGGCGGATTGGGAAAGCGTGGAAAGGGCGGGCAACCGCGTTCTCGTTAATTCGCTTTCCATGATGTCTCCTTTCGGGCCGGCCGAAAAACAGGCATTGCTGGAGGCGCCCGACCTGAAGACGCGGGCCGAAACATTGATCGCCATCACCGAAATCGTTCTTGCTCAAGGGTCGGGCGAGGGCGGCAACGTGCTGCAATAGGGGCCGCCGCCATGGACGACAGGATGAGCAATGTCGATCCGAAGCTGCTGGAGCTGCTGGTCTGCCCTTTGACGAAGGGGCGCCTTTCCTACGACCGGGCCCACAACGAGTTGATCTCCGAAAGTGCAAGGCTTGCCTACCCGATCCGCGACGGCGTGCCGATCATGCTGATTTCAGAAGCGCGCAAGATAGAAGACTAGTGCTGTCCGCCTCGCGTCCGCGACGCATTGTCATGTCGCAAGTTGACGATGATGCGTTGACAACCATGCGTGGATTTGACCAGAGTCCCGCCCGACATGTCTGTTGCGGGGAGAAAACTGATGTCGTTGCGCGCGCTCGTCCGGATCTCGTTGGTTGCGGTCTCAACCGCCATTGCTTTTCTTCCAGCCGTGGCAGCGGAGCCTTCCCGCAAGGTCGTCACCACCCAGAATGGTGATTATTTCGGTTTCGATCTCAGAACCGAACAGAATGTCTCCCTGGAGCAATGCGGCGAGATTTGCGTTGGTGACGCGGCTTGCAAGGCCTTCACCTACAATCCCAAGGTGAAATGGTGTTTCCTCAAGTCGGATTTCAATCAGCTGAATGCCTTTCCCGGCGCCGTTGCCGGCAAGATCGTGGAAGTGGCGGCTGAGGCCGATATCGGTGCGCCACAGCGCCTGTCCTTCGTAACGGACAGCCTGCAACAGGAGGCGCGGCGGCTGAAATCCGGCCTTGCGGCCAATGACGGCGAGGGCGGACAGGGCGTGGAAACGCTTGTGCAGACCGCACGGCAGCAGGCAGCGGCAGGCAATATTCCCGATGCGGTTACCACCTATAAACAGGCGCTCGCGATTACACCTGACGACGGCGCGCTCTGGGCGGAACTGTCGGAAAAGGCGGCGCAGGTCACCGATAATTATTCGATTGCCGGGCAGGCCGCGTCTGCCGCTATCAACGCCTATCAGCTGAGCCGCACGGTCAGCGCCCGCACCGAGGCCCTGAACCGGCTGGCGAAGGCTTTCGAACGAACCCAGAATTATCGCGCAGCACTCAATGCCTATAAGGAGAGCCTCGCGCTTACCGATGATGCGCAGACCAAGGCGACCTATGCCGATCTGCGCGCGCGGCAGGGTTTCCGCGTCATCAACAATACGGTGGATACCGATAGCGTCAGCCCGCGCGCCTGCGTGCAGTTTTCCGAACCGCTGGTGAAGAACGGTATCGATTATTCCTCCTTCATCACGTTGGATGGAACCGCACCCAAGGCCATCGAGGCCAAGGGCAGCGAGATTTGCGTCGAAGGGCTGACGCATGGCCAGCGTTACAAGATCGCGCTGCGCGCCGGTCTGCCCTCCTCGGTCGACGAGCCGCTGGAAAAACAGGTCGATCTCGATATTTACGTGCGTGACCGTGCCGCCAGCGTGCGCTTCACGGGTGAGAATTTCGTGCTGCCAGGCACTGCGCGGCGCGGCATTCCCATCGTCTCGGTCAATGCCGACAAGGCCGACCTGAAGCTTTACCGCGTCGGCGACCGCAACATCACTACGCTTCTCACCAACTCTCAATTTCTGACGCAGATGGACGGTTATAATGCCGACCGCATTGAAAACGAAATCGGCGAGCTGGTCTGGCAGGGCGCAATCGACATTCAGCCCGACCTCAACAAGGACGTGGTGACAAGCTTTCCGGTGGATGAGGCCCTGCCGGAGCGCAAGCCCGGCATCTATGTGCTGACCGCCGTGCCGCCGGGTACCGCGCCGGAAACCTGGGATTCCCGCGCCACGCAATGGTTCCTCGTATCCGACACCGGCATTACCACCTATGCCGGAACCGATGGCCTGAACGTCTTCGTCCGCGCCCTTGGCAGCGCCAAGCCGCTTGCGGACGTCGATTTGCAGCTGCTCGCCAAGAACAATGAAGTGCTCGGTATCGCAAAGACGGATGCGGATGGCAGGGCGGTGTTTTCCGCCGGCCTGATGCGCGGCACGGCGGCGCAGGCTCCCGCCATCCTGACGGCGCGCAATGGCGATAAGGATTATGTGTTCCTCGACATGACACGCGCCGGCTTCGATCTGTCGGACCGCGGTGTGACGGGACGTGCAGCACCCGGCGCCATCGATGTGTTCAGCTGGACCGAGCGCGGCATCTACCGCGCCGGCGAGACCGTCCATGCGGCGGCGCTGGCCCGTGATGTCGACGGAAAGGCGATTGAGGATCTGCCGCTCACCTTCATCTTCTCACGCCCTGACGGCGTCGAGGACCGGCGCTTCGTCAGCGACGGCAAGGCGCTGGGCGGCCATGCGGTCGACCTGCCGTTGCAGGCAAATGCCATGCGTGGCACCTGGACAGTGCGCATCCACACCGATCCGAAAACGTCGGCCATCAGCGAAAAGAGCTTTCTGGTCGATGATTTCGTGCCTGATCGCACCGAGTTCTATCTCTCCAGCAAGGCGAAACAAATCGATCCGGGCGCGGAAACGGTAATCGATGTCGATGGCCGGTATCTTTATGGCGCTCCCGCCGCCGGCCTCACGCTGGAAGGCGAAGTCGCCATCAAGCCGACGCGCACGAATGCGGATTTCGAAGGTTATTTCTTCGGTCTGGCCGATGAGGAAAGCGAAGAGGAAAATCGCACCGCGCTTGCCGATCTTCCGGCGCTGGACGAAGAAGGCAAGGCAAGCTTCAATGTCGACCTGACCGATCTGCCATCCACCACGCAGCTTCTCTCCGCCAACATCACCGTGCGCATGCGCGAGGCGGGTGGCCGCGCCGTGGAGCGCTCGCTGACACTGCCTATCAAGGCAGAAGCGCCTGTCATTGGCATCAAACCGCAATTTTCCGGTGACCTCGCCCAGAACTCCGTTGGCCGTTTCCACATCATCGGTGTTAGTGCCGACGGTGCCAAACAGGCGATGAGCGGCCTCAACTGGAAGCTCATCAAGGTCGAGCGGAACTATCAATGGTATCGTCAGGGCAATTCCTGGCGTTACGAGCCTGTGGAATATACCAAGCAGCAAGAGGCTGGCACCTTGTCCGTCGATGCCAATGGCGGCGAGATTTCCGTGCCTGTCACTTGGGGCCGCTACCGGCTGGAAGTGGAGGGCGCCGGCAATGGCGCGCCTGTCTCCAGCGTTGAGTTCGATGCCGGTTTTTATGTCGAGGCAAGCTCGACGGAGACACCGGATGCGCTGGAAATTGCCCTCGACAAGCAGAGCTACAAGATCGGCGATACGGCCAAACTCAAGGTTTCGTCGCGCTTTGCCGGCGAATTGATGATCACTTCCGGTTCGGAAAAGCTGATTGCCGTGCAGAATGCCGAGATCGGCGAGGATGGCGGCGAGATCGACATTCCTGTCACCGAGGAATGGGGTGCTGGCGCTTATGTCACGGCCACGCTGTTCCGTCCCGGCGATGCGCAGGAAAGCCGCATGCCGATGCGCGCCATCGGCATCAAGTGGCTTGCCGTCGATCCGGCCGAGCGCAAGCTTGCCGTCACGCTCGGCGCGCCGCAAAAGACATTGCCGCGCCAGCCGCTTGAAATCCCGATCAGCGTGGCCGGTGCGGGCGTGGGTGAAAAGGCCTATGCCATCGTTGCCGCGGTCGATGTCGGCATATTGAACCTCACCCGCTATGAGCCGCCGAAACCGGATGAATGGTATTTCGGCCAGCGCCGGCTGGGGCTGGAAATCCGCGACCTCTATGGCCGCCTGATCGACGGTTCGCTTGGCGCTACCGGTCGCCTGCGCACGGGCGGCGATGGCGGGGGCGCAGCACTTCAGGGCAGCCCACCCACCGAAAAGCTCGTGGCTTTCTTCGCCGGTCCGGTCGAACTCGATGCTGACGGCAAGGCGACGGTGAGCTTCGATATTCCTCAGTTCAACGGCACGGCCCGCATCATGGCGGTGGCCTGGACGAAGACGGGCGTGGGACATGCGGTCTCCGATGCCATTATTCGTGACCCCGTCGTGGTGACGGCCAGTGCACCGAAATTCCTCGCACCCGGTGACGTCTCGCAATTGCGGCTCGATATCGCCAATACCGATGGCGAGGCCGGCGATTACCGGCTGGATGTGACCAGTAATACGGCGCTGACGGTCGATCAGGGCGAGCTATCGCAGACATTGGCGCTTCAGAAAGGTGGAAAGTCCTCGCTGACCGTTCCGCTGACGGGCGAACAGCCCGGCAATGGTGCAATCACCATCAAGGTTTCCAATGCTGCCGGCATTTCGCTGGAGCAGGTTCTGAACATTCCGGTTCGCCCGGCCGTTCTGCCGGTTACGACGCGGCGTGAAATCAAGATTGCGCCCAATAGCAGCCTGACGATCAATGGCGATCTTCTGGCCGACAGCATGCTGCTCGGCTCTTCGGTCGCCGTTAACGTCACGCGTTCGCCCGCCTTCGATATTCCGGCGCTGGTGATGATGCTCGACAAATATCCTTACGGCTGCGCCGAGCAGACGACGAGCCGGGCCTTGCCGCTGCTCTATGTTTCGGAAATGACGAAGGATAGCGGAGTTGCGGAAGACCCTGATACCCGCAAACGGGTTCAGGAGGCGATCTACCGGGTACTGTCCTTCCAGTCGAGCTCCGGCAGTTTCGGCCTCTGGTCGCCCGGTTACGGCGATCTGTGGCTGGATGCCTATATCAGCGACTTCCTGACCCGCGCACGGGAACAGAAATACGATGTTCCCGAGGAGGCCATGGTGCAGGCGCTGAACAACCTGCAGAACGGTCTTTCCTATGACAGCAATGTCAAGGATCGCGGCAACGAGATCGCCTATTCGCTCTACGTGCTGGCGCGTAACCGCAAGGCGGCAATCAACGATCTGCGTTATTACGCGGATACGGCGCTTGCCGATTTCCCGACGCCGCTAGCCAAGGCACAGGTTGCCGCCGCCCTCTCGCTCTATGGCGATCAGGCTCGTTCGAAGACGGTGTTCGGCGCGTCGCTCGACATGGCAAGCCGCGCCACCAATGTCAGCTTCGCAAGGGCGGATTACGGTTCCGCGTTGCGCGACGGTGCCGCGACGCTGGCGCTTGCGGCGGAAAGCCGCCCGGTTCCGGCTGTCGTGCCGCAGCTTGCCGGTGCGGTGGCGAAGGAATGGGAAAAGAAGCCCTATACCAGCACCCAGGAACAGGCATGGATGCTGCTTGCCGCCCGCGCCGTCAAAGGCGAGGACAAGGATATCCGCCTCGATGTGAACGGTGATCTGCAGACCGGCGGCTTCGGCAAGCGGATGAGCGGCGATGAATTGCTGGCGGCTCCCCTGAAAATTGCCAATGCCTCGGCAGATCCGGTCACGGCCGTCGTCACCACGGTGGCGCCGCCTTCGCAGCCGCTTGCAGCCGGTGGCGAGGGCTTCACCATTACCCGCACCTATTATTCCATGGATGGCGAGGAGGTGAACCCGAGCGAGGTCACGCAAAACGAGCGTTATGTGGTGGCGCTGAATATCGTCCCGCAAAATAACTGGCAGTCACGCATTCTGGTGACGGACCTGTTGCCCTCCGGTTTTGAAATCGACAATCCGAGCCTAGTCAATTCGGCGGAACTGTCGAATTTCGACTGGCTGCCGGAAACGGAAGCGGCGCATACGGAATTCCGCTACGATCGTTTCGTGGCGGCCTTCGACCGCTCGGCCGGCGACAGTTCGGAGATTGCGCTCGCTTATGTGGTCCGCGCCGTTACCCCCGGCACCTATGATCATCCGGCAGCTTCGGTTGAAGATATGTACCGGCCGCAATTTGCCGCCCGCACGGCAACCGGCCGCATGGAGGTGCGCTCGGCAACCCCATGAGCCGGAAAAAGGCAATCATCGCAGGCATTGTGACGGTCGCGTTGCTTGTGGGCGGCGCGGCCTTCGGTCTCGATGCGCTGGACAAGGCCTATCCGCCGCCGCTTGAGGCTGCCCGGCAACGATCCTTCGAGGTGCTGGATCGCGACGGCCGGCTGCTGCGCGCCTTTTCGACACCGGATGGCCGCTGGCGGCTTAAAACCACGGCCGCCGAGGTTGACCCACAGTTCCTGCGCATGCTGGTGGCCTATGAGGACCAGCGCTTTTACGATCATCACGGTGTCGACCCCTGGGCGCTGCTGCGCTCCGGCTGGCAACTGGTGAGCAACGGCAGGATCGTTTCCGGCGCTTCGACGCTTTCCATGCAGGTGGCGCGGCTGATCGAACCGCGCGCCGACCGGTCGTTCTCGGCGAAATTCCTGCAGGCCGCACGTGCACTCCAGATCGAGAGACGGCTCAGCAAGGCGGAAATCCTCGATCTCTATCTTAACATCGCGCCCTATGGTGGCAATATCGAGGGCGTTCGCGCCGCAAGTCTCGCCTGGTTTGGCAAAGAGCCCGCCCGCCTGGACACGGCGGAGGCTGCCCTTCTGGTGGCGTTGCCGCAATTGCCCGAAAAGCGCCGCCCGGATCGTTTTCCGGCGGCGGCGAAGCAGGCGCGGGAGCGTGTCTTGCAACGGCTTGCCGTCGAGCGGGTGGTGGGTGAAGGGGAGGCGGAACGGGCGGCGCTTGCGGATGTGCCCTCCAACCGGCGAGATCTGCCTTCCTATGCGCCGCATATGGCCGTTGCCGCGCGGACCAAGTTTCCGAATGTCGCTGAAGCGCGTTCGACGCTGAAACTGCCGATCCAGCGGGAACTGGAAGCCGTTGCCCGCCATGCGGCGGAAAAGCTGGGAGACAAGGTGTCCGTCGCCATCGTCATGGCCGATGCGCAGACCGGAGATATTCTCGCCGAAGTCGGTTCGGCGGATTATCTCGATACGGCAAGGCGCGGTTTCGTGGAAATGAGCCGGGCCGTGCGCTCGCCGGGCTCCACCCTCAAGCCGTTCATTTATGGCCTCGCCTTCGAAGACGGTCTTGTCGGGCAGGAAACCATCATCGAGGATCGACCGGCCGATTTTTCCGGTTACCGGCCACGCAATTTCGATATGCATTATCAGGGCGATGTCAGCATCCGGCAGGCGCTGCAACTGTCGCTCAACGTGCCCGCCGTCAAGCTTCTGGATGCGGTCAGCCCGTCTGCGCTGATGGTGCGTTTCCGGCGGGTAGGGGTGAAGCTGGTGCTCCCCGCAAACGAAGCGCCGGGCCTCGCCATCGCGCTTGGCGGTGCCGGCATTTCGCTTGTTGATCTGGTGCAGCTTTATACGGGACTTGCCGGCAGTAGTGATCCCGTGCGGCTGGGTGACGGTATCCGTTCCTTCCCTGAACGACTGGGGGGCGACCGGCTGTTTTCCGATGCGGCAATCTGGAATATTACCGACATTCTCTCCGGCGTGCTGCCGCCGCTTGGCATGAAGCAGCGCGGCATCGCTTACAAAACCGGCACCAGCTATGGTTATCGCGATGCCTGGTCGGTGGGCTTTGACGGGCGGCATGTACTCGGGGTCTGGGTCGGGCGTGCCGACAACGGTGCTGTGCCCGGCATTGCCGGTTACGCGACCGCGGCCCCTATTCTGTTCGAGGCTTTCGAAAAATCCGGCGTGGCAATCACGCCGATGCCGGCGGCACCTTCCGGTGTCGCCCGCGTCGCCGTGAGCGACCTTCCCGCCAACCAGCGGCGTTTCACCCTGACCGCAAGCGGTCTCCTTTCCGCCTCGAGACGGGAAAGTGCCCCCCGCATCGTTTACCCGCCGGAAGGGGCAAGGGTCGAGCTTTCCAGCCAGTCGGGCATTTCGCCGCTGGTGCTGAAGCTGCAGGGTGGGCGTGCGCCCTTCCGCTGGCTCGCCAACGGCATGCCCCTGCCGGATGTCTCCCTTCGCCGCAACAGCGAATGGCGGCCGGAGGGTCAGGGATTTTCGACGCTGACGGTGATCGACGCCGATGGCCGCGCTTCGAGCGTGCGGGTGTTTATCGAGTGAGCGTTTAGAATACGACGGCGCGTCATGCCATCGCGGTAGCAACTCTTGACGAGCCTCTGTGGGGCGGCTGGGTGCAGATTTTCAGTGTCGTGATCCACGCTTCGTTGATGTCGGGCTTCACATTTCTGGGCGTGAATGCTTACTATCAGGAGATCGCCATGAACCGATCATCGTCAGCGCGGTCGTCGCTGATATCTACCGTCAAAAGGTCCGACTAAAAAGGGCTGATATTTATGTGCGGCATCCGGCAGGGATGCCTGCGGCATTGCCGAGGAGATGCGCTTGACCCTTTTCAACTCTCCTCTGGAGCTGGGTGTCACCATTCTCGCGGTCGTGCTGGTCGGTCTCTCCAAGGGCGGTCTCGGTGGCATGAGCTTGCTTGGCGTTCCGCTCATGGCGCTGGTGATGTCGCCCGTAACCGCGGCAGCGATCCTGCTTCCGATCCTCGTCGTCATGGACATGGTTGGCGTTGCGGCCTGGCGCAGCTGGGTCGACTGGAGGATCATGCGCCAGCTTTTGCCAGCAGCCGTCGTTGGCATCGGGCTTGGATGGATGACCGCCGAAATCACCTCGGACGCCGTCGTCCGTCTGGTCGTTGGCGTGGTCTCGGCGGTGTTCGTGCTGCGTGTCGTCTTCGCGAAAAGTGCTCTGACCACGGTTGCAAGGGAGCGACCGATGGCTGGGCGGTTCTGGAGCCTGCTTGCGGGTTACACCAGCTTCGTGGCGCATGCCGGTGCGCCGCCGCTTCAGGTGTATCTCCTGCCGCTTCGGATGGACCCCAAGGTCTTCACGGGTACCAATGTGATGTTTTTTGCAATCACCAATGTCCTGAAACTCGTGCCTTACGCCGCCTTGGGCGGTTTCGGCGCGCAGAACCTCGGGCGAGCCGCCCTGATGGTTCCGCTGGCGATCGTGTCGACATGGCTCGGCGCCTGGACGGTGCGCCGCATGCGCGCCTCCATCTTCTATCCGCTGACCTACACTTCCGTGGCGCTGGTGGCGGTGAAGCTGATCTGGGATGGCGTGACGGGGCTTTGAAAGGCCTGTAGCCGTGGAAACAGCCAGAGGCCGGGAACGGCAATCTCAGTTGGGAAGGGCGAACCGGACCTTCATCGATTTCGCCTGCGGCGATGGAATGCTGTCGGAAACGCCGAAGCAGGCGCGCTGCCTCCGTTTGTAGTATGCCGAGGACTTGCTGCCTTGAGCAGGCTGCAACGGATAACAGGAAAATGGTGTCCACGAGAGGTGTGCCACCTTATTTCTTAGTATTTGTTTTTATTTCGCTTTCTGCGCTAATTCCCTCACCTGGAACTGGGTGAGGGGAAGTTATGTTCCCGATCTGATCCGCCACGATGCGGCTTGTCTCGATCCCAAGTCGGCGCCTATCGATACCACGGGTGTATATTTCTGCGGTCGCCAAGTTGGTCCAGCCGTACTGAGCAAGCAGGTGATGTGAGGCCGCACCACCTTCGGCGGCAAGCGTAGCGCTGAGCTTTCGTAGGCCGTGCGCGGACTTGTAGACCTTCGCCTCATTGCACTGGTCCCGAAACCAATTCCCGAATCCCTCCTTAACGAAAGGCTTTCCCCGGGATGTCTCGACCAGGTGCAGGCCCTTGCGAGGCGTGGCATTAATGACGGTGATCAGATCGTCGGAAAGTTCGACGGTGATCCGCGCGCCTGTCTTCTCTGTATCCATAGAGAGGATCTTGCCGCTGATATGCTGGCGGCCGGCCCTTACAAGATCTGATCGGCGTAAGCCCGCCAAAAGCATAAGCTCCATCGCCAGTCGAGCAGTTGTCCCGATTTCGTATTTCTGGCGGAACGCCTTAACCTCGTCGATGGTCCAAGCTGGAAATCCGCCCTTTTTGTAGTCGGGGGCTTCCACGCCAAGCGATGGATCCACGGCCACCAACCGCATTTTCTTTGCCCAGCCGAACATGCCCCGCATTACCTTGATGAAATTCCCGGCCTGCGCCGGCGTCTCGTGGCGCTTATCAACGCCCTCCTGAATGACGTCCTGAGTGACGACTTTTAGCGATGACTTTGCAGCGGTCTTGAGCACCTTCGCCATGATCAGCCGCTGCTGCTTTTGGGTGGCGGCGCTGTATCCTGCCCACTTCGCGCTCTCTGTCGTATATCTCTCCCACAACCAGCCCAGCGTGCCTTCGTGTGCGGTTTCCACCTTAACCGGAGAACCGTTCAGCGCAGCCATATAGGCCGCTTTGAAGGTCGGATCATTCGGATTGGGCAAACGAACGCGCTTCCCTTTTCCAAGACGGAAATAAAAGACCCACTTGTCATGGCGAGTCTTTTGCTTGTGGACGTGTGGGTAAAGTTTTCTCGGCATGCCCGAGATATCACAGTACGGGACGCGAGTAGTCAATTCCCTTCACCTTCTCGTTTTCGCAACTGGGTATGACGGTGATGACGGTGTCGCCGACCTTTATCTCGATCCGGCAGCCCGAATTATTGGCGACCTCGGCCGCGCGCATCATGTCTTGCTTTCGCAAAATAGCTGGCTGGGTCATTAGGAATGATCCTCCATGGACATGGTGCGGCCCGCTATTTCCTCGCATCGCATGCGACGTGCTTCTTCTCGGCGCAGGGCGTTGACTTTCCGGGTTACCATTTCGAGGTGATCGGGATTTGGATTGACGCAGAGACGGTTCCGGCACTTGTGGTCCAGCTCCATCTTGCCGGGAACATAGCCGTGTTCGTTTGTCCACATCGTAATATGGACAGCCACAGTCTGGCCGCCGAGCCACATACGGGGGTAGCCTCGCCCGCGCCCGGTGCTGCCGGAGGTCGGGCCGGTCCAGATCCAGCATCCGGTTTCAGCGTCTATCTGGATGCGGCTCATAATTTTTTCGCGGATCGACTGGCGGCGCGACATCAATTCACCTCACTCTTTGAGTGAAGCGGTCCGTCGCCGTCCTGATATTCGACGTATTCCGACAGATCGTAACCGCAGCGCTGGAAATCGAGGTTCGCTTTGTCGCGCTCTGTGTTGTCGTCGCAATCCCATTCATCCAGCGCGTCAAGGAAGTCGGCAAGTTTTTGCTCAAGCGTTTCACTCATTCGGTACCCTCCACGGAATGAGGGGTGTTGCGTACGCCACCATCAACGGGTGTCGAGGCTGACCGTCCTTCGCCAGTCCCCAGCACATCGGGTTTGCACCGGCGTCTCGCAGAACATCGACAACGGATTGCCACCTGGCGCGCAGAGCTTTAGGCAACTTGGTGGTTGGACCCCATGCCACGATGTGAATATCCGCGCCCTGTGTAGCCTTCGCGATATACGCATCATTCTCGGGGCCGACCGGATCAGCGGCGCGCGCCAATGCCTTCACGTCCTTGTTAACGAGCGCGCACAAGTTCCAGACGATGACCTTGCTGGCGCCAAGCCGATACGCGAAGCCGTCCACTTTCGTCATGGTGGAATCGTTCTTCTCCTCGTTCGCATCAGATGGATTGACCATTCCGAGCGAAATAACAGGGCCGGATCGGCCGTAGTCGTGTTCAAGAAGGTAGCGATAGAGGCCGCATTCGGAAAATACAGCGCGGCGAGTCATAAGTAGATCGCTCATAAAACACCGCCTTTCGATGCATAGAAAGCGATCCTGTGCTCAATGCCGGGGATCAGACCCTCGTTGAGCATGCCGACTGCTTTGCGAGCATCGCCGCCCATGCATGCAAGCAAGACCGTCGCAAAAGCATGTTCGGCAGTTACAAGGATCTTGGCATAGTCTGCGTTAGGGTCGCGGCCGTCTACGATTGCTTTCGCGGCATTGAGCCCGCGTAAGCTGTCCTTGATTGTCTCGCTCATTGCTTCACCTCATCGAGGCTGTCGTATTGACGATCAAGCGGATGAGGCATGAACTCCACGGGATCGACAGGGCTTTCGCCGTCGATATCGCACCAGTAGGCCTTTTTCTCGTTGTCAGACCAGAGAGCCTCATACACGCGTCCGTCAGCGTCGCGCGCCCAGATCGGATATGAATTGCCGATCTTTATGTCCCCAACGATGTGGACATAAGCGATGCTGTTATCAGCCTCGGAGATCGGACGCCAGCTCTGAAGTCGGTTCAGCTCGGCCTCTGCTTTTTCTCGCAACCGCTCATTTTCGGCACTCACCTTTTCGGCGCCGGCAAGCTTCGCCGCGAGGTAAATCAAAGAGAATGGGTCGTCTCCGGTCGTCTCCGCGCAGAGCTCCTCCTCGTCGGAGAGTCTTTTTATGCCGGTACGCAGGCGCTTAACCTCAGCTTCCGCCTCATCCAATGCGCGTGTGCGACTGCCTAGCTCCGTTTCCGCCGCTTTTGCACGTGCACGCTGCGCTCTGATTTCGGCATAAGGATCGCCCTCCATCTTGTTGATGTCGCCCTTTGGCAGCATAGCGTCAAAAGACCAGCGATCCATGTGATCGAGCATCTCTCGCAGCCAGTCACGATGGTTCGTGCTGCCGAGGTAGACGCGGTCAACCTCGTCATCGAGGTGGTCAAATATCTCCTGGATCCGCTCGCGTGCAGCGTCGAGAAGTACGATGATCGACTGATATTTGCCCTTCAGGTTGTTTCGTTCGACCTCTCCTGCGGCGAGACCTTCCTCGTATCCGGTGCGACGTGCGGCTCTCCTGCGGAGTAAATGAGATTTTGTCATTCACCTGCCCTCCGCAATGCGTAGTAGGTTTCAAGGAATGCCTCGGCGGCGGCGTGCGGATTTTCCCAAGGGAATATCTCCGCCTCGAATGGCTGGCGCCCGCCGACCATTTCCCACGTCTCGCCTTTGCTGGGCATAAGATCGCGCTGCTCTGTCGCCAACGTGCGCAGATCGAGATGTTTGATATACCAAGGGGAAACGATGTTGATCCCGAAATGCGACAGACCGGCCGCCTCGCAGCGCTTTTCGATAGTCTTATAATCCGGGCACTTGGATTTCAGGGGCGAGCTCATATCGCCGCAGGTTACCTCACCCACTTCATGCATGAGTGCTGCCATCTTGTGCCCCGGTTCGGCGTAGCCCGCCATGATGACGCAATGCTGGGCGATGGGATAGTAGACCCGCTTGCCGGTGCGCCGGCTAACGCACTGGCCAGTGAAGCGCGACTGGAAGGCGAGGCTGTAAGCCACATCCTCAATCGTCAGTTCTGCGGCCTCGGGGTTATCGAAATCGAAATAGGTGCCGGATCCGAGAAGGATGGTCGGGCCAATGATACGGTGGACGGGTGCGGTTTGCTCAGTCATCAGGAAACCCTCATAGGCATGACGATGTAATCCTCGTCGGCGTCGCCATCCGGCGTGAAATGTCCCGGCGCGCCGGGGTCCGTGCCGTGGAGACAAAACGATGTGGTGGAAATGCTGGACAGGGTTTCGTTGACGAACGTCGGATTGAAACCCCGCAGATGGCTGTCGCCGTCGAATTCGATATCGACCGGCTCCGAAGCGTTCTGACCATCCCGCGCCATAAGCTCGATCTGCATTGAGCCTTGACCTATGTCGAGGCGGACGGAAGATTTGCTGATGTCGCCGGCGATGACACTCACACGCGTGATGGCCTTGCTGACTGCGGCACGGTCGGCGCGCAGGAAGACGGTGTTACGTGGCGGAATGATGCGCTTGTAGTCCGGGAACGAGCCTTCAATCAGCTTGGAGACGAGTGAGATGTCCTCGCACTCCATCACGATCTTGCGGTCGTTGATGTAAAACGAGCATATCGCCTTGCTGTGACCGACAAGCTTGCGGATCGCCTGGACGGTCTTGATCGGGATGATGGGCGGATCGAATGCATTCAACTCGGTCGGCGAGATCCGCGAGGCCGCCATCTTGAGGCCGTCCGTCGCGACGATGGCAAGTCTGCCATTCTCCAGTCCCTCGACGAAGGTGCCGGAAAGATATGGGCGATCCTTCATGGTGGTATTCATGGCATAGGCCACCCTACCCAGCGCATCGGTCAAGACGTTTGCCTGCACCGTGAAAGCCAGCGGCGGCCGATCCGCACCAATGGAAGGGAAGTCGGACACGGGCAGGGTGTGCAGATTAAAACGTGACCGGCCGCCACTGACCGTCACCTGTCCGGGGAATTTTCCGGGGGCGACGGTGATTTCGGCAGACTCCGGCATATTCTTGACGATGCGATAGAACTCGTCCGCTGCAATCGTCAGCCCCTCGCCGGCAGATGCTTCCAGTAGCTCGCAGCGGGTTTCGATTTCAAGATCGAGATTGGTGCCGCGCAACATCAGGCGGTCACCGTCCGGCTGCAGCAGCACGTTTTCAAGGATCGGAATATTATCCTTGGCGGGAACGGCCTCGGTAACGGCTGCAAGCGCTGCCGCAAGCTCGGACCGGTGCGCGCGGAAATGGATAGGCTCTTTGCTCATGTCGCCCTCAGTTCCGTTTTCCGGTGATGAGGTCGGCAATCGCCCGTTCGTGGTACGGGGGGGCAAGATCAAAGTGACGCGATAGGATCTCCATCGCCTCATCAAGATTGCCTTCCGCCATGCGTCGGTAGGCCTCGCCGAGATGATAGAGGTCGCTGTTGTCGAGCTTGTTCAGCTTGTCGTATGCGGCAATAATGTCGTCTTCGTCGAGATCGCCGATTTCGACCTGAACCTTCGCGGTAAATGTGAGGTCGCCAAGCTCTTCTGCCTGGAGACGATGTTCAAGCAACCACTCGACGACGCGGTCGTCGATGTCGTCGCCGGAGAAATCGATAGTGACTTCCTGATTTACAAACATTTGCGGCTCTCCAGAATTTTCGCGTACATGCTGGGGCAGGGCAGCGTGATGCTGCTGCCGAAGCGGCGGATGACGACGGTGGTGAAATCGAAACGGGCCTCGTTCCACGTCTTGCCGTAGAGAGGGGCCGTGATGCCAAGCTCCTTGCAGCGCGTCGTGACGCGGCTGACGCTTGCGCCATAGTGTTCGGCAATCTGGGTGCGACCCATGCCGCGCTGGACGCAACGCACCAGCATGACGGACGATGGCAGTTTTGCGGGGCCGCGCTTATCGGTGTGCCGCATGATGGACACTCCTTTCGTGGATGTTGAGGGATTTGAGAAGATTGCGGCTATCGGCCCACTTGGCGTGCCCGACCCATGCGGCAAGGAATTTCTCCAGCCTTCGATGATCGCCGCCGGCGCGATAGGCGCGGATCTTGCGCTTTGCGCGCGTGACACTGTCACGGCGCAGCAGCTTATGGGTGGGCCAGATGCGATAACCGACAAAGTTGACGCCACGGCTGACGGGCTGGATGCTCCATTTGGAAAACCGCAGGCCAAGCCGCTCGCGCGACAGATCCTCGATAGAAGCACGCACCTTCCGCAGATGCTCGGATGATTGCCCCAGCACCACGATATCGTCCATGTAGCGATACCAGTATCGCTCGCCGAGATCCTGCTGCAGGTGCCGGTCAACCACGCCGCCGTAAATGTTGGCGAAGATCTGCGACAGCAGATTGCCGATCGGCAGGCCAACGCCCGTGCGCGGCAACATGGCTTCGATCAGGCGCAGCGTGGCGCAGCAGGAAATCTTCGCTTCGATCAGCTGCCACAGCGCGCCATGCTCGATGCTGGCGAAGTACCGGGAGAAGTCCGTCTTGAGGATGTAAAGCTGTTCGCTGTCGAGGCTGAGGCGGCGCATATCGGCCTGTACGGCCTTTGCCGCCGCATGCGTTCCCTTGCCCGGTCGGCAGGCGAAAGTACGTGGCAACAGCGTCACCTGAAAAATCGGTTCGATAACGGCGCAAAGCGCATGCTGCGCCACGCGATCCTCAAAGGGCAGCGCCGATATCATCCGCTCCTTCGGATCGAAGATCTTGAACTCGTGCGGCTGGCCGGGACGATAGGTGCCGTCACGCATGGCCTGCGCCAGATCCTCCAGATTGAGGATCGAAAACTCGTTGAATTCCAGAAAGCCTGTCGTCAGGCGCTTGCCGTTGGCGGTGCGCCTGTAGGCGCGGCGCATGTTGGCGTCCGCTGTGATCTGGCCGATAAGATTCCGGTATTTCTTTCCCATGGTAATCACTCCGGATTGCCGGTCGCGGGTTTCGACGGCATTGCCGCTACTCCCCGCTGTACCGGACCCTGTCATGTGTTCGCCGAAGCCGGACGGACGGGCCGACCACCTTGGCGGCAGAGCGCAAACCGCCGTGCCGACCGTGGAAGATGACCGGCGAGGCCGTGACCGTCGCCGAGCCGTGGATAGGTCGTCGCTCGCGCCGCGCGCCCCGATGTTCTCGTTCGAGTTCTCGGGCCAGTAGTCCAAGTTCGCATACCGGGAGCCGGCGTTCTCGCCGTTGATCCAGGAGCCGCCAAAGATGGACGGACGCAACAGCATCATGACCCCGACCGCCCGTTGCCTTTTGCCGATCTGATCCACTGACCGAGCATCGATCCCGCTTCAGCGATGTGGCGAAGCGCCACCTTGTGCTGGTGATGGGAAAGGAATTTCAGTTTCGGATCGGAGGCAAAGCGCAACCAGAAGCGCAGCGTTGCCAGATTGGCGTCTGCCGCGTAGAGCTTTGAGGCCTGTTTCGACTTCGCTGCCTGATAGAGAAAACCGACCTGGTCAAACAGCAGCCCGATCAGCCTGTCGCGCAACACACTGTGGCTGCGCGGGCAACGCTGGAATATCGGGTACAGGTAGGCCACGGCTTTCTCGAATTTCTCGACGATCGCCAGATCCTGCGGATTTACAAACTCATCTCGTGTCATGGCTGGCGATCATCCGTTTCAGGAGACCCGCGCTTTCGCGCAGGTCAGGCATGGTTCAGGTGGTCGCTCGCGCCGCGCGCCCCGATGCACCCGAGCGAGCTCTCGGGCCAGCAGCCCAAGCTCGCAGACCGGGAGCCGGCGAACTCGCCGCTGACCCAGGAGCCGCCAAAGAGGGACGGACGCGGGTCGTCGGGGTGGCCGTCTGTGCCCCACTGCCACATGGTGCCGGTGATATCGAACAGGCCCCACTTGCTGATAAAGCTGACGGCGTTGTCTTCGAGCGATCCGGTTACGGTCGGCTCGTCGCTGCGGGATGTGCGCTCCTTCACGCCATAGGCGGCGGAGAAGAACTCTTCTGCGCCGAGAAGGCGCTTGCCGTGGCCGGCATAGATTTCCGCCGCCGTTGCATAGTCGAGCTTCCTGTGTCGGCTCTGGCCGTCGAGCCTCATCGGCAGGTCGCGGCCATCGGCGATGATCGCCTTTGCGCGGCTGGTGCCCTGTTCGTGGTGGTCGGCATCCAGAAGGTAGATATCAGTCCAGAACAGCTTGCCGCCCAAGGTTTCCACAAGCGCCATGCCGCGCGGATCCGGGCAGGATGGGCGAAAGCCGATATCCCAGATGGAATAAGGGTTGATGGCGGGCTTGGTGTCGCCGCCTTCACGGGCGCGGGCATTTCCACCGGGCGCAAAATGAAAACCGGCAAACAGCGCTTCTTCGGTGGGTGACGATTCCAGAACTTTGCAAAACAGGTTGCCGTTCTCATCGACGCCGACGCCATAATCGCGACCAGGAAGAAGATCGCCCGCCGGCACAGGCGTGTCGTTGTCGAAGCGATGGGGACGATTGTCGAGTGTGACAATGGTCCCGGCCTTGATAACGATATCGCTGCGACCGATCGCGGCCAGAACCGGGCTTAAAATGTCTGTGCGCGCCAGCGCCAGCGTATTGTGTTTCAGGTTGGCGATTGCCGTCATGGTGATAATCCTGATTGAAGGGGAGAGAAAGAGACTCGCGCTTTCGCGCGCGTCAGGCAGGCGTCAGGTGGTCGCTCGCGCCGCGCGCCCCGAAGCTCCCGCCCGAGTACCCGGGCCAGCAGTCCAAGTACGCAGACCGGGAGCCGGCGTGCCCGCCGCTGATCCAGGAGCCGCCAAAGAGGGACGGCCGCGGGTCGTCGATGTCGCCGTCAGTTCCCCATACCCAGAGATTGCCGGTCGCTTGCATGAGGCCGTAGAGGCTGGTGCGCGCGGCATCGAGTCCGGTTGTGCGGGTGCGATTGTTGGCGGCAGAGCGTTCCGTCACGCCATGGGCGGCGGTGCGGAATTCTTCATAGGTCAGCAGGCGCTTGCCGTGGCCTTCGAGGATGGATTTCGCGGTGTTGTAGTCGAGAATATCCAGCGTGCTGCCGGTCGCTGGCGCCACGCCAAAGCGGCTGGTGCCGTGAACGGCGTGATCGACGCCGAGAAGATAGATATCGACCCAGACGATGTTTCCGGCGATGACGCGCACCATGCCGCGCGGATCCGGGCAGGCGGGGCGATACTCGATATCCCAGAGCGAGTGCGGATTGATGGCGGGTACGCTGTCGCCACCCTTACGCTCGACGGCATTGCCACCGGGAGCGAAATGGAAACCGGCGAAGAAATCACCGTTCAGCGGATTGTCGTTGGCGACGGTGGCGAACAGATCGCCGACAGCGTTGATGCCGACAGCATAATCGCGACCGGGCACCAGATCGTCGAGCGCGATCACGGTTTCGCGGTCATAGGAATATGTGCGGTCGCCGATCCCGACCAGCGAACCGGCCTTGATGGAAATCGAGGTCGGGCCGGTGGCGAGCAGGATCGGCGCGCCGGGGCTGGGGCTATGAATGCTGATTGTCTGCTGTTCGGCAGTGGTCGTCATGGTCTGGTCCTTTTTGGTTTGGGCTGGAAGTGGTCAGACGCGCGCGTCAGCGGCGTAGATGCGTTCGATTTCGGAGAGACGGGTGGCGGAGAGCGCGATCCCGCCAATGCAGCCGAGCAAAAGCACGGCGGTGACGCAGGCCAGAAAGAAGCGGCCATAAGGTACGGCGCTATCCTTGCGGAAGGTGCCGAGGTCATGGCGGGTCTGCGGGATCATCGGGGAAATGTGGATCAAAGCTGCCTCCATCCGTTTCGGATGCCGCCTCGTGGATGAGACGGACACCGAAGCGGATGCGGCGTTAGGCTGGCAAAGGCGTCATGCGACGGCCGATGTGCAAATCCTTCCGAGCATGGAGAAGTGTGACGTATGAAATACGGAGCGCGTCGGATGCCCGTACATGGCCGGTTTGGTAGCGCTTGCGGATTTCGGACGCTGCCCGCAGACGCGTGAATGCCGAGATGATGTGTGCAGCACCTGCGCGCCAGCCGTCATCAATGTACGACTGCCTGAATGCGGGTCCGCAATGTGCCTTGCGGCGTTGTGCTGGTGAGAATTTCGCCATGTTGATCTCCATCCGTTCGGGAAACCGCCTCGGGCGAGGCGGAAACCGGAGCGGATGATCACGCGGCGGCGCGCTTTTCGAGGACGCGCTTGTCGTATGCGCGGATGGCCGCATCTTTCCCGCAACGGCGGATTTCGGCGTCAGTGAAGTGCTCGCGCAGATCCGTCACTGTGCAGGTTTCACCCTTACGCAGCATCGCGTCGGACATGACATCCTTAAGCTCTTCGTCGTTTTTGGTTTTGATGTGCAGCATGTCGGTCTCCATCCGTTGAGGTTGGACCGGGCGGCGCGAGGTTGAGAGGGGTAGGGTCGCCGCCCGGTCTTTCTCCGAGCCGTGAGGTCAAGCGGCTTGGATGGAGAGGACAATAATGCGGTCATTTGTCCGCTGTCAACCGAAATGCGGACAAATGACCGCAAGTGCCACTTAAGGCATTGCGCCAAAAGCGGTTTTTTATTGCAGTATCGATGAGGTGATTCGTCGTTTCGAGCGCTAGTTGTTCAGTAGGCGCTCTATTGGCATCTGCTTTCCGTAGATGCGCTTGAAAAGCTTTTCGGCTTCACCCAGGGCGGTGCGGCGGTCTGAGTTTGTCAGCGACTTGCAGTCGGCATCGAAACTCCAGCGATCTGCAACATCCTTGTTGTTGTCCGCAGCCTGGATAATCATCCGCCCGGCGCACGCGGATACAAAATTCGTCTCTATCGCGCCGCCGCATCCGTCCTTAAAGCAAAATGCGATATTGCGCTGGCTCGCATAATCGCCCTTGTTCGCCTTTTTCCAGTCGTTGGCGATCTTTGACGCCTGCGTTGCGCATTCCGCCGGATCTGCGGCTGGCGCGCAATTCTTCTTCGGGAGTTTGTCAGCCTGCGCGAAGGTTGGGGTCGCCGAGAGTGCCAGAGCAACGACGGCAATCATTACGCAGGTCTTCATGTTACACTCCAAAAAGCTCGTTCATTGTTAGCACTTTGTGCATCGATATTATCGTGGATCGCGAAATTTCGACTTCCGCCCTAGGGTTATGTTTTTGGATGACAATCCAGTCCGAGGTTCGACGCAGAAAAATGCCGATTGTCGCTTCAATCGAGCCGTTTCCATTTAGTTGGCTTTGAAGGACCACCGGGTCACCTACCTTCACAGGCTTGTGCGGACTGACAAATAGCAGGTCGGCGGGCCAGAACTGAGGGATCATTGACTCGCCCTCAACATACAACGAATAGATATCTCTCGCACCCATAAGCGCAGGTGGCCTCCTCACGAAATCAACGGGATCCGGCGTAATCTGAAACGCGCCGCGCAGGTGCGAACCTGCCGCTGTACCTAGAACCGGCACATCGTTGGGCATTTCATGCCGATCCGGCATCCTGAGGTTTTTCCCGCTGTTCTCTTTGCTGTCGAAAGAAGGGCTGTCTCCCGAGAGTCGGTCAAGCGGAACATCCAATCCCGCGGCTATCTTCCGCATCGTATCCAGCTTCGGCGTCGTGCCTCGCTCGAAAAGCTTCCGAAAATAACTCCGCTCAAGGCCGCTGCGTTTGGCTGCTTCCTCTGGTGTTATGCCAAGCTCATCAATGACTTGCCTGATTGTATCTAGCACTTTGTTCTCCATGTGCGGATTATCAGCCGCAATGCGGTCAAACAAAAGCGGTCTTTTGACCTTGACAAATGCGGACAAAAGACCGCATTTAGCCCGCATGGCTATGAAAGATCAGATTGTCCGCATCGCAGACCTTTATGCAGCTTCCGCCGGGATTGGCCGAAAGCGCTTGTCAACGATTGTCTTCAATCGTGGCGCAAAGCTCGATGGTATAGCCAGTGGTGGCGATCTCGCGACGGGGACCTTTGAAAAGGCGATGCAATGGTTTTCGGATCATTGGCCCAAAGATATTACGTGGCCCGCTGATGTACAGCGGCCTGAAGTGACCAGGACGCAGGAGGCCGTAGAATGACGGCGCTCCAGTTTTATCGCAGCGTAGGGATGCGGTCATCCCGCGTGGTTTATGCCCCCGGTTCGAATCCTGCCGCTGCAACCAATCCCGGCGCTTTCCCGGCAGTGCGCGCACGGGATACCGGACGGAAGAGGCTTTACATGCCTGCGGACCCTTCCGTCCGGAACGTCTTTCCTGTTGCGCGAGGGTTACTCCTTTCCCCTCTGCGCACCCGCCGTGACGCCTCTCCTCCCGGCTCCGGCGGCCCTTTTCTTTCGTTGCGTTCATCTTTGTCTCTCCTGTTCCTGCCGCCGCTGATGTGGCGGGGCTGCGGTTGATCTGATGGGCAACGAATAGGCCGCGCCCGCGCGGGCTTCACCGAATCCTTTTCCGATTTTCTTTCCTTGACGCGTTTTCAGGGGTGTTTTCGTGCGCACTATTTCCGAAGAAGAAATCCGCAGCCTGAAAGGCGCGACAGACGCCAGCTACAAGCTGGGCGGCGGCGTGACCAATTTTCCGTTGCTGACGCGCGTGACGGTTTCCACGCTCTCCAACTACGCCAGCTTCAATATCGAAAACGAAGAAACCTTGATTCCGGTCGATGTTGCCATCGAGGCGGACCGGCGTGCGAAAACGCCCGTCATCGTCGCCGCTATGGCGCGCACGCTCGGCTTCAAGCTGGTTATCGATGACGATCACCCTCATGAGGCGCGACCCGTAACAGAGACGGACGCCATCGACCTGATGAGCGAGGTCATGGACGTCGTGCGTGAACTGCAAGCCGCCCAGGCATCCGGAACGCTTGGCACGGCCGCCGCAAAGAAGCGGATCGGCAAGGAAATCCACGAAGCAATTCGCGAGCTGAAAGAGATGCTCGTGAACATCAAGAAAGGCTGACTGGCATGGCATTGCGAAAGGTAGAATTCTCAAAAATTGACCGGCCGGCAGAAGTTTCCGCCGGCCCGGCTCCCATCCTTCAATGGATCGATATCGATCAGTTGGTCATCGACGAAGATTACCAGCGTGACCTGAAGCTGCAGAACTGGAAGGCGATCCGTCGCATCGCGGCAAATTTCCGCTGGTCCATGTTCTCGCCGGTGTTCGTCTCCCCCGTGGAGGGGGGGGCATATGCGATAATCGACGGCCAGCACCGCACGCATGCCGCCGCCATTTGCGGATTCTCGCAGGTTCCCTGTCAGATCGTCCAGATGAACAGGACCGAGCAGGCGGCGGCCTTCGCTGCCGTCAATGGCGTGGTCACCGCCGTAACGGTTTGGCAGCTCCTGAAGGCTGCGCTTGCTGCCGGCGAGCAATGGGCGGTCACAGCTCAATCGATAGCCGAAGAAGGCGGTTGCCGTTTGATGACCTCGAACGGATCGTCTCTCACGAAAGTTGCGGGCGATATCTACGGCATCAAGGGGTTTCTCTCGGTCATCGAAACGCGCCCACGCGATGCGGTTGTTGCCGCCCTCAAAGTGCTGATGAAGGCAGAGGGATACAACGACAATCGCGAAATCTGGGATTCGGCACTTCTGATCCCGTTGCTTCTCGCTCTTTCGGAGCGGCCGCCGGCGCTATCGAACCCGGGCTTCGTTCCCGCGCTGGAAAAATACGACATCTGGGATCTGGTGGATCGCGACGCATCCGAACGCCGTGCCGCACTTCGCCTTGGACGCAAACATCCGCCAAGATCCGAAACGCTGCGCGCCGGCATTCTTGGATGGATCGACACCGCGTTTCCGGCGCGAATTGCTTTACCGCCATCCGAAAAGCTGACGCGGCAGGAAGCTATGGCGCGTGTGGCGGCCATCGGAGTTAACCTGTGACGCTCTGCATCGCCGAAACCAGCCGTTCCAAACTCGTACATGAGGCCCGCACCGCGCGGGTGATGGAGCTTTGGCGCTCCGGTCGATCCACCCATGAAATCGCTGAAACGCTGCGCCTCGCTGAATGCGAGGTTTGCCGCATTGTCGAGGAGGCAGGACATTGAGTGCCGCTGTTTCTCTTTTTGAGCATCCGCTTTCGGATCGTGACCGCGGTTTTTTGCGACACGTCGCCCATGCTGACGGCTGGCGCGAGATCCACCACGGTGAAATGCCGTCCGCAGTCCAGTGCATGCGCGCCGGATACGTCCGTCTGTCCAATGACAAGCGGCAGGCGATCATCACCAGCAGCGGGCAGGCCTATCTCCGCCAGTTGAGAGGGGTGCATTGATGGAACTGTTCGATGCACTTCCCGCCCCGATCCGCACGGCAATAAATGATGCCGGTTTCGAGTTCGTGCCGCGCTTCGCTGCTCGACTTCTGGCGCGCGGCGTATCGGTGGAACGTGCCACCGAGATCATCCGCGAAACCGATCTGCGCCTGATGCGCAAAGGCGGTGCAGCATGACGGCGCAATCTCTCCAGATGCCGAAGGATGCCGGCCTGAACATCATTGCATCCGCGCTGCGCGACGGCGAATACCGCTGCCAGACCTCGCAGGAGGTGCGCACGGCCTGCTCGGCAATGGGTCACCGCTATCTCACGCGCGACCCGAAGGATGGCAACTTGTTTCGTCCGGGCGATCGCGCGGCTGCCGTCATCGAGCGCGCAAAAACCGAAGGCAAGCTGCCGGAAGATAACATAAGCCGCATCGTGGTGACCGGACCGTACCAGCTTTTGCCGCCGCTTTCCGATGACGACTTCAAGGCGCTTTACGATGATATCGCCGCGCACGGTGTCAAGGTTCCGGTCGAATATGACGAGGCCGGTGAAATCCTCGACGGCCACCACCGTGTCGCCATCTGCAAGATGCTCGGTATTACCGACTGGCCCCGCTTCATCCGCAAGCAACTGACAGAAGAAGGCAAGCGATCATTTGCCCGTTCTCTCAACTTCGCGCGTCGTCATCTTTCCGGCGCGCAGCGGCAGGCGATTATTCAGGAGCATCTTAAGGATGCGCCGACGGTTTCCAATCGCGCCATAGCCGCGCAGCTCGGCGTGGATCACAAGACGGTATCGGCGGCACGAAAACGCATGGTCGATGGTGGGGAAATTCCCCACCAAGCGACAATCGTGGGCCGCGATGGCGTTTCTCAGCCGGCGGTCAAGCCAATCCGCACCATGTTCCTGCCGGAACCGGCGAATTTCAAGGAATTAGCGAAGGTCGCCAAGATCAAGCGCGCCGAGGATCAGAAGATGCGACATGCCGTCCGCACCGATCTCGCGGTCCAGATCGCCGCGCGCCAGAACGTTGCACCATGGTGGCAAGGTGTCGGGCAGGATCAGGGCAGGGCGTTCCCGATCATTTACGCGGACCCGCCATGGCGTTTCAAAACCTATTCGGAAGTGACCGGCGGCGAAAAGAGCGCCGAGAACCACTATCCGACGATGTCCCTCGACGACATCATGTCGCTCGGTTGCCCCGGCGCTCATAATTCGGCGATTTTCATGTGGGTGACGGACCTTGCCAATGGCGTCAGGGCGCTGGAACGCTGGGGGTATACCTACAAGAGCTATTGGGGCTGGAAGAAAATCTATCCCGGCGATCAGACCGGGACCGGGTACTGGAGCTTCGACAACCTCGAACTTCTGCTGATCGGCACGCGCGGCGATTTCCCCGCGCCCATTCCCGGCACCCAGCCCATCAAATGCACCGAACATCCGGTCGGACGTCACAGCGAAAAGCCCGTCTGGTTCGCTGAACAGATCGACCGGCTTTATCCGACCATGCCCAAGCTCGAAATGTTCCAGCGCCGCGAGAGCCTCGCGGATGGCGACGTGCGCCTGAATGGAACGTGGGAGTTCTGGGGCAATCAGGCCGGCGCGCCGGAAGGCGGTGCGGAATGACGCTTTCGCATGTGGTTTCCGTTTCGGGCGGCAAGGATTCGACGGCGCTCTATCTCCGCGCCATGGAACGCGGTCTGCCGTTTCGCGCCGTCTTTGCCGATACCGGCAACGAGCATGAATGGACCTATGATTTCGTGCGGGAACTGCCGGGGCGGACTGGCGGGCCTGAAATCGAGTGGGTGAAGGCAGATTTTACCGCCAAGCTTGCCAAGAAGCGAGAATACGTTGCCCGCGTCTGGCCCGTCGAGGGCGTGCCGATGGACAAGGTGGAGAGGGCACTTGCGCTGCTGCATCCGACCGGCAATCCCTTCCTTGACCTTTGCCTTTGGAAAACGCGATTCCCTTCATCCAAAACCCGTTTTTGTACGGACGAACTCAAGCTGGTGCCGATGTTCGAAACGGTCCAGCGCCCAATCCTTGAGTCTGGTAATACGCTGATCTCATGGCAGGGCGTTCGCCACCAAGAGAGTATTGCGCGCCGTGACTTGCCTCGGCTCCAGCGTATCAACCCTGTTCCGTTCTCGCTTCCCGCCGCAGATCGGCGGGCGGGCGAAAGCTGGACAGCATATGCTTATCGACCGCTTATTGAATGGCTGGAAGAAGAAGTTTTCGACTTCCATCGCAAGCATTCCGTTCCTTGGAATCCGCTTTACGATTCCGGGATGGGGCGTGTTGGATGCATGCCTTGCATCATGTGCCGCAAAGACGAAATGCGCGCCATTGCAGAACGATTTCCAGACCACATAGACAAGATAGAGGAATGGGAAGCCCTCGTTTCCAGCGTCAGCAAGAGAGGCAATTCCACATTCTTCAATGTTACCGACGATCCACTCCTGGCGTGCGGCTGGGAAAATGAAGATTATGATTGGTCGCTCGGGCGAACAGGTATCCGTGCGCGCGTTGAGTGGTCGAAGACATCGCGTGGCGGCCTGCAATATGACGGCCTCGCGCTCATGCGGGCCGACTTCAACACCTCCTGTAATCAGTGGGGGGCGTGCGAGTGACGGTTGCCTTCCTAGAATCCTCCCTGAAAATCGCAAAGCCGCTCAAGGTTCTGATCGGCTGCGAAACCTCGGGCGTCGTTCGCCGCGCCTTTGCGGCATTGGGGCATGATGTCTGGTCCTGCGACCTGTTGCCGGCGGATGATGGCAGCAACCGGCATATCATCTGCGACATCCGCGACATCCTGCACGAAGGCTGGGATTTGCTGGCCGTCATGCATCCGCCATGCACCCGACTTTGCAACTCCGGCGTTCGATGGCTGGTCGATCCGCCGAAGAATGCCCCGAATGAGGCGACGGACGCGGAACGGGAGGTTTGGGCCGTTCTGTCCCGCGAGGACCGGCTTTCCATCATGTGGCGGCTTCTTGATGAGGGCGCTGCGCTGTTTTCCGACTGCTGGAATGCGCCGATACCGCGCATCGCCGTGGAAAACCCTGTCATGCACCGGCATGCCAAGGAGCGGATCCGGAACTATCACAAGGCCGCCCAGACGGTGCAGCCATGGCATTTCGGTGATCCGTCCTTCAAGGCGACATCCTTTTATCTTCGGGGCCTGCCGTCACTCGTGGCGACAAACAGGCTGGTTCCGCCCAAGGCGGGAACTGACGAGCACAAGCGATGGTCCGTTGTTCATCGAGCATCGCCAGGTGCAGACCGCTGGAAAATCCGGTCGCAGACGCAACCGGGTATCGCTGCCGCCATGGCGCTGCAATGGGGCGGATACGCCCTTGGGGTGGCGGCATGACGGTGCGCGAGCAGGAAAATCGCCAGCGTGAAAAGGCCCGCGTCGCGCGTTTGGAGGATATCACCCGACGCTGCAAGGGCGACAGGTGGCGGATCGATGCCGATGGTGACCAGACGCATATCATCGCGCGGCGCTCGACGGGTGAGAGCGTCATCCTCGGCACGCTCTATGCGGACGCCCTGCCGGATGAAATCGAGCTACTGACCGGGGCGCTGGAAAACACCATCCTCTTCCTGACCCTGCGGGAGCGCGCCAAGATTGCCTTTCGAAGCGGTCAAAGCCAGCCGCCGGAACGCCAGCTGACCAGCCGCTTGCGCGAGGGCGATTTCGCCGCAAATGCGGCCATGTTGTGCGCGGATACGCTGTTTCATCGATTTCTTGAGCAGCGGCAGCATCCCGCCCAGTCGCGCACCATCCACAACAAGGAACATGCCGATACGGTCCTGAAAAGTCTGATCGGCATCACCAGCAAGACACAACTCAATCGTGAGGAGCGGGCGCAGGCGGCGTTTATCGACCTGCGCTCGGACTTCGAATTATGGAAAGGGGGCCGGTCGTGACGGGGATTTCGCCGGTTATCGAACAGTTACAGGATTGCAGGACGGATGCGGAGCGGGCGCGGTGGCTGCTCAACATCCCGACATTCACCTTTTATCGCGAGCAAACCGCCATTTACCGCGCCCTGCGAAAGGCCGGGTTTATGCGCGGTGAACAGCTTGTCGATCTGGAGATCTCGGCGCTGCTGACGGTGCGGGATCGCTTCGGGCGCCTGCCGGCCGATGTCGAGCACCTGCTGAACGCCGCCCGCACCTTCATGGAGACGCTGGCGCGGAAAGGCGGTGTGAAGTGAGCATTCTCATCATGAGCCGTCTGTTCCGCGCGCAGCTTGGCTCCAGCAGCCGCAAGATGCTGGCGGTTCGGCTGGCTGACTTCGCCGACGATAACGGCAAGGGTATCTGGCCGTCCGTGGAAACGCTGGCGCAGGAAACAGAATTGTCCGTCCGGACCGTGCAGCGCCTTCTCGCCGATTTCGTCAACGAAGGCCTGTTGATCATCGTCAGGAAGGCCACGGGTCGCCCTGGTGAGGCGACACGATATGACTTCGATATGCGAGCCATTGACCGCCTTCCGGACGCAAAACAGCCGGAAACAACGGGTGACACCATGTCACCCGTCATCCCGGCAGATCAGACGGGTGACACCATGACACGGGTGACACCGACGACGGAGACGGGTGACACTGACTGCGGAGAGGGGTGTCACCATGTCACCCGAACCGTAATAGAACCATCAATAGAACCTTCAGTAGAGAGAGATGCGCCTGCGCGCGGCAATTTGGGGGATGAGGAAGAAAATCCGAAAGCGATCGAAACGGCGTTCAAGCGGTTCTTCCTGTCGTGGAAGACGGCGATCCACGACAGCGAGCCGGATGCGCGCCGGGAGTGGGGCGCATTGTCGCCAGATGAGCGGGCCAGTGCGCTTGCTCACTCGGAGAACTATCAGGCCGTCGCCCTGTCCACCGGTCGAAAATATCTCTGCTCTGCGGCCAAATACCTGAAGGAACGGCGCTGGGTGAAGCTTGCGGAACAGAGCGTGCAATCACCGCAGACCGAGACGACGGAGATGGTCTCAGTGTTTTCCCGCGCTGGTCGCGCGCTCCTGATGACGAAGCTTTTTCTTCCTGTTCGGGCGCTCTCCCTGACGCTTATCGAGCAGAATATCATCGAGAACAAGCCGGAAAAGAAGGACCTGATCTGGCGCGATAAGAAGGAAAGGCAGGGTTGGCCGGAGGCCGTCCAGCTTATCGAGCGCAAGCGCTTCACGGTAACGAACCGCATTGTCGAGATCAGTAAGGACTTTGAGCGGGTCGCCGTCAACGGGCCTGTATGGGAGGCATGGAAGCGTGCCTACGCGGAGCGATGCTGGCCATGGCCGCTTGCTCCGGAACGTCTGGAGTTCGCCCAGTTCCCGCCGATACCCGCTGACGTGAACGATCTCGACGAGGCCGTGTCCATCGCAATTGAGAACTTCAAATCCAGACTGAACGAGGGACGGAACGATGATGCAGCATAAGTTCGAAGATATCTGCGGTTACGTCTCACCCAAGGGCTTCGCGAAGCTAGATCGCATCGCGCAAGAGGCGGCGAGAGTGGCCCATGAGCGCGAATCGGCATCGAAAGAGAGGGCGCATGGCGTTTCCGATTCGGCTTGGATTATCGCTCAGGTCGAGTACGGACGGGAGAATATTGTTGAAAATGCCATGATCGATGCAGGTATAGAGGCCTGCGTCATCATGCGGCAAGGACCTGAGCGGAAGCGTAGATATAAGATACTTCCATCAAAACCGACGCCCGTTTTCAACGGCATAGTGTTCGTTTTCTGTGTGGCAGATGCTTATGCGCTGCGGGGTATCCTCACCTTCGATCACGTCAAGAGTATCATTATGTCGGGTGAGGTTGCGGTCAAGATAAATACGGAATCGATAAGCCAGTTCAAGGAGTTGGCGGCACAAGGTGTGTATGATCACAACCGTCGATCTGATGCCATCAGGAAGGGCGATAAGGTCAGGATAACCAGCGGTCCATTCGTCGGCTTTGAGGTTGCGGTTGATGCCTTTGGTGGCGCTGATCAAGGTGATGCTGTCGTCACCATCGAAATCTTCGGCAAGCCCACGGTCTTCAACATGCCTCTTGTCATGCTCGAAAAAGTGTGAGTACAAATGCGCATGGTCAATCCGGTTCTTAGCGGGCTTTTGCTCTAGCGCCCGGACCCAGCCCTGACAGTCTCCCGAGCGAGACACCGATTCAGGGTCAGTGCTACAGCTATGCGACGATGACAGATAAGGCGGCCAATTGGTCGCCTTCTTGCATTGTAGGTATGGGCGACATTCTCGCCGCAGAATTACCAGCCCGCCTCGCTCTGGGCAGATGCCTTTGAATGACCGATGGTTTGAACCTAACGTTCAACGGTCGCCATCGCCATGGAAGGATTGAGCAGCCCTTGGGCAAGGCGTCATCATGACCTTCGAGGGGGTCCGATGCCCCCCCCCTGGGTCAAGGGACCGTACCGGGATTTCTCCCCCTGCGGGCCGGGACGACCCCGAAAAGCCGCCAGTCAAACAGTTGAAAAAATTGGGTTAACGGGGTTAACGGCGTTAACGCATGGGTTAACGAACGGGTCAACGATGAGCGATGTGATGTGGTCCATCGCGCAGATTGCTGCGCGGGACGGTGTTTCCAAGGCTGCCGTTTCCAAGACCGTGAAAAAGCTGGCGGAAGATCGCCCGGACACTCCGATTGAGCGTGGCTCACAGGGGCAGGTGGTCGCGGTATCTCTTGCCCACTATGACCACTATCGACAGAGGCATGTGAACCCTGCCAAGGCAACCGCGCCGCTTCGGTCTCCAGATGGTAGGGCGGACGGCAAGTCTCCACCGGAGCTTCCGTTCCGAGATGAGAACAGTTTTGACGAAGCGCGCCGGCAATCAGAATGGCTTAAAGTCGGGCGCGAAAAGATCCGACATCAGGAAGATTGCGGAGCTCTTATCCGCAAAGACAGAACCGATCAGGCTGTTGCGATCATTGGCGGAGAAATTCAGTCCATCGTTAAGCGCCTTCCTAATCGGGCTGACACAATCGCTTTGGCCGTTTCGAAAGAAGGGGTTCACGGTGTCCGCGTGCTACTTCGTCAGATCGCAATCGATATTTGCAATGACATCGCCGACAAGCTCGAAGCTCTGGCGGAAACAGCGCCCGAGAGCGACCCGCTGATTGAGGATGAAGACGCATGACGGTGCATCCCGGGGCCTTTCGCCTTGTGTCTTCAGCCTTGGCGCGAACAATCCGGAGTGAGGCTCCAGTCCCCTTTGACGTGTATCTTCCTCAAAACATCGTTCTCGTGGATGGTCCAAAAAAGGGAGATTTATGGTCGGCCGAAGATGCGCCGTATCTCGTCGAAATCGCGCAGTGCCTCAGTCTTGAGCATCCATGCACAGAGGTAACGGTTCGAAAATCGCAACAGACCGGCGTCTCAATTCTGGCGCTGGCGTGGATGCTCTACATTGCAGAGACCTGCCCGGACAACTCGATTTACGGCGTGCCGGGTCTCGATACCCTGCAGGATATCAATTCTGGCAAGCTTCAGCCGCTCATTGACGCCTGGCAGAAGCATACCGGAAAACAGATCATCATGCCGACGACCAGCCGGTCCGGGGTAGGATCTACGACTTACGAAAAGAAGTTTCCCGGCGGATCGCTTTATCTGGCGAACGCCAATACCGTTATGGACCTTTCGGCCAAGACGACCCGCTTCGGGGTGAAGGACGAGGTTTCAAAATGGCAGACGCTTCCTAACGGAGCGGATCCGGAAAACCTGTTCTTCGGTCGCTTCACTGCGTTTCGTCGGCAGAAAACCTACAAGATATTTGGGCTTTCGACACCGGAACTCGATAGCGGTGACGCGCTCGGAGAAGGTCCGGGCCATTGCCGCATTGACCGTGATTTTCGCCGTTCGGATCAACGTTTCTGGTACATCCGCTGTCCGGAGTGCGGTACCGAGCAGGTTCAGGAAGATGCCAATCTTCTGATAAATCGGGAGCATCTGCATAAGACGGTTATGCGGTGTGTTAGTTGCACGCATCACATTTCGGAAATGGAGCGTGTCCCTGCTGTGCAGCAAGGGCGCTATATTCCGACGATAACGGGTCCGGACAGGCATCCCGGCTTCCATGTGGATGCCTTCATGTCGCTCATGATGTCCTATGAGGCCATCGCGGAAGACAAGATCAAATATGAGGCCAAGGGCGAGGCGGGCGCAAAGGATTATTCCAATCTGATTTGCGCCAAGCCCTACCAGATGAAAGGGAATGCCCCCGATCATCAACGGCTTATGGAGCGACGGGAAGAATACCTCGCGGGCACAATTCCAGCTGGTGGTCTACTCTTTGTTGCCGGTGCTGACGTTCAGTCCTACGGCATTTACTGTGAGGGCGTTGTCTTCGCAGAAGATCGCCAGAGCTGGAATGTTTTCGCTGAGTTCTTCGAAGGTGCGACGGATAATCCACAAGGCGGCGCGTGGCTCCTTCTCGAAGAATTTTGTGAACAGGAATTTCCTGACAGCCACGGTGTCCTGCGCAAGATCGAAGCTTTGGCTGTCGACAGTGGGTACCGACCTACTCAGGTGCTCGAATGGTGTCGGCGGCGCCCGAATGCGTACGCCATCAAGGGTATGCCAGGGCGTGGCGTCGCTGCGATTAGCCCACCTGTGCGCAAATCCGTAAACAAGCGTGGAAAACGCAAGAGGCATGGTTCGGCTATGTCGTGGCCGGTCGGCACCTGGGCGTTGAAGGCGGAGTTCTACGGAAACCTTCACAAAACCGGTTTGCGTTCGGGTGAAGCGACAGATCCACCAGGTTACTGCCATTTCCATATGGATCTGGGCGAGGAGTATTTTCAGCAGCTGACTGCGGAATATTTCAGCCAGAAGATGGTGAAGGGCAAGCTGCACGAAGAGTGGATGCCTCGTCGAGAGCATAACCACTTTCTTGATTGCCGCATCTACGCGATGGCGATGGCTGAACACCTCGGCATCTCTCGCCTGACCAAAAGCCAGTGGGCTGCGCTCCGCGCGAAATATGAACCTGCAACACCGGTCGACCTTTTGTCGCCGGAAAGCCAGCAAGTGGCAGAGAGGGTACCGCCGGAGCAATCTCCGATCGTGCCACCTCTGCCGGTGAAGAAACCAGTCGAAAACAGGTGGGCGAAAAGACGATGACGGAAAAGATGCGGGTACGGGTGAAGGCCGGCAGTGTCGCTGTTCCTGCCGGAAATCCGTCCCGTCATCGGGCCGGGTACCTTCGTGATACACAATCCGGCATCATAGCTTCCCGTCCTGCATCGCTGAGAGAGCATCGCGACGAAATCCGCCGCGTATGGTGGCGGGCGGCAGCCCTTGCCATGGATATGCTGCAGAATTCCGGACGGCTGCGCGGCGCGGCTGACCAGATCCTTGCCGACACGGTCGGCGTCGAACTGCAGTTGAACCCGCGTCCAGATCTGACGAAATTCGGTTACGACCGCGCCGAAGCTGTTTCTTGGACACGGATGGTAAAGGGGCGTTTCAAGGTTTGGGCATGGAACCCGCTGGAATGCGACTTCCGTGCGAAATTCACAATCCCCCAGCAGACCGATGTGGGCCTGAGACACTGGCTCGCATTCGGGGAAAGTACGGGCATTGTGTCCTATTTGCCGGAAGCGCAAAGGCTGCCGGGAACCAGAACAGGTACAAAGTTTCTGCTCGTTTCCCCGCAGAAACTGGTGCAGGATACGAATGAAATCGAAGGGATGTATCAGGGCGTCATTCATGATGCCTATGGACGCCCGACGCATTACCGCTTCCAAGAGCGCCGCGACGGCATGACGACGAAAATCGATTATGCCGCACGGGACGCAGACGGGCGACAGCTCGTCATGCATGCGTTCGATCCGTTCTCTTCGGACGATGTTCGTGGCCTGTCGCCTCTCGCCACAACATTCAGAAAATACCTGATGGCGGAGAACACTGATGACGCGATGGCCCAGGTCCATTTTTTGCAGACGATTTACGCTGCCATCCTGAAAAGCGACAAGCCGAGCGCAGAAGCGTTCGAGGCGCTGGAAAGCATGAAGGAAAGCGGCGCCACCGGTGTGGAAGATATTGCGTCTGACTTTGCGCAATACTTCAAGGCGCAACTGGATCGCGCCGCGGAATCGGAAATTCGCCTCGGTGCCGGAGCTGGCGTTTCCCACCTCGCTCCGGGTGAAGATCTTGAATTCAAGTCCATTTCCACACCTGGAAAGGAATCTCAAAGTTTCATGGCCTCGCTCCATCGTGAGACGGCGCGGGCGCTCGGCATGTCATATGGCGGGTATACCTTGGACTATACCAATGCCACCTATGCCAGTACGAACATGGAAAATTCGGCTCTCTGGCCCATCGCCCAGAGACGTACGGACCGCATTGCGGCACCACACGTTCTGGTTCCCTACGCGGGGTGGCTGGATGAAGAAATCGGCGAGGGACGGATACCGTTCAAGGGCGGATATGAAGTTTTCCGCCAATTTCGGGAGGAAATCCTTTGGGCAATTTGCCAGGGGCCTTCGAAACCGACTGCCGATGACGAGAAGCGTGCAAAGGCATCCAGCGAGCGTATCGCCAACGGTACAGGAACGCTGGAACGCGAATGTGCCGAACTCGGCGACGATCCGGAGGAAGTATTTGAGAGCCGGCTCATGTGGCACGAGCGTTATGTGAAAGCCGGCATGCGGAGCCCGTTTGAACGTGGATATGGTTCGAAGCCGGCAGCCGAAACGACGCAGAAGGAAGGCGCGCCCGCATGAATACCGTGAAGATTGCGGGTGTCGTTGTCGATGTAGAAGACCCGTGTGCTCTCTATGCAGCGCTTGCTGCGGCGAAAGCGAAGCGCCTTGCAGGCGAGCAAATCGAGGAGAGCGAAATTCGCTCTCCTGTTATGCAACAGCGGGTAAAGGTCGCGTCGTCCAGCATCGCCGATATCGATAAAGAGCTCGTCCGCCTGCAGGCGGCCTGCCAAGCGAAGATGATCGGTTGCCGCCCGTCGCGTCGTTGGCGGCTTAAGTTTTAGGATCGAGAAAAGCCATGAGCTTGAGTTATGCCCATATTGCCCAGCAGGTTTTTAATACGCCACTGATGTACGACGCCAGAAAAGCTGAGGCTTTTTTGCATGGACTGGGCAGTAGAATCGCGGGCGACACCGTTGTGGTTTCCAATCCCGGTGATGCTGTCAGTCATGTGGCGGGAGGAAATGGGCGTCCCTTGGCGGGAAAAGTTGGCAACCGTCTTGAGAGGGCCTACACGGGCGCCAATCTGCTGCCATTTGATCTTTACCAGGGGGTGGCGATCATTCCGATCGAAGGCACCCTTGTGCACAAAGGCGGGTGGATTGGTGCTAATTCAGGGCAGACGAGTTATCAGGGGCTGCTTGCCCAGATCGCCATGGCCCGCCGAAGTCCTGATGTCAGAGGCGTGGTGTTTGAGGTCGACAGCTATGGAGGCCAGGTGAATGGTGCCTTCGAGGTCGCTTCAGCCATGGCCCTCCTGTCGAAGGAGAAGCCCACCATTTCGATCCTCACTGACTTCGCTTATTCCGCTGGCTATTTGCTGGCCTCGCAAGCGCGTTCTGTCGTGATGCCGGAATTCGGGGGGGCAGGATCTATTGGCGTCATCATGTTGCATGCCGACTATTCCAAGGCGCTGGACGATTCCGGGATCAAAGTTACGATCATTCGTGCCGGAGGAAAAAAGGCTGACGGAAACCCGTATGAGCCTCTTTCCGCCGCTCTGGCTGGGCGCTGGCGTGGGCAGGCCGAAGTGATGCGGCAAAAATTTGCTGAAGTTGTCGGCAAAGGCCGCTCCGGCCGCATCACAAAAGCATCCGCGCTTGCGACTGAAGCGGATATCTACGAAGCGGGTGATGCCTTGAAGATCGGCCTCATCGACGCTGTCGGTGATCCACTGGCAACCTTCGACGCCTTTGTGAAGGCGGTCCAAAGGAGATGAACGCAATGTCAAGTCTGATAGATGCCATTCGGGCGGCGGTGCTTCCCGGATCGACGGCCGACGTTCTCATGTTTGAGAACGAAGGTGAAACCGGCGCGAAAGCTCCGCCTTCCGACCCGCCGCCTTGCGCGGCTCAACCCACCACTGGAGGTGACATGACTGTCCAACAGTCCCAGTCCGGCCCGGCGTCCGCCGCGGCTGGAGCACTCGCCGCCGTCGTCACAGCTGCTTCCGGTGGCGACGACGGTTTCGCTGCGGCCATGGGCCGCATCAACGCCATTGCCTCCGCTGAAGGCATCAAGGGAGACGCCGGCCGCCTGAATGCTGCAATCGAGCTTGCCGGCGCATCCCCGCAGATGACAGCGGAAGCCGTTATCGCCTTCGTGTCCGCGAATGTTCCCGCCGCACAGGCTGCATCCTCGAAGGCAGGAGAAGGAGAAGCGGGCTCTGCGAGAACCTACGAGCAACAGCGTCTTGCGGCCGCCAGCCTGGCCATGCCGGGTTCTGCCTCGTCCGCTGCAAAGGCATCGCCGAAGATCAATCGCGACGCGATCTTTGCGGCGCGCCGTAACCAGACCAAGGGAGAATGATCCATGGCCATTTCCATGACTGAAACTCCGCGCGATTTGGCCGTCCTGCTGTCCGAAGCGAACGGATACCTTTCTCGCGAGGTTCTCACCATCGCATCCGGGGCTGGCAAGCTTCTTGCGGGCACCGTTCTCGGTAAGGTGACGGCGAGCAGCAAATATGTTGCTTCTCCAAACGCGAGCGTCGTCGGCAAGGAGGGGGCGGAAACCGCCATCGCTATCCTCGGCTACGAAGTCGATGCGACTTCAACCGACGTTAAAGCGGTCTGCATCACCAATGACGCTGAGGTGAAAAATCCGATGCTGGTGTTCGACGCCAGTGTCGACGACGCAACCAAGCGCGCTGCGAAGCTGACACAGCTTCGTGCCGTGACCATCAAGGCCCGATAAGGAGATCTGATCCATGGCCGCACCAAACGCACATACCGGCGATCCTTTCAGCCTTGAGAGCCTCACTGCCGCCGTCAACGCCGAGCCCTATCGCCCCGGTCAGATTTCCGCAGCGGCGCTTTTTGAAGAAGACAGCGTTTCGACGACGAGCGTTTCGATCGAAATGCGCAACGGAAAACTCAGCCTCGTCGAGCCGACCTCTCGCGGTGGTTCCGGCGAAACGACAGGCGACGACGATCGTAGCAAGCACATCATCGGCGTCCCGCATTATCAGCGGGATGACAGTATCGCCGCTGACGAAGTGCAGAATGTCCGCGAGTTCGGTACTGAAAGCAGCCTCGAAAATCTTGAGGGTCGCGTCAATCGCAAGGCGCAGCGCCATGCACGGGATCTGACGATGACCCTGGAACACCAGCGAGTGGGCGCCATCAAGGGCATCGTTACATCCAAGTCCGGCGGTGTTCTCGTTGATCTCTATAACCTGTTCGGACTGGCAGTGCCGGCAGCTGTATCTCTCGAGCTGGATGTCGACAGCACGGTCGTTACCAGTCTCTGGCAGGATGTGATTTACTCGCTCGAAGATTCTCTCGATGAAGCCTATGGAGGAATCAGGGTTTTTACCGGGCGCGATTTCCACAAGGCTCTCTGGCAGCACAAATCCGTCCGGGAAACATTCCTGTACAATTCCGGCGCGGCCGTTCTTCGTCAGGATGTTCCGGACAGCTTCGTCTGGGGCGGCGCGACGTGGGAGCGATACAAAACCGGCGCCAAGGCGACGGCAGATCTCGGTTCTCCCTACATCGCCCACAACGAGGCTCGGGTGGTAATGGAAGGTGTCCCTGACCTGTTTATCACCAGGTTCGCGCCGGCCGATTACAATGAAACGGTCAACACCCCCGGACTGCCGTTCTATAGTCGTGCGATCGAGAAGCGCAACGGCAAGGGTTACGATCTCGAAGTGCAGATGAATGCAATTTCGGTTTGCACGCGCCCTCAGACACTGCGCAGGTTGACCCTGACCTGATCGGGCGGCACTCCAGAAATACAGTCGAACAGGAAGCCTTATGGGCTTCCTGTTTTGCAGCGTCATGTTGTTTGGCGCGGTGAAACAGGAAGAGGAACAATCCATGTCAAAGAAAACAATGTCGATTGCGTTCCCGCGTGGGGGAATTATCCCCGCCGCGGTATTGTCCCTCAAAGAAGACAAGGTTTGCTCGCCGCACGAGCCTGTCAAAGTCCCCGTCGACTATGGCCAGCACCTTATTGATGATCGTTTTGCTATCGCTGTCACAGGCAAATCTTCCGACAGCGACGAAAAATCCGAAACCGACGCCGCAGTAAAAAAGAGGTCCGAGGCGGACGCAGCTGCAAAGAAGAAAGCCGAAGAGATCGATGCGGCTGAAAAGAAGGTCGAAAACGCGAAGGCTGCGGTAACGGCGGCTGGGACAGATACTGTAGCGCTTGATGCGGCTCAGGTCGATCTCAGTGCCGCCGAGGCGGAACTTTTGCTCCTGAAAGCTTGATCGCAATGGTTGACTGGGAAGCCGCACGGGCCTTCACGGAAGACGCCTGCGCGGCGACCTTCGATACCAAAACCGGTCGCCTGATAGGAAGGCGACCGGGTGCCACCGTCAATCATTCAGAACAGGATGACCCGGCGCGCGCGCCGTTTGATTTCATGTGTTCTGTCGATCTCGAGCCGACAAGCGACATCATCCGGAGGTATCCGTCTGCTGACCCGCAGTCGGGTAACGGGGTCATCTCTTACGACGCCGTCATCACCGCCCATGTAGGATTGTGGCCATGGTCGCCCAGAATGGGCGATCATATCGTGGTTGGCGAGAAGACCTGGCGCGTCGAGGCCTCGCGCAAGGATGGATCAAGCAGGCCTGCGTGGTTTGTCTCGGAGGTGAGGAATGTTGGCGGCTGAAGCTGTAAGGCTGGTGGCAATCGAGCTTCTGAGGCCGAGCAATATTCCTGAAGGCGGGAATTTTCCGACGCTGGCCGGCTCGCGCGTATTTGATAGCCGCGGGCCTACGTTGACCGAAATTGATCAGGAGCGGAAATACACGCCCGTTCTCTCGGTCTATACGCAAAAAAGCAGTGCGGACGCCGCTGGCGCAGCTTCGGGTTTCGATGACACTGAAGCTACTGTTTCGCTGCTTGTCATGGCAGAGCTTGCGGTCATCACTCGCGAAGGCGGCACGGATTATGTCGACGCCATGACGGCAGGTACCGATGTTGAGGCAAGACTTGTTCTTGCTGCCCTGGTTGCGCAGGTTCGACGCCGTCTTGAATTCAGCGCAGCCGGAGCGCCATGGAGAAAACTCGTCAAGCAGGTGTTGCGCGTTGACGAAGAGACGCACGCCGTTCCGGAATTCGGCCTTCGCTGGCAGCGGATTTTCTGCACCTTTAACCTCGCAATCGGCGATGACGATTTCGACATGAGCCGCCCCGGCCTGCCTGAGCCGCTCGGGTCGGTTGCGGCAGCATTGCCTGACGGCAGTTACGCAAAACAGAAGCTTGCCGAACTGGCAGCCTGTTTTGCGGCTGAAAACCCCGATCAGCTGAGCACTATTCACGGTGTGACGGCTGGACCGGGCAGCACCTCGCTTGAAATAGGTCAAAACGACCTGATCCCCTGACCGGAGATTTCCAATGTCCAAGATTTATGTGGCGGCCAAAGGGTGCGCCATCCCCGGCGGCTGGCCGGAAGGTGGCCGTCCCATCGATCCGCTTTCGCGCCAGCATCGCCGCATGATCGAGACCGGTGACCTGGTCGAAAAAGAACAGGCCGAAGAAACGCCGGCCGAAACCGTGAAACCGTCCAGGAAGGATTGACCCCGATGGTGAACAACATTCCCGACAATATCGTCGCACCGCTGCTCGCCTTCGATATCGAGTCCGGCGGGCAGTTCTCCTCTGAACTGAACGAAATCCTGCTCGGCTTCGGCATCGCCGGCGGCGCTCTTGCTGAAGGCCAGATCGCCATCTGCAGCACCGTCAATGAAGCCCGTCGTCTTGCCGGTCGCGGTTCGATGTTGGAAAGCATGTTCATCCGCGCCAGAAAGAATGCGCCGGCGCAGGTGATCTACCTTGGCCGCGTCGCCGATACCGGCACGGCGGAAGTCCGGACATTGACTGTCGGCGCCATTCCTGCGGCGGGCGGACAGGCCGTGGTTCAGGTCGCCGGCGAAAGCGTATCGATCGATATCGCCGCCGGGACCTCGGCGAACGATACGGCCTCGGCGCTTGCTGCGGCGATCAACGCCTATTTCAATGCGCTCACGAAGAAGAGCTTGCCTTTCACGGCGACGGTGGCCACGAACGTTGTCACCCTCACGGCACGGCACAAGGGTGCCTATGCGGGCAGGCTCGACATCTTCATTCCGGTTCTGGAAGGCGGGAACGTCTTTACCAGCGCCAACCTGACGGCGGCAACGACAACGCCAGGTGCAGGCAATCCGGACCTTTCCGCCATCCTCGCCGCGATGGGCGACGATCCTTTCGAGGCGATCGTTTCCGCATTCAGTGACGATGCCGCCGTGGCGCTACTCGATGCGTTCGTGACATCACGCTGGGGATATGATCAGCAGCTTTACGGCCATGCCTTCTATCCCTTCACGGGCACCGACAGTCAGGTGAATACGAAGGGTCTGGCGCGCGACACATGGCATCTGTCGCTGATCCCGATCCTTTCGGGCGGCGGCAATGGCACCCCCGACTACGAAGCAGTCAGCGCCGTTGTGTCACGGGCGCTGCCCATGCTCGGCTCCGGCTCCGATGGTCGCGTTTCCGCAAATCAGTCCGGCCTTGTCGTCAGCGGTGTGATCGCCCCGCGTGATCGCAATTACTGGCCGGATTACCCGACGCGCAATGCGTGGCTGCAGAACGGCGTTTCGGCGTGGAAGGTTGATCGCAGCGGCGACGTGATCATCGACAAGATCATCACCCAGCAGCAGACGACGAACGGCGTGCCGGACACGGCTCTCCGTGATATTCAGGCGGTCTACCAGTTGACCTATGCCCTGAAATTCATTCGCGCGCAGCTGGCCTACGAGCATTCCAATAAGGCGATTGCCGACGACAATCCGGCGAACCTGCCCACCCTGGTCACGGTCCTCGATATAAAGGCGACGCTGGTGCATGCCTGCATCGACCTTTCGCGGCGCGGTGTTCTGGAATTCGGCAACGATATCGCTGCGCAGATTACCGTTACCCGCAATCTCGACAATCCGAACCGGGTGGACATTGTCCTGCCGATGGATCGCGTCAACCCGCTCGATATCTTCGCCGGCCTTGCTCGCGTCTACGCTCAGCTTTGAGGCGGTCTCCGCCTCTTTCTCTCTTTGATCCCATCTGCGGAGAACACCCATGGCAGGAAATGATTTTGGCGGGCGCATGACCGTCCGTCTCGCGAGTGGTCCACTTCTGTCGCTGCGCGGCAATTTTACCGTGCTGTCGGCAGGGCAATCAAACGAAGCTATCACCAATCAGGACGGTTCAACCGATCGCGTCGGCACGCCGACCGCGCCGCGCGCCGAGGTGACATTCAAGGATGCGTCGGACGTCGATTTCAATGCGCTCATGACCGCTCCTCGTCAGAATTTCACCATCCAGGAAGAGTTTACGGGGGTGACGCATTATTACTTCAATGCGTTTTTCAGCGGCGAACCCAGTTCCAACCGGTTGAACGGTGAGCTTTCTGGCCTCCTGATCGTCGGCGAAACATACCGTCGCGGATAAGGGGCGGCCATGACGGAAAGGATCATCTCTCTTTCTCGGAAATATGAGTTTCCGGGAGTTCAACCATTCTCGGAAGTTCGGCTTCGGGCGCCAACATACAAAGAGATCTACATGGACGGCATCGGTGAACCGCGTGAAACGCACGTGGTTGCCGGTCAGCCGATGGTCGTCACGCACTATGAGGCGATTGACCGTCATCTCCTGAATGTGTGCCTTTCGCCATCCTATGACGCACTTTCGGTACTGGAGGCGCATGATGCGATCGAAGTCGCCGAGGCTGTTTGCGATTTTTTTATGCGGCAGCCGGGGTTGTTGACGCCGTCGATCTGATGGTGTTTCAACTCGGCTGGGACCCGATGCGGGTACAGAACATGACCGCCGCTGAAATCGCGCACTGGTGCAATCGTGCTGTCCTCTTCGCGGAACGAAAACGGAGCCGGTCATGAGACTGGAAATGAACAGCAAGGATTTCGAGGAACTGGAGCGCGCCTTCCGGCGGCTCCCCGGTGAAATCCGCACCAAAGCGATGCGCCGTGCCATGACGCGCGTAGCCCAGACCGCGAGATCACGCATCGTTGCCCGCCTCGGTCCGCACACGCAAATGCCACGCGAACTGGTCGCGTCGCTGACGACGGCGCATTTCAACGCTGGTGGTAACACCTCAAAGGTTGTTACCGAGTCCGGCTGGATACCCTTGCAGCGTCTTGGCGCAGTGCAGAATGCATCCGGCGTCTATGCGAAGCTTCGCGGCTCATATCGCCACGCCTTCATCGCTGCCATGAAAAGCGGCCATGTTGGTGCATTTCGCCGGGTGCCAGGCACGCAAATGTCGTCTGCGACCGGCAAGCGCGAGCAGATCCGCGAATTGTTCGCAGCGAACCCGGCCCACGCCATCACCAACAATCCGGATGTCTATCTCGATGTCCTTGCTGGCGTGATCGAAGACTATTTCTTTCCGCGTGTCGTTCACGAAATCGAACGTCTCTTACCTCGATAGGATGCATCCATGGCCAATCGGAAAATCCGCGCCGAGCTTGAGATCGATGGCAAGGACAGCACCAGTCCTGCTTTCCGCTCCGTCGCGACCCGCATGGGCCAGATCGAGCGTCAGATGTCGCGGTTCAACAAGACCGCGTCCGACTTCGACCGCAAGGTCGCGTCGATCAATCGGCATTCGGCTGGAATGCAGCGCGCTGCCGAAGGCTTTAACAAAGCCGGCACGATGCTGCGAACCGGTATCGCCGGCTATGGTGCCTATGAGGTAGGCCGCGCGATTGCGGGTACGGTCAAGGATTTTGCGGCGCTTGAACGCCAGATGACCCGCATCGGCATCACGGCCGATGCGTCGGCGGCGCAGACAAAGGAGGCCTTCGCGCAGGCGCAGCAGATCGCGAAGGATCTGAACTACGACAGCGTGCAGCCCGCAATCGAGGCGATTGATACGCTTGTTGCTTCCGGCAAGTCGCTGGATGAGGCGATGGCGTTCCTGCCTTCCGTACTCGCCACGGCGCAGGCCACGGGCGCGGCAACGCAGGACATCGCCAACACCGGTCTCAAGGCCGCCGACGCCCTGAAGATCGAAACGAAGAATATGCAGCGCGCCTTCGATATCATGGTCATGGGCGGCAAGGCCGGCCAGTTTGAACTGAAGGATATGGCGCAATACATCCCCGGCCTCGCAAACAGTTTCGCGACGCTCGGTTACAAGGGTGAGGATGGTCTGAAGAAACTTGTTGCCATCCTTCAGACGATCCGCGAGGACACAGGCGACGCCAGCAGCGCCGCTACTCAGGCGCAAAACATCTTCGGCAAGATGTATTCTGAAGAAACGGGCAAGAAGTTTGCCAAGTTCGGCATCGATCTTCGAAAGGAGATGGAGGCCGCAAAGAAAACCGGAGAAGACGCCGTCACAGCGTTCATCCGGCTCTCGAATGAGGCGATCAAGGGCGACCTTTCCAAGCTTCCGCTGCTGTTCAGCGATCAGGAATTCCGTCTGGGCATGCAGTCCCTGATGACCAGTAGCGACAGCCTGAAGCGGTTTATCGACACGATGAATTCCGCTGAAGTCAACGGCACTGTTTTTCGCGATGTGAACCGCATCTTCGGAGACACGCAAGCATCGATCGACAGGATGTCAAACAGCTGGGAAAAACTGAAAACATCTTTGGGCGAAAGTGTCGCGCCTGCGGTCACACCCCTCATGGATGGCGGCGTCAAGCAGCTGGATCGCTACAACGCCCGTCAGCGCGGCATGGAAAAGCGGGGGTGGGGCTGGTTCCGACGGAACCTTGGGGTCATCTCCACGACAGAGGAGATGGATCTCGCCTATGAAGGTGGATACCGCGACGAGAAGTTTCTCGGCGAATATTGGGCTTCCAGATATGGGGCCGGCAGAGACGATCCGCGCCGCCCTCGTGCCTCGACTGGCCGTCAGGGGCGGCCGGTTGTTATCGGGGATTTCCCGGGCGGTGGGCATGGATATACCAACCGGACATTGCCTGCTGGTTCCGCACCCATCCCCGCACCTCGCCCAAGAGAAATTGCCTCCGGACCATCTGCTACCAGCGATCTCCAGCGCCAGTACCGCGAGTACGGGCAAGGCCGAGTGGCGGGACAGAAGATATCGACCGAAGTTGCGAACATGGATGTGTTTCGCGGAATTCGCGAGCGTCTCGAACAGTCGACCGAGGTTGCGGGAACCCAGGCTGGGAAGTCAATTGCCGATGGAGGTCAGACTGCTGCTGCTGCCATCGAGAGCGGATCGCAAAAACTGCAAAGCGCTGGCGACAGCTTTCTCTCGGGATTGACTGCTGCTGCACAGAAACTCCTGGATGCGGCCAACAGGTTGCAGAACCTCCGGATCAATGCGACCGCAATTGGCGCGCAGGGGGGTAAAGCTCTCGCAAACGCTGATACCGGCAGGACTTTCCCGCCGGATATCTCGAAGCCGACTGGCGCACAGTAAACCCCGTTAAGCGGAGAACCGAAACATGAGAGACTGGGCATCAACGCTCCGGCCCGCCAGTTTTCGCGGTATCCGCTTCTGGGTGGATTTCGAGGATTTGTCCGGCGGAAAACGTCTGGCGCGGCACGAATATGCTGGCGGCAGGCGTACACGCATGGAGGAGATGGGTCTCAAGACGCCCTCGTTCAGCGTCACGGCTTATCTCCTCGGCGATGCCAGTGATATTTCCGCTTCGCTCTTAACATCTGCTTGTCTCGCCGCAGGTCCCGGAAGGCTGGTTCTTCCAATGGATGCTGGTCAGCTTGCCTATGTCGAGGATTTTCACCGGTCCCGGGAGCGGGATCGCCGTGGGTATGTCGCGTTCGAATTCACCGCGGCACCTGCTATCGGAGAGGTTCTGTCTTCTCTCAGCCTCGCCGACGTCGATACCACCTTTATCGGCGCCTTGTCGGTGGCCGCGTCTGCATTCGGAAGGTTGTTCTGATGGCTGCTGACAAACAGGCAATATGTGGTTGGCTTGGCAGTCTCGCTACTACCATTGTCGTGGATGCGCTCGATGCGGAAAATATCGCGGCGCGCCTTGATGCTGCCCCCATGCTTTCCGCTGATGATTTCGCGATGGAAAGCCTGTCGATTATGCGGGTCGTTGCCGAGAGTGTTACGTCGGCACCCGGCTTCGATACCCTCCGATCCGGGCAATTCGAGGATGCAGACACCACAAACGCAGCCTCTGTTTTGCTTGCCGCCGGACTTGCTGTCGCAGGTGGGCGCGCGGAATGGATTTCCCGGCCGCAGGCGCGGGCGGGCCGTGACCGGATTGCCTCCGCTGGCGATGCTGCCCTGAGTGTGGTTTCGGCCATGGGTGCAGACGGTGTCGATCTTTATATGTGGCTCTCTGCCCTGACGAATGTGGCGGTCCGCCTGGTGTCGGATCAGGCAGCAGACGCGGTTCCGGTGGTTCGGGTCGAAACAGGCATATCGCTGCCTTCTACATTTCTCGCTTACCAGCTTTACGGCGATGCTAACAGGGCTGAAAGCCTTGTCGAAATCGCCGGCGTTTCCACGCCGCTGCTCATGCCATCGGCTTTCAATGCTCTGGAAAAATAATGCAGGAAATTTCGACAGGACCATTCGAGACGGTCGTCTGCGACGGCCTGCCGCCGATCATGCGCATCAATATCAGGGTGTCGGCAGAAGAGGCTGCGCGCAGCGCGAATGCCGATTTTGTCATCACGGGATCCGGCCTGCCCGTCATGCCGGGCAAGCCGACGAAGATCACGGCGAGCGGCGATTTGTTGCTTACCGGCTATGTGCGCGACGTCGATACCGGTTACGATGAAGAAAGCCGGTCGCTCTCCTGCGGCATCGTCTCTCGGACCGTGGATTTTGTCGAATGCTCGGCAGAACATGCGAGCGGCGAAATTCTCGACAAGAGCCTCGACGATATTGCCAGGGATCTGGATAGCCACGGAATCGGCATTGAGACGGATGGCAGCGAATTGCCGAAAGAAGCGCGCCACAAACTCATGGTCGGGGAGAGCGCGTTTTCCAGTATTGAGCGTCGTTCGCGGGGCAGGGCTCTTCTGATCCATGACACGCCGGAAGGTCGCGTCAAATTGGCGACGAAGCCTGCCGGAAAGCATGCCGGCAAGCTGAAACGGGGCGTCAACATCCTGCCTGGCTCCAGCGCCAGCTTTACGGAAAAAGGCCGGTACAGTGACATCAAGGTTCGCGGGCAGGCCACGGAAGGCAGCGATAAGCAGCAGTTTCGTGGCCAGTCGTCGGCGAAGGACAACGGCATCAGCCGCAAGCGGACGCTGATCTTGCGGCACGAAGGTGAAGCATCCACCGGCCGCATGAAAAAACGTGCCGCATGGCACGCGCGGCGGGCGGCAGGCAACGGTACTACCGCGACGATTGTTGTCAGCGGCTGGCGCGATGAGGCAGGCAAGCTCTGGCAGCCAAACTACCTTGTCTGCGTTGACGATGACTGGCTTGGCCTCGACGGCTGGATGATCATCAAGGATATTGATTTCGAGCAGGCGGAGATGACGAGGGCGACACTTTCGCTCGCGGATCCTCGCGCACTGGGCGGCGAGAACCCGCGCGGCAAGACGACGTCCGGCTATTCTGCTGCGGCGATCGATGAAGGGGACTTCGAGGACGAATGAGCGGCTTCATACGTTTCGACTTTGATGGCCGCCTTGAAGAGAAGGCTGGCCAACAATTTGTTTCCGGGCGGGGAATGTTCAATGACGGATACACTCGTATCCATCGCCCGGAGCCACACGGCTTTGCCTCTTCACCACCTGCGGGATCGAAAGGGCTTCTGTTGCCGTCTCCGGGCAATCCGGATTTCGCGGTTGTTCTCGGTTTGGAGCATCCAGGCCATCGGCCGGCTGATATACCTGGCGGCGGCTCGGCGCTTTACGATGCTGCCGGCAACATTATCAAGGTGGTCATGGGCGATGGTATCGTCGTGGATGTTGCGGGCAACGCTTACCAGATCCGCAAGGGCGGTGTGACGTTCACTGTCTCCGCCGATGGTGTTGATATTCAGGGCGGGTCGGTCCGCCATAACGGCAAGGATATCGGCGACACCCACTGCCACACCGGTGTTGTTCCGGGAACCGGTCAAACGGGTGCACCCGTATAGGAAAAGCCACATGCTTCGCATCATACCTCTAGACGAGGCGGACGAAATCTATCGTTCGCCCGATCTCGGCTGGGATGGCCTCGTTGGCGATCTTTTGCTGAACGATCTCGATCATGCGTTTGCGCCGGGTGATTTTCGCGCAGAGCAGGGACTGGCAACGCAGGTGCTGATCCTTCTGATGACGGATCGTCGGGTCGAGGACAGCGAGTTGCGGGACGATGAGCAGAATCGCGGATGGCTCGGCGACAGCTTCGATCGTCTCGACGGCGAAGATGTTCTCGGTTCTCGCCTTTGGCTGTTGAGGCGGCAGTCGATCTACGACGGCATCGAGGTGGATGCGCAGGACTATGCTCGCGAAGCCTTGCAGCCTCTCGTGACGCAGGGCGCAGTTGCACGCATCGATGTGACCTCCGTCGCCAGCCGGGCGAAAAACCGCCTCGACCTCGATATCGCGCTCTACGGCCGGGACGGCGAGACCGTGTTCAACCAGAAATTCGGACTGTTATGGAGACAGATAGATGGCGTGGAATATCCGCTCGCTGAATGATGCCTCGGCTGCGGTGCGTGGCGCCTTCAGGCGATATATGCCCGGCACGGATACCGCGCTGAAGAACAATTTCGTGACGATCGTTGGCAAGGTTCTTGCAGTGATCTCCTACGAATTCGAACTGCGCATGGGCTGGCTCTCGAAACAGATCCTTCTATCGACCTCGACAAGCCTTGCTTGGATCAAGCTCCATGCCGCCGAGGTGGGCATCTACCAGCGATCCGCAACAACTGCGCGCGGAGAGATTACCGGCGCGGGTGCAGCTTCGACGACTTATCCGTCCGGTATTCGCTTCGTCTCCGGCAATGTGACCTATGTCTCCACATTGCCCGTCACCTCGGGCGCAGATGGTGCACTGGCGGTCCCTATCGTTGCCGAGGTGAAAGGGGCGACCGGTAACCGTGCGAGCGCTGGCCTTTTATCTCTTGCTGACCCTGGTCTTTATCCCACACTCGGCACCAGTTGGCTGGTCGACGATGACGGGCTTGGTGGCGGAGCAGATGCAGAAGATGCTGACAGCCTCAAGGAGCGCGGACTGCAGCGTAAGCGCAACCCGCCTGGCGGCGGAACCCTGACGGATTACGAGCGGATCGCGATGGGCGTGTCCGGCGTGCTGAAAGCGTGGGCTTTTCGTGTTCCCGCTTCACCCGGTGGCATTGTCGTGCACTTTCTGTTCAACGGGCGGGAAGACAACATTCCCCTTGCCTCCGATGTCGAGGCGGTGCAGGCCGTCATTGATGAGCAGAGGCTGATCCGTGTTGATGACAGTGTCGCCACGGCCCCGGTTCCTCGCCCTGTGGACGTCACTATAACGGGTCTTTCCGGTGATACCGCTGAAATTCGGGCGGCCATCAAGAGCGGCATCACTGCAATGTATCTTGCCAGATGCCGCCCCGGACTTACCGGAGACAGCTTCACTGTCTCCCGTAGCTGGTATTCGGAAATCATATCTGGAGTGACTGGAGAAGATCGGCACACCCTCGTCGAGCCGGCCGCCGATATCGTGCTGATAGGTGGGCAGTTTCCAGTAAATGGGGAGTTTGATTTTGGCTCGTGATCCGGGATTGAACACCAGAACCACAGTGGCCAGCGCCGGTGCACCTGCCGGCGGTGTTCCGTCTGCATGGGACAGTCTGGCCTCGCCATCTAACGATGACCTTATCGGCGGCGCCGTTTCGCTCTGGCCGCCTGGTGCTGCCTTTGGCACGCCAGATGGGCAGGCAATATCTCTTTCGAGCCGGCTCGCCGATTTCACGCGAGTGCTAATTTCGCCTTGGGAATGGTTGTACGCGCGCGCGTTCAAGCTCGTTAATGAAAGCACAGTATTCGGTGTCGATGAGATGCTACCCGACTGGGAGGTCGAATACGGCCTTCCGGATGCCTGTGCCGCCGATGAGGAGAGCGTGGCGGCAAGACTGCGGGCGCTCGAAGCGAAATTGATGGCGGTCGCCATCGTCACTCCTCCGGACTTCATAAGGCTCGCAGCTTCTTATGGTTTTACGATCACAATCGAGGAGCCGGCAATCTTCGAATGCGGCTTTTCGGAATGCGGTGGCGAGCACACAGTCGGGCATGTCAGGCAAGAAGTTTACTGGCTCGTGACGGTAACCGATTTGGCAGTCGACTATTTCCGGGCCGGTGAAAGCGAGTGCGGGTACGACCCGCTCTTCTCCTACGGTGAAGCGGAACGGTTGCTTTGCCTTTTGCGACAACATTCGCCGGCATGGGCGATCCCTGTCTTATCCAGTTGAACGGATCCTTCAATGAAATATCATCCTCCCTACGGATCGACCGATCCGAATGCATCGTATGTCGACAAGGATGTGCCTGGCGCTGTCCGTGGATCACCTGTCCCTGCGGCTGCGATCGAAACCCCTCAACGCGAAATCGTCGATTTTATTTTAAAGTCCGGTATGGAACCGGCGAACGAACTGCAGCTTGCTCATGCTGTTCAATCCGGAAAGGTGAATTATGCTGTCGCTGGAGGGACGGCCACAGCGTTCACTGCGGCTCTTTCTCCCGCCCCGGAATCATATGCGGATATTGTCGGCGCTCCAATCCGTATCAATGTCGCCGTGGTTTCGGGAGTTGCGCCGACACTTAACCTGAACGGACTGGGTAATCGGCCCGTCATTTCGCAAGATGGTTACCCCCTGATCGGTGGGGAGATGCAGGGCATTACAGAGCTCATCTATGATGGTGCCGCCTTTCGTGTAATGGGGTTGCGTCGAAGCCGATCGTTCATCATGTCCGGCATCACTCAATCTGTCGCGGCTGGCGTCATCGTTCTCACCAACTATTCTTCAAAGTCATTAGTGCTTCCCGCGTCTACGGAGGCGTCCGGATCAGTCACGATTGGAGCCGCTGATGCGGGCATTTATGTATTGAATACGTTCTTGGTATGCTCGCCATCTGTGAATAATCTTTCCTCCCAAATCCAGGTTAATGGTGTTCGTGTCGGTGTGAATTCGGTGGAAGAGACCGGTAATTCCGAGGGCACGTCGACAACTGCCGTATTACGCCTCAATACGGGTGATGTGGTTCGTCACTGCGCCTACACTCCATCGGGCGCGTCGATCGTGAACGGGCGTATGTCCGGGAACCGCCTGAGCATTTGATCATCCTTCAAGAAAGAAAGCAGGCAAGAATGTTTTCCATTGATCCAAACGATCTGCCCGCGTACCTCCATTCGCTCACTGTTTCTGAGCGTCGCTTATGTTCTTGGCACCCCGTCGAAAACTGTTTCGATGGGGACGAGGAGGTCATGGGAAAGTTAAGAGGCGTGTCACGCGACGAAATCGTCTTTTCCTATAGTAAGGCACTCAAACTCTCATCAGTAGAAGATCAAATTGCAGCACGGCTCGCTGACGGGTTTGAGACAGAAGGTGGCCTTCATGTCGCCCTAGACGATGCCAGCAGGGTTGACATGGGAGCTATGGCGACAACCGCCATGGCTGCATCGACTGGCGCTATCGCATGGCCGGAGAGTTATAGTCAGGGATGGATTACGGTCGAGAATGTCCGTATCCCCATGCCAGACCCAGGGGCCGGTCTCGCAATCGCAGCTCTGGTAGGAGATTACTACGCCGGGATCAGGCAGCGCGGCCGCACATTAAAAGATGCCGTGTCGGAAGCGGAGACGCAATCAGTTCTGAATGCCATTGACATTGAAAGTGGATGGCCGTGAAACTGGTTAACGGATGAGCCGCTCGATGAATTTGCCAACGAACATGGATGCGCCGTCGCGCGTCAGGTGGCTGTAGTCGAACTGAACCGGACCTTTGTCGGTCAGCAACGGGCACGACAGGTCGGCGTCGCAAACGGATCTCAGCACCGAAATGTATCGGCCAGATGGCTGGAAGTGGGCGGCGAGCTTATCATCAAGGGGGATGAGTTTTTCATTAAGGTCGGATCGTTGACCTCGTTCTGCCATTCCACTTTGAGTGCGTACGGCTACCAAGTCTGGAACGGTCACTCGATACGACGGTACCTGACCAAGGACCTTGACCTCTATTCCTGCGTTAGAGAGCGTCGCGACCGTTTCATCAAGCCTGGCAGAAATCTCAGGCAAGATATTTTCGGGCAATAGTGTCCATGCCGCTGCTAAAATAACAGTTTTCGGTGGGTGAGATACCAATCTCTCAATCACTGTGGCGTTGAAATTTCCGCAATGCGGGCGATCGGGTATCGTTAATCCAACCATTGGAGGGCATGCACTTGCTGTCGCTTGGCCTACGCCGCCCGGAATCTTTTCGTTTAGAGATTGGTAAAAGTGGGCGGCGTGGCTGTCTCCCCACAGAACAACGTCGTGCTCGCCGATGCAGTCGTCCGTGCGAAATTCTGTGGCGGGCTGCTTTGGGTCGAGAAAGCAAGACCCTTCTCGAAACATTGGGGCATAATCATAGGTCTTCATTGCGATAGCCGCATTCACGGACGCCGGAAAGCGCTGGGGAAAGCCCGCGTTGAAGATCACAATGGCAGCGATGAGTGAAATTCCGAAGCTGCCGGCGGCACCATAACCAATCCCGGTTTTAGGATTAGGTTTCCAACGGCGTAGAGGGGATTCCACGAGCCACCACGTGGCCGCGGCCAGGAGGACGCTAGCTATGACGAGCAACAACCTGACCCAGTAAGGTATGTTCCACTCATACCTGATGCCAGCGAAAACCAGAACCGGCCAATGCCAAAGATAGAGGGAGTACGATATTTTCCCGAGAAATACAGAACACCTTGCTGTTAGCACCTTTGGGCCCGAAAACTCCGGTCGCCGCGGCCATATGACCAAGGCAGCCCCCAAGCAAGGTATAAGTGCGATAGTGCCGGGGAAGGGCATGCTTGAATTGAAGACGGTTACCGATGCTGCTACCAACGCCAGCCCGAGTAGTGGAGCAATGAGTGCGCGCGCCCCTCTTAGGGCCGGGGCAAATACCAAAAGGGCGCCCAAGGCCAACTCCCATGCGCGGGTCGGCATCAGATAGAACGCCAGCGATTGGTCCACCTTCGTGAAGTAGATTGAAGCCGTCAGGCTGGCTCCGAAAATGACCACGAAAGCCGCCGCCGTCACTGCTCTCGTGCTTCGGCCTGAGAATTTCCAGCACATCGCGATGATGGCCGGCCAGAAAAGGTAAAATTGTTCCTCAACCGAGAGTGACCACATATGCAGCATCGGCTGAGTTTCTGAGCTTGGATCGAAGTACCCGCTGTGCATCAGATAGTAGATATTGGCAGCACCAAATACCGATGCGGCAACCTGCTCCGCCAGTCGGAGAAAGGTTTCCGGCAGTAGCGTGAAGTAGCCGTAGGCCAGACTTGCGGTCAGGACTACCCACAACGCTGGGGCAATACGGCGAAATCGACGGTCGTAGAACCGCAAGAATGAGAAGCCGCTGCCTTGCGCTTCATTTACGATAATCAAGGTGATCAAAAAACCGGAGATGACGAAGAATACATCAACCCCGACGAACCCGCCGGGAAGCGTCTCTGGAAAGGCGTGGTAAATCACGACGGCTAGCACCGCAACGGCGCGAAGGCCGTCTATGTCGGGACGGTACGCTACATTCAAGGTCATATTCACAAGCCGCCATCAGGGTCGCCAGACGTTTCGGTAAACAAGACAGTGTCCAAATGCAACCCTGAGATAATTGCTGCATCCGAATGTTGAATTCTAAAGCGCTGAAATATCTTTAATCGCTGGGCCGGTAGCGCATCCCGGCAACCATAACCCGCAATCAGGAGAAGCCTCATGACGGCTGTAACCGCCGCGCAAGTGCGCGCGGCCGCGAAAACGCGCGTGAATGAAAGTAATCTCAATTCGGTGATGATGGCGCTGGGTAAATACGGGGCAGAATTTGGCCTCGATCTGCCTCACCGTGTCGTCGCCTTCCTCCCGCAGTTGATGCATGAAAGTGGTTCATTCCAGTACGATCGCGAGATCTGGGGTCCGACCCCGGCGCAGGAGCGGTATGACACCCGCACAGATCTTGGCAACACGCCCGCCAAAGACGGTGACGGCTACAAAAACCGTGGGCGCGGCCCCATCCAGGTGACAGGCGGATATAACATCCGCACCTTTTATGAGTGGTGCCGGCGCAAAGGCCTCAACCCGCCTGACTTCGTGTCCAATCCCGATCTGATCAATACGGATCCTTGGGAGGGGCTTTCCGCAATCTGGTACTGGGACGAAGGCAATCCTGATCGCAAAAGCCTCAACCGCTACGCTGATCGAAACGACGCTGAGATGATCACGCGGCGCATCAATGGCGGCCTGAACGGATACGCCGACCGGCTCGACTATTATACTCGCCTCGGTCTCGTGGTGCTGGGTTTCGACGTCAAAGATCTTCGCGGCTTTCAGGGCGCCGCGAAGAAGGCAGGCTACTACAAGGGCAATCTGGATGGACTGGATGGTCAGCAGACGCGCGCCGCCATCCACCTGATGCTTGTCGACCTTGCGCCTAAAGCGCAGGTCGCGCAGGTCCAAATAAAGGCTGCGCCAGTGACGGAAGAGAAGCCGGTTGCTGTCACGCCACCCAGCCTCAACGCTCCCTGGTGGAAATCGAAGGAAGTTATTGTGCCTGTCGTAACGGGCGGTGGGCTTTCTTCTGGTCTGGCTGCCGTCGGTTCGATGCCCTGGCAAAACCTCGCTCTTGTTCTTCTCGCCTTCGGCATCGCCGGCGGTTTCCTTCTTTGGCGTAAGAAGACCGACGCGAAGGCTGTGTCCGACCAGGTCAGGGAGATGGCCTGATGTGGAAGCTCATTCCCGGCTGGATAAAACTGATCGCGGCGGTAATTGTCGGCGCCGCACTTCTATCTTTTGCCTCTTTTCAGATTGGCAAACGCGAGGGGAAATCTGATGCAGAGATCGCTGCAGCGAAAGAAGCGGTCAACCGCATCAACACTCTGGAGAAAAACAATGCCTCTTTCCGCAATATGTCGGATCGCCATCGTTGCCTTGTTTTCATGCGCGATAGCGGCCTGCCGGACAGCGCCTGCGACTGACGGAGCAGGATACCAGTTTATCCAGTTCGCAGACCCGCAGGCCGCGCGCCTCGCTTCGCAGGATGAAAGGGCCGGGCCGGCAATTAACTCTAATAACAGGCAGTGCAGCCAAGATGCTGCCTGCCGGAAATGACGGCGGTGACATCAATGGAAAGCGGGTATTGCGGCACGGGGATGTGGGTCCGAATTCGCCATCGTTTTGGCCCTAGAATGATGGAGTGGTTTCTAGCAGGGCATATGATCCTGTTCGGATATGTCCTGCTTCTCCCCTCACAGACCTTTAATCAACCTGCCTTTTCGGCATTCGTCGCCTTGGTTCCGTCCGAAACCTTCCTTGGCTGGTTGATGTCGCTCATCGGATGCCTGCGCATCATTGGCCTTGTGATCAATGGCGCACGTAAGAATGTAACACCGCAGATCCGGCAGTTTTCTGCGACAGTTGGCTGCTTGTTGTGGACTGGCATCTCATACGGTTTCGCGTCCTCGGGTGTCATCAGCACCTGGCTCGCTATCTATCCGCTTTTTGCGGTCAGCGAGCTAGTCAATATCAATCGCGCTGCTCATGACCAGGGAGAGGCAAGGCATGGAACAAGTAGAACTTCTAAGTAAACTTCCGTTCCCTGCCGTCCTGATGTTTGGGGCCACTCTTGCTGTTATTTTTTATGTCCGGCATTTCGGACTGAAGGCCGGAGAGAATGCAGCGCGGCCGCAGAAGCAATCATCCGCCGAAGTCGCTGCGGTCATTGTCGATCCGACGGCTCTTAACAATGCCACGGAGGCTGTGAGGGCGCATACAGCCGAAGCCGTCAACATGAGGAAGTCCTTTGAGCGCGGTACCGAAAAGATTTGCGACGCCGTCGACCGGCTGAGCGATCAGATTGACGATCTTCAAAAAGAGATGATCCGCCGAAAGGCCTGATGCGATCTCACACCCTTCGGATCAAAATTATGGCGCGAGCATCATGTTGGCTCTTGAGCCATGAACTATCTCTATTCACCGATGTTCTAACGAGGTCGAAATGACAAGCACGTTTTGTGTGGCCGGGTCCACGAATTATCAAATGATCGCAGACGGTTCGCTTTATGGCCGTGTCGGTCTGCAGGTGGTCACGGTTTATCCGGTTTCCATTTTTATCGGGACGGCAGCACCTTCCGTCGACACTGAAGACTTTGTGTCGATGTCTCCTGATGGAACCCGTGAGATCGTCGTCAACCTGGTGTCCGCCGACAAGGTTTACATGCGAACCGGGAAAACCACCGATGTCGCGATCCGCGGCTTTCGCGAGAGCAGGACATGAGTAGCTTCTCTCTTGGGTTCGGTATGCAATTTAGCCTCCTTCATGGAGATGCGGAAACGGAAAGCCTTGCTAAGGCCTCTTTCATGGGTGCACAAGTGCTCGCGATCGGCCCTATCTCTGTCCGCTCAATCCGGCGTGTTTCAGGATCGCCTGAGACCATCCAACTCTACGACAACGCTTTCGGCCCGAACGGCAAGGCTTATTTCTCGCAAGTCATGAGTGCAGGCGATATGGTCCGGCTTCCTTCTCCGCTGGAATGCGTCAACGGCGTCTATGTTGAAGCCCTGATACCTCAGTCTGGCGCTCCGGAGCTGGTTCAAAACGGTAACTTCGATACTGACGTTTCCGGATGGGCGGCCCAGCTTGCCGGGGCCGTGGTGGACTGGATCGCCCCCGGCCGCCTTCGCCTGACGGCGACCGGCTCCGGACGTGCGACCCAGACGATCAACGGTCTGATCGTGGGCCAATCGTACATCTTCGCAGTCACCATCGCATCTGTCGCAGGCACCGCAGGAAACACCGCAGCTTTCCGCATCACCACGGCCACCGATGGAGGCGCGACCGGCCAGATTTATCAGTCCTCACCTGTCAGCATCGGCGGTTCGGCAACGTTCATGACGAGCTTTGTTGCCACCGCCACCAGTGTGACCCTTGCCGTGCTGGCCGGTGCAAACCTCGTGGTACAGGCGGACAGCATTTCCCTCAAAGCCGCCGCCGCCGCGGATGGCTCCATCGAACTGGAACTTGCGGCATGAGCATCAAGACAGGAACCTACATCGGCAACGATGACCATCAGGCGATTGAAGTCGGTTTCCGTCCCGAAGTCGTTATCGCCTGCGCTGTCACGCTGGAGCAGTGCGGAATCAAGATCGAGGATTTCTGGTGTGGGCGTTCGAACGTCCTTTCGGCAAGCGACAGCTATATCAGCGGGGCCAAGTTCACAGACAAGGGTTTCACCGTTGGGCCGGCCGCGACGTGGAACAAGCTCGGCACCACCTATCATTACCTTGCTCTTTCCCGTTCAGCGGCCCTCAAGATCGGCTTTGCCGGCTTGCAGGGAAACGGCCAGAACAACCGCGTCGTGAAGCTGGACGACGCGACACTGACGCCGGCGGCGGTGATTGCAAAGCGCGACAGTCCGCGTGACGCCATCTTGCAGGTCGGGGCCTTAACATCCGCCCGTCTCGGTGGTGTCGCTCTCACGGAAGCAGGCGCGATTACCGGGCTTGCGCAGGGGCAGTTCACGGTTTCCAGTTCAGTGTTCGTCAACGAATACAATCCTGCCGCTGAACTCGGCGAAGGGATCGATTTCATCGCCTTCGAAGCCGGCAGCAACTTTGCCGTAGCAAACTACACCGGGACCGGCGCTGCGCAGACCGTCGCGCTGCCGTTTCGTCCGAAAGCTCTGCTGCATGCGAAACTGACGGGTTCTGTTGTTACCACCGGTCGCATCAAAACCGACACCATGGGTTCCGACGAAGCCAAGGTGGTCAGCAACGGAGCCGCGCTGCAATCCGCTGGCATGACCTTTGTGGCGGGCGGTCTTCAGCTAACGGCGGCAAGTCCTGCCAACACGTCTGGCGACACCTTCGTCGTCATCGCTTTCCGCGATCATACCGAAGATGCAATCGGCGCCCCTGCCGTAAAAAAGGCGGCGTCCCGATCCATTCTTCTGCCGGGACGCACGGCAGGATCGCACATCGATTGCGGCACTGACGACAGCCTTGTCATCGACGGCGCAATCACACTGGAGTGGATGGGCAGTATCGAGCCTGTCGGCCGTGCAACGCCGGTGCCTTTCCTCTGGAGAGGCAGCGCAACGACCAATACGGCCGGCACCTGCTCACTCGCGCTTTATGCCAACGGTTTCGTCGGGTCTCCGGGGAACTGGTCTGGTCCGTCGCTTTGCATTGGTTGTGGCGACAGGCTTGACCTATCCACGGCATCTATCGGCATCCGGTCGAGTTGGCGCACGGGTCTGTTGCTGGAGTTTGGCAAGCTCGCCCATCTCATGGCAACGCACGATGGTGCCGGTGGCTGGAACTTCTACAAGAACGGCCGGTTGATCCGTCAGCGGGCGCTCAATCTCATTGGCGACGGTAACATGCCAAACATCGACGGCGTCTCCGGACATCGAATGATGATCGGCGGCATGATGAACGGTGGCGTTGCGGTCAACAACATGCAGAGGCAGCGTTTTGCTCTCGGCAGGCTCTACAGTCGCGCCCTAACGCCGGAAGAGGTTGCAAGCCGATTTGCCCGGGCAGGCCTTGGCTCGACAGAAGCGGACATCACTGCCGGGCTGGTGGAGGAATGGGACGCTCGAAACGCTATAGGGTCCGTACTTGCCGCAACCGTCCGCCCAACCAACAACGGCACGATTGCCAATGCTGTTCTATAGGTAACAAAACCCCGCCAAGGGTACGGGGGCAGAAAGAGATGATCAGAAAAAGGATATAGACGGAAATAGAATTCCTTGCCGAAGGTGCAAATCCGTAGACGAAGCCGCGACCTAAATTTCAGCGGGCTGATACTCGTGCATCTCTTTGTCGAACTCGAAGTGCTGCATCCCAAACGGCTTAAAGTGAAAATCATATACGGTTTTTCCGCACGCAATTCCGCCCAGTACTGTAGCTCCTGCGTCTTCCAATACGTCCTTGACAGCGAGCATTGAGCTCCCTGTAGAAATAAGGTCATCAACAAGAATGACTGTCTTGGCCTTTATATTCGTATGCGGCTTCAATCTCTGCCTCATGAACTGGCGGCCTCGGTCTCCTCCTTCGTGAGCTTTGGTCAATTGCTCAGTCCATCGTATCGCGTCTAGCACCTCATGCGGCTGGGTTTGCTTCGCCATGGCGTCTCTGACCATATCCAGGCTCCGGTAACTCATAGCTACCGGCAATGCGTCTTTCGATGGGATTGGCACCAATGATACGGTTGCTTGGTCGTCCTGTTGCTTTAGGCGGTAAGCGATGAAGTCGCCGAACCACTTGCGAGCTAAGCTGATATTGGCAGCAGTCATGCGGACTTTGCCGGCTGGGCGATGAACCAGAAATTTATGTTTGTACTCACCGGTCTTCACGGCCCAGACGTAGTTTCGTGCATCCCAGTAGTCCTCTGGCCTTTTTATCTTTTTATGAGCTAGGTCAGAATAATACGCACTGATGAAGTCGACCCTCATAAACTACACCCGTGACAATATGTCGTCGACTTTGCTGAGAACAACCGTTCGTGGGTTATTCAGAAACCTTGCCGGCCAGCTCAGTTTGTCGTTGTCAACGACCGACTGCATGATGAACAGCCACCGACCAAGCCTGATGCATTCTGCGGCCTGATGAAGCGTTCCTGATGTGTCTGAGGCCTCAACTATGACGCTGCCATCGGACAGGGCCGCCATGAGCCTGTTTCTCTTCGGAAAATCGGATTGGAATGTACGTTCGCCTCGCCTGAACTGGGACACGAGCAGATGCTTGCTGTATATCGTCTGCTGCAGTCCTGAGTTCTCAGCAGGGTAGACCTTATCGAGTGGCGTTCCGATGACGGCAATGGTCCCTCCGCCTGCCTCGATCGCTCCGCGATGAGCTGATGTGTCTACGCCTTTTGCGAGCCCGCTCGTCACGACCACGCCGGCCTTCGCAAGTTCCTTTGCGATGCGTAATGCTCTAGCTCTACCATCGTCCGAGACAGATCTCGCTCCGATGACGGAAATGCACGGTTTTGTCAGTAGATCAATATTTCCGGCGCAGTAGATAACAGGGTCACGCTCTTCAGGACGACTGAAAAGGGATCTCTGATCCTCGTTGATTGTGCGCTTGGCAAGGGATAGTAGTTCCGACAGATGCCATTCTTGGATGTGCACAGGTGATGTATAGCCGTTTCCGCGGCTCGCCTTCGCCCCACTAGATCCTAGTGCATGTTGCACGCTTACATCTCCAAGCATCCCCGGCCCCCTGAGTGCTGCGCTCTACGTAGAATCGTACTGTGATTCGTAACGAACGCCTACAAGCACGTTTGCTTGTTGGTCCACCGGTATTTGCGTTTATCACAACTATTGCGCTGCTCAGCAACGATGAGAAAATCTTGTTATGCCTTTACTGGCATCTTTCCGACGTAATTCCGCTGCGGATAGTGCTCCCAGCAGTGCCAGGATGACTTCTCGGCCTTCGACCGGCTGTAGCCGAACCCGCCCCACTGCTTACAGCCCGGATGCTCGCACCAGTGGTTCTCGTGGATGCCGTCGCCGGCTTTGCTTGATTGGTCGCTCACAGGTGGGCGTCTCCGGTTATGTCCACTGGTCCCCGCGACGTCTCAATCAGCGGCCAGCGGACTTTCTTCTTCCACTCTGACAAAGCTTCGTCAGGAGATGTGCAAAACACCCACTCGATGAAGGCATCAGAAATGTTGGGGTGGTCATAGAGGATGGCGGCGATGCCTTTGCGTTCACTGAACAACACCTGAATCCTCGCTCCGGTCGGAATGTCGTCGTCATCGGCCCAGAGTTCCATGGCGACATATCCCGAATAGGCGGTGAGGTCGGATTCCCTATCAACTTCGGCGACCAGGCGCTTATCTAAATCTTCGTGAATGGCTTTCTCCACTCCGAAGAAATCGCCATCTTCCAGAAATCCCTTTGGGTAGACACCATGATTTTCGAGAATGTAAGGGCGGATATGCATCTTCCTTCTCCTCTATCCGAATAGATCGGCTGGCTTGCCCTCTTCTTCAACAGGCAGTAGCACCAGATCGTCATCAGGCAATGGCCGCTGAAGCTCTTTCGCTTCCTCCCATGGCGCGGTCAGCCACGTCTCCACCTCATCCTTGTTTGTCAGAATGACCGGCATAGCCTTCGGGTGGATTGGTTTCACGATGCTGTTCGGCTCTGTCGTCAGGAAGGCGAAAAGCTGGTGATCTCCTTCGCGCGGGTTCTTCATCGAGCCACGCACGCCGTGCCAGTCCGTCCATATGCCTGCGAAGAAGGAGAGGGGCGCTTCCTCGTTCAGCGCAAACCAGCGCTTCGTCTTCCGCGGCTTTGTGTCTTCCCATTCGCAGAAGGTGGTCCACGGCACCACGCACCGGTTCTCCGGCCGTAGCCACCGACGCCAATGCGGGGAAGTGACATTGCGGATGTTGGTGACGCCGGTATCTGGCTTACCCTGTGTCACGAACTGAGGCGAGGGCATGCCCCATGTCAGGCCGACAAGCTCCCGGCCACTCTCTCCGTTGCGTACCACTGGCGCGGGCCGGTCTGGATAGACCTCAACGTCTGGCTCGAGGTTGAGCCGCTCCTGCATGATGCCCGCGATGTCGCGGATGGATTCCTGATTGGTTTTCACGCGGTACAGATTACACATACTCACCTCGGCATCTTGGCTATGGTGATCTTCACATCACCTTTGACGTTGCACCGTTTGCATTTCAGCCGCTTGGCAATATCGTCTACAGTGATATCGGCCGTTTTAGCCGCTCGATTAAGTTGCCAGTGCGGGACATTCGAAACGTGGCCACAGTAGTTGCACTTGGCAACGACAATTTCCCAATTCCGTATTTCCTTCACCTTAACGGGTGGCGGTGGCGCTTGTTTCAAAGCCTCCATGAGACTGCCGGATCGAGTGTGGTATTTAAGCCTGCAACGGCCTGAGAAACCTTCGACCGGTCTAGGGCATTTGAGTATGTCTTTCGCAATCTTGCTTATGAGCCCTGGCATAGAATGATCGCCGTACTCGATCATCAGTTCACCTGAACAGATGAACTTCAAGAGCTCGCAATCCTCGCACAACACACCTACCGGCTCTCCGCCGTAGTCGGATAAAGAATAAGCTTCTTTAAGTGGCATCTCGATCAGCGTCCGGCTTCCACCCCCTGGTAAATCCTCTGCCCATCGCGGCGGTCGCTAATGCAAGCTGCATCCGCAAATGCTGTATGTCTTCCATCAGGGTCTCTATTGCAGCGCGGCTGTCGCCATCGTGCCATGCAATGATGTGGTCTACCGGATCGGCTTCCGGTTCTCTTGGTAGTGGGCGCACGTTCTCATTCTCCTATTTCAGAGTGTCAAAATCTTTCCCTGTTTTGAATGGCGCGCGCCCCCGCGCTGTTAAATTTCAGTCTGGCATCAAGTCGGCAATTTGCCCGTGCGAAACCAGCAGGCGCGGGTTTGCCATGGTGCCGCTTTCCTCATCCACAGTGACAGCATAAGCGGCAACGCCCACATGACGAGGGGCCATTGCGCTGGCGATTTTCTCGGCGGAGGCTTGATTGGACGCTTGCCGCATCTCGCCCGGAATAACGCCGCCGCGACCGTTTTTGAACTGCACGACAATGATTTTTTCAGCGTCCGACATGTCTATTGACCTCTCGTTTGTTCTATAAATGTTCTCATTTTAGAAAAGAGTCAATAATATGTCTTTAGAGAAGCCTCAACTTGCTGGAAACTTCATTCAAGGTGAGGGGCGCGTTGCGGGTTAAATAATAAAATCAATAGCCTTAGCCGGCCATACGGTGAGGGATTTACTGCGGACCTCAGAATAAAAAATCCCTTTAAATACAACGAATTAAAAGGATTTTTATGAATATTTTTGGTGTCCACGAGAGGATTCGAACCTCCGACCCCAGGATTCATACCACTTCGGCTTTCGCAGCCGTCCCGTCGTCATCGGACAGGACGTTCGTGGTCTGGACTGTCCCTTCACCATGGGCCATCAGGCCTTTAGGTGCTACCCATCCAGTCTCTACACCTTCACCGGATTTCTCCGGAGCTTGGCTCGGGATTGGCATGCTGGAAGACCAGCGAAGCTTTCCCCGACTTTGAGCAGATCGATTGCGCCGTTTCCGGGCGCAACCCCCAATTTGTCTTAGGAATCCTGTGCTCTATCCTGCTGAGCTACGTGGACACTGAATTGCTCTTTAACCTGACGGTGCCTGCGGATCAACCGCGTTCTTCATCGCGGTCGATCTCTTCCTCGGCTTTCTTCGCGTTGTCCGGCAATCAGCTCGTCAGGCGCTGTTCGGCCAGTTTTACCCAGTAGGAAATGCCGTAAGCGATGGCGTCGTCGTTGAAATCATAGCCCGGATTGTGAAGCCCGGCCGAATCGCCATTGCCGATGAAGATGAAGCAGCCTGGTCTTTCCTTCAGCATGAAGGAGAAATCCTCTCCTGCCATGGAAGGATCGACATCGGGATCGACATTCGGTTCGCCCGCCACATCGCGCGCCACATGGATGGCGTGGTCGGTTTCGGCGGCGTGATTGAAGGTCACCGGGCAGTAGCGCTCATAGACGACTTCCGCTTCCGCGCCATTGGCAAGGGCAATACCTTCAGCCATCTGCTTGATGCGATCCTGCGCCAGATCGCGCACCGTTTCATCCAGGCTGCGCACCGTGCCGGCGATCAATGCCTCGTTGGGGATGATGTTGTGGCTGGAGCCGGCGTGAAAGCGGGTGACCGAGACGACTACGGAACGGATCGGATCGGCGTTGCGCGAGGCGATCATCTGCAGGTTGCCGACGATCTGCGCGCCGATGGTGATCGGGTCTATGGTGCGGTGCGGCTGCGCCGCGTGGCCGCCACGGCCCTTGACGGTAATCGAGAACTTGTCGGGTGCGGCCATGATGCCGCCCTTGCGGATGGCGAAGGCGCCAAGCGGAATGCCCGGCATATTGTGCATGCCATAGACCTCGTTAATGCCGAAACGCTCCATCAGGCCGTCCTCGACCATGGCGAGAGCGCCCGCGCCGCCTTCTTCCGCCGGCTGGAAGATGACCGCGACGGAGCCGGCAAAGTTGCGGGTCTCGGCGAGATATTTGGCGGCGCCAAGCAGCATGGCGGTGTGACCGTCATGGCCGCAGGCATGCATCGCACCTGCCGTTTTGGAGGCCCAGGGCTTGCCGGTTTCCTCGAAGATGGGAAGAGCATCCATGTCCGCCCGAAAGCCGATGGTGCGGTTACCCGGAAGATTGCCCCTGATGATGCCGACCACACCCGTGCGGCCAAGTCCGGTCACGATTTCGTCAACGCCGAAAGATTTCAGCTTCTCCGCAACGAAGGCCGCGGTGTTGTCGACATCATACAAAATCTCCGGGTTTTCATGCAGGTGACGCCGCCATTCGCTGACTTCCTGCTGGAGTTCGGCGGCTCTGTTTAAAATCGGCATTCATTCATTCCTGGGTTCATCGGTGCGGCATGTCGTAAAATCCTATCCTCCGTGGTGGATAGTGCGCCGCATAATTGACGTAATCAATGTACTTTGCCATTGCTAGGACATATATGGTGAATATTGCCATTCCCCGACCGAAGACGGGAATTCGAGGACAAGCCTTGCCACAGATATTTAAATCGCCAAACGCCGCCCGGCGGCTCTCCGCAGCCGTTGCCATCATGACTGCAGGCCTTGTTGCCGCAGCACCCGTGGCGAATGCCAATCCGAAAATGGTGGTGGATGTCAAAACCGGCAAGGTGATTTCCCATCAGGAAGCGTTCCGCAAGTGGTATCCCGCCTCGCTGACCAAGCTGATGACCGCCTATATCGCCTTTTCGCAGATGAAGGCCGGCAAGATCAGCCCGCAGACGGAAGTGGTGATGAGCAAGAAGGCCGCCGACCAGCCGGCCTCGAAAATGTATTTCAAGCCCGGTCAGAAACTGACCATGGACAGCGCGCTGAAGCTGCTGCTGATCAAATCCGCCAATGACATCGCTGTTGCGATTGCCGAGACCATCGGCGGCACCAGCGACAATTTCGTGGCGCAGATGAATGCGCAGGCGCAGCGGCTGGGCATGAGCTCCACGCGTTACGTCAACCCCAACGGCCTGCCCGGCAAGGGGCAATATACGACGGCGCGCGACCTTGCGCTGCTGGCGCTGATCATCAAGCGTGAGTTCCCGGAATATGCCGATTATTTCTCGCTGGAGGGCGTTACAACCGGCAAGAAGAATTACGCCAACTTCAACATGCTGGTCGGCCGTTTCGATGGCGCCGATGGCATGAAGACCGGTTTCATCTGTGCCTCCGGTTTCAACCAGGTGTCATCCGCCGTGCGCAACGGCCGCTCGGTCATCACCGTCGTTCTGGGGGCGGACAGCCTGGCCGGGCGAACCGACCAGTCGGCCGATCTGCTGCAGATGGGGTTGACCGCGCCGTCGGGCCAGGGCGTTTCGCTCGCGTCGCTGGCGCCTTATGGCGATACCGGTGATGTGAACGATGTCAGCGCTGAAATCTGCAATCCGAAGGCCGCCAAAGTGCGCAGCGAAAGCCGCGACGAAGCCGGCCGCATGGTCATCCATTCTCCCTACGTCACGGAAATGACCCGCCCGCCGGAATATTCTTTCGCCGGCCTCATTCCTGGCAGCGAGACCGTGGCGGTCAATACCACCAAGGGTGCCTCGGCCAAGGGCGAACTCGCCAATGTGCCGATCCCTATTCCGCGCCCGACATTCTGATCGTCGGGGCCGCCCTCTTCAATGAGGGCGGATGCGCTTTGCGGATTGGGTATTCGCAGGTCCGATCTGTTATGATATTACAATGTCGCTCGCAGCTTCCGGCTCCGGGCGATTTCTGTTTTATCGCGCGGTTCCGGGTCGACGATCGTCCGACGATCTATCGGAGCGGCCCTCAACATACAGGCAAGGCATGTTTCGCGATCGTATACCGGTTTCCATCATCACCGGATTTCTCGGCGCCGGAAAATCGACGCTTCTCAACCGGCTTCTCAAGGATCCGGAGATGAACGACGCCGCGATCATCATCAATGAGTTCGGCGATGTCAGTATCGATCACCTCCTGGTGGAGAGCGCCGGCGAGGGCATCATCGAGCTGGCGGAAGGCTGCCTCTGCTGCACGGTGCGCGGTGAGCTGGTGGACACGCTGGCGGAACTGATGGATGGCATACAGACTGGCAAGCTGAAGGCGGTGAAACGGGTGGTGATTGAAACCACCGGTCTTGCCGATCCTGCGCCGGTCATGCAATCGATCATGGGCAACCCGGTCATCGCGCAGAATTTCGTCCTGAACGGCATGATTACGGTGGTGGATGCCGTGAACGGCCTTTCCACGCTCGACAATCATCAGGAAGCAGTGAAACAGGCCGCCGTGGCTGACCGTCTGGTGATGACCAAGCGCGCCCTTGCCGATGCCGCCACGATTTCCGCGCTGACAGCCCGTCTGCAAGCGCTCAATCCGCGTGCGACCATCGAGGATGGTGACAAAACCGAGTGGAGCGCTGCGGGGCTTCTCGACAACGGCCTTTACGATGCCGGCAGCAAGAATGCCGATGTCGGCCGCTGGCTGGGCGAAGAGGCGGCACACGATCACCACGATCATGATCATGATCACGGTCACGACCATGGCCATCATCACCACCATCATGGCGATCACGACGACCATCACCATCATCACGATGTGAACCGGCACGACGCCTCTATCCGTTCCTTTTCGATCATTCACGATCAGCCGATCAGTCCGATGGCGATCGACATGTTCGTGGATCTGCTGCGCTCTGCGCATGGGGAGAAGCTCCTGCGCATGAAGGCCATCGTCAAGCTGTCGGATAATCCGGCTCGGCCGCTGGTGCTGCATGGGGTGCAGAATATTTTCCACGCGCCTGAACGCCTTTCAGCGTGGCCGGACCCGGCTGATCAGCGCACGCGCATGGTGCTGATTACCAAGGATTTACCGGAGGCTTTCGTGCAGGACCTGTTCGCGGCTTTCACAAGCGCACCGGGCATCGACCGGCCGGACAGGCAGGCGATGACGGATAACCCGCTGGCGGTTTCGGGGTTGCGGTTTTAGGGCGTGTCGTGATGGTCTAGGTTGGTGGGTGTGGTTCACCCCCCTCTGTCCTGCCGGACATCTCCCCCTCAAGGGGGGAGATCCACAAGCGGCTTGCTCCGAACATCTTTATGGGGACAGCAGCCCGAAGTGCAGACCTTGTGAGAAAACGAGCAGTCGCCGCGACCGATCTCCCCCCTTGAGGGGGAGATGCCCGGCAGGGCAGAGGGGGGTAACCACAGCCGCCAGCGTGGAACGTCGGTTACCCGCCCTTCACAATCCGAAACCGATGCCCCTTATCCAGCGCAGTGGTTTCCACCAGCCTATGCCCATCCTCACTGCACATATGGGCAATATCGATCACCGCCAGCGGATCGGTCGTCTCGACAGTCAGAATATCGCCTGCCTTCAGGCTTGCGAGTTTCTTGCGGCTTCTCAAAACCGGAAGGGGGCATTTAAGCCCCCTCAAATCATAGACGGTCTCGACCGTGTCGCTCATTCCTTGGCCCAGAACTTCCAGAACGGCTTCTTCTCCGGCGCTTCGGGTGCAGGTGCTGCGGAATAGGCAAGCGGGTTCATGGTCGGAACCGGAACGCTCTGGGCGGCAGCGCCAGTCTGACCGGCTGCTGCGGGAGCGGCCGAGGCAACCATTGTCGGCGCTGCAGGCGCCGGGTTCGATTGCGGTGCCGCGGGCTGCGCCGCCGAAGGGCGCGGGCCGCGCAGGGAAGAGGCGGTTGCGGTCGTGGCCGGAGAGGAAGACGTCACCTGCTGCGCCTTCTTCTCCATCAGCGCAGCATATTCCGTTTCCTTCATCAGCTTACCGGCCTTCAGCGCGGAGCCGGTCGGGGCATAGGCGGGCTCACGACCCTTGCGCTTTTCGGCGACCAGCGCCTTGCGCTCCGCTTCGCTCGGGTCGTACCAGGCCATGCCGTCATATTTCGACATCGCCTTTTCATAGGCGAGATCATAGGTCTTCTCGTAGCTCGAAAGCGCACTGACGAGCGCCGGCGGTGTACTCATGGCCGGGCATTGGGCGGAGGCGTTGAAGCTGCCGCCTTCCGTCTGCTGGTTGAAGACGTATTTCTTCTCGCAGACATTCACTTCCGGCGGGCGCTTGGTCACTTCGAAATTGTCGTAACCGACCTTCAGCATCTTCCAGAATTCGAGATGCTCGCTCTGGCGATGGCGGGCCATGTTCTCCGCCGTCATGCGGAACGGAAAGGCCTGCAGCTGCACGGTCTTCTGGCCGCCCTTGAAGGCGTCACGGGCAAAACCGTAGATTTCAAGAATCTGCGCATCCGTCATCGAATAACAGCCTGACGATGAGCAGGCGCCATGGATCATCAGATTGGTGCCGTTGCGGCCATTGGCGGCATCGTAGCGGTTCGGGAAGCCGGTATTGATGGCGAGATAATATTTCGAGTTTGGATTAAGGTGCGCGGGCGTCAGGTTGTAGAAACCTTCCGGCGCCTGCCGGTCGCCTTCCTTCACCTTGGGGCCGAGTTTGCCGGACCATGCGCAAATCTCGTAGCCGGCGATCTTTTCGAAGCGGTTGTCGCGTCTGGCCTTCCAGATTTCCAAGGCACCTTCTTCCTTGAAGATGCGGATCATGATCGGCGATGTGCGGTCCATGCCCCTTTTGTCGATCTCGGCCAGAATGGACGGAGACAGCGGGTAATCGACCTTGTTCTTGACGTGGGAAACGTCGCGTTCCACGGTTTCGAGCGTATCGTTGCAGCCGGTAAGAATGAGCGCGGTGCAGGCGAGAAGGGCAAAATGTGTCAAACGCATGATCTGATCCGAAAGACGATGGCACGAAGCGGCGCAAGTTCTACACCAGCACGTGTGTATTTTAAATACGGTATTAACCGTTTACATCTTCTTAACTCAAATCGGACCCGCCCCGCGGCCGCCGATACATCTTTTGATGTGACCGGACTATGGCCGAGTTGGGGCGATATTCAAGGAAAATAAGGCCGGCGTTAGAGATTCCGGCCAATATCCAGGAACTTCTGGCGGCGTTCAGCGCGCAGCTGTGTGCCGGAACGCTGGGAGAGATCGGCCAGCGCCTTGGCGATCACACCGCCGGTCGCGCCGATCACGGTTTCCGGAGCACGGTGTGCGCCGCCGATCGGTTCGGGAATGATTCCGTCGATAACGCCAAGCGATTTCAGATCTTCCGAGGTGATCTTCATATTGGTTGCAGCTTCCTTGGCGCGGGTCGAATCGCGCCAGAGAATGGAGGCTGCACCTTCCGGCGAGATCACCGAATAGATCGCATGTTCGAGCATGTAGACGCGGTTGCCGGTGGCAATCGCGATGGCGCCGCCCGAACCGCCTTCGCCGATGACGACGGAGACGATCGGCACCTTGACGTTGAGGCACATTTCCGTTGAACGGGCGATGGCTTCGGCCTGGCCGCGCTCTTCCGCGCCAACGCCGGGATAGGCGCCTGCCGTATCGATGAGGGTGATCACCGGCAGCGAGAAACGGTCGGCCAGCTCCAGCACGCGGATCGCCTTGCGGTAACCTTCCGGACGCGGGCTGCCGAAATTGTGCTTCAGGCGGCTTTTGGTGTCGTTGCCCTTTTCCTGGCCGATGATGGCGACGGGCTGACCGTTGAAGCGGGCAAGGCCCGCCTGAATAGCCGCGTCCTCGGAAAATTTGCGGTCGCCGGCAAGCGGCGTGAAATCGGTGAACAACGCCTTGGCGTAATCGACGAAATGCGGGCGCTGCGGATGGCGCGCGACCTGCGTTTTCTGCCAGGCGTTCAGCTTGGAATAGATGTCCTGCATCGCATCGTTGACGCGCGATTCCAGGCGGTTGATCTCCTCCGAGGTGTCTATGCTCTCGTCTTCATCGGCAAGCTTCTTCAGCTCGATGATCTTGCCTTCAAGGTCCGAGATAGGTTTTTCGAAGTCGAGATAATTGTGCATGAGATCCGTTTCCGATCGTTTTGCGCAAGGTTTGACCGGATTATCCGGCGGTTCCGGTCGCTCTAATCAAGGTTTTTGCCCTGTTTGGCAAGGGGGTGATGTGTTTGTACCAGCTCTTGCAGGCGTTCTTCCAGCACATGTGTATAGATTTGTGTCGTGGAAATGTCGGAATGGCCCAGCAGTTCCTGCACGGCGCGCAAGTCAGCGCCGTTCTGCAAAAGGTGGCTGGCAAAGGCATGACGCAGGACGTGCGGTGATACCGCAGATGGGATCAGACCCGCACGAATGGCAATATCCTTGAGGTCGCGGGCAAAGACCTGGCGGGGCAGGTGACCTTCCTTGCTGTTCGAAGGAAACAGCCACGGGCTCTCCTGTGTCTCCGGTTTTTTCTGCGTAGCGGCCGCCCTGCTTTTCTCCGGCGCGAGCGCCTTTCTGGCAGTCTCGTATTTTTCCATCGCCTCGATGGCGGCGCGGGAAAGAAGAACCATGCGGTCCTTGTTGCCCTTGCCGCGGATCATCAGAAAGCGGCCTTCCTGACGCAGCACCTTGGCGGGCAGGGAGACAAGTTCGCTCACACGCATGCCGGTGGCATAAAGAAGCTCGAGCAGCAGATGCATGCGGATGCGGGCAAGCTGGCCGGGACCGGATGTGGCGGCTTCCTGCGCGGCAAGGGCAAGAAGCCTGTTCACATCGTCGACGCTCATTGTTTTCGGCAGGGTGAGGCCTTTTTTCGGGGCGTCGATGATGCCGGTCGGATCGTCGCTGCGCAGCCCTTCCGAATAGAGAAAACGATAGAATTGCCGCATGGAGGACAGGCGTCTTGCCTGTGAAGTGGCGGCAAAGCCCTGAGCGGAAAGATGGGTGAGATAAGCGGAAAGGTCCGGGGTGCCCGCTTCCGTCAAAGACTGGCCGCGCTGGCCGAGAAATTCGCGCAGATCGGAAAGATCGTGCTCATAGGAAGAGAGTGTGTTTGTGGCGGCGCCGCGCTCGGCGCTCATCATTTCCAGAAAGCTTTCCAGCCGCGCGCCATCGCGCCCTCCTGCCGCCTGAGCGTTCATGGGGTGCGTCTGGCCGGCTCAGCCGCCGGTGGGTTCAGCCGCTCGGAAGGAATGCGCACCGTCACTTCGCGGTCGCGCGGCTGAACGAACATGACAAGCAGCACCATGCCGCCATAGACCAGCCCCGCAATGGTCGCCAGTATCATCGTGAAGCGGAAGAGGGTGGGCATGGCGGCTCCGTGAAGGTGGCGATCGAAACTTATATGCGGTGCGGCGATAGCGGCAGCAAGATCAAAAAGCCGACGTCTACTCCGCGCCGCATGCGGCGTTGATTGTGATTCAACGCAATTCAGTCAGCAATTTGGCTTGACGCTTCGTAAACATTTGCAGATATCCATGCCAAACGGGCTTTCAAATTTATGAATGAAACGAATTTATCCGTCCCGGCCACACTCGGGGAACAAGCGCGGGCAAAGCTCGGACGGCGCAACATCGTCTTTGTCGGGCTGATGGGGGCTGGAAAATCCGCGATAGGCCGCATGGTCGCCCAGCAGCTCAAGGTCTCCTTCATCGATACGGATGTCGAAATCGAGCGGGTTTCGCGCATGACGATAGCCGAACTTTTCGCCACTTATGGCGAGGAGGAATTCCGGGCGCTGGAAACACGGGTCATCAAGCGGCTGCTGCGCGGCGGCCCCAAGGTCATTTCCACCGGAGGCGGCGCCTTCATCAACGACAATACCCGCCGGCACATCACGCGCGGCGGTATTTCACTGTGGCTGAAGGCCGATCTCGAGGTGCTCTGGGAAAGGGTCAACAAGCGTGACCACCGCCCGCTTCTCAAGACCGAAAACCCCAAGGCCACGCTCGCGGCCCTGATGGAGAAGCGCTATCCGATCTATGCCGAAGCGGATCTGACCATCGAATCCCGCGATGTCCGCAAGGAAATCATCGTGACAGAAGTGCTGGCCGCCATAGCCGGCATCGAACAGAAAGACTGATTCCCATGACGCCTTCCGAAATCCACGCCGATGAACGTCTCGTCCATGTGCCGCTCGGCGAGCGCGCCTATGACATTCTGATCGGGCCGGGCCTGATCGGCCGGGCGGGCGGCGAGATTTCGGCGCGGCTGAAGGGCCGGCGCGCGGCCATCATCACCGATGAACATGTCGCGCCGCTTTACCTCGAAGGCCTGATGGACGGGCTGCAGACGGATGGCATCGAGGCCGTCTCGCTGACGCTGCCGGCCGGCGAGAAGACCAAGAGCTTCGAACATCTGGTCACCGTCTGCGATGCGGTTCTGGCAGCAAGGGTGGAGCGTAACGATGCGGTGATCGCGCTCGGCGGCGGCGTGATCGGCGATCTCGCCGGTTTTGCGGCCGGTATTGTGCGCCGGGGCGTGCGCTTCGTGCAGATACCGACTTCGCTTCTGGCGCAGGTCGACTCATCGGTCGGTGGCAAGACCGGCATCAACAGCCGCCATGGCAAGAACCTCATCGGCGTATTCCACCAGCCCGATCTGGTGCTGGCGGATACGGCGGTGCTCGATACGCTGAGCCCGCGTGAATTCCGCGCCGGTTATGCCGAAGTGGTCAAATACGGATTGATCGACAAGCCGGACTTCTTCTTCTGGCTGGAAAAGAACTGGGATGACATCCGCACCGGCGGCCCCGCCCGCATTCAGGCGATTGCAACGAGCTGCCAGGCGAAAGCCGATGTGGTGGTGGCGGATGAGAAGGAAAACGGCGTGCGTGCCCTCCTCAATCTCGGCCATACATTCGGCCATGCGCTGGAGGCGGCGACCAATTACGATAGCAAGCGGCTGGTGCATGGCGAAGGCGTCGCCATCGGCATGGTGCTGGCGCACCAGTTCTCCGCCCGCCTCAACCTCGCAAGCCCGGACGATGCCGCGCGCGTTGAAGCGCATCTGAAGGCCGTCGGCCTGCCGACGACGATGAAGGATATTCCCGGCGAGTTGCCGCCGGTCGAGACGCTGATGACGGCAATCGCGCAGGACAAGAAGGTCAAGGGCGGTAAGCTCACCTTCATCCTCACCCACGGCATCGGCCAGTCCTTCGTGGCGGATGATGTTGCGGCGTCCGAGGTGCAGTCCTTCCTGTCGGAAAAGCATCCGGGGTAAACCCGCGAGACAAGGGAAGTCGTGCCTAGAACCGCACCGCTTCCCCCGGCGCCGCCGCCTCTATCGCCAGCGCATGCAGGCCGGCATCGAGTTCCGGCTTCAAAAGCGCGTTGATCGCCCGGTGGCGCTCGACGCGAGACTTGCCGGAAAAGCTTTCCGACACTATCTGAACACGCATATGCGTCTCGCCCGTGCCGGTTATGTCAGGCTGGTGGCCCGCATGCATCTGGCTTTCATCGACGACCCTCAGGCGCTCCGGTGAAAAGCTCTCCCGAAGCTTGGTTTCTATGCGTTCTCGCAGGGACATGCGACGGGCTCCATTCTCGTTGGCTGGTCTTGAAGGGGGCTACCTAAAAGCCTGTAACATTCCGTTTTGTCAATTCTTGTTGTGCGGCTTTTCGCACCCCATAATCAGGGCATCATGAAACTGGATTCGAAATATTTCGACCGCATCCGCACGCGCCGGAAAAGGGAGAGGGAACCTGAGGTTCAGGCCCCCACCTGCCAGTGGGACGGATGCGACAAGCCGGGCGTTCACCGCGCACCCGTCGGCCGCAATGCCGAGGGGCAATTCTTCCTGTTCTGTTTTGAGCATGTGAAGGAATACAACAAGGGCTATAATTATTTCTCGGGCCTGTCCGACGGCGAGATCGCCCGTTATCAGAAAGAGGCGATCACCGGTCATCGTCCCACCTGGACGGTGGGCGTCAACAAGACGGCGCGCGACAGCCCTTTGCACTCCACACTTCGATCCGGCACGGCCAGCGGTAATGCCCGCATTCGCGATCCCTTCGGCTTCGCCGGCGGCTTTGCGGGTGGTGCAAGGGCAGGCGGACAGCGCCTGCAGCAGGACCGCAAATTGAAGACGCTGGAGGCGAAAGCCTTCGATACGCTCGGTCTTGCCGCCAGTGCGAAGCAGGAAGAGATAAAAAGGCGCTATAAGGAGCTTGTCAAAAAGCACCATCCTGATGCTAATGGTGGCGATCGTGGTTCGGAAGAACGTTTTCGGGCTGTTGTTCAAGCATATCAATTGTTAAAGCAGTCAGGTTTCTGCTAAGCCAACTTACGTGTTTACCGCCTGATTGATGATGTGGCCGGGTGGCTGCCGCCCGCCTTGGAGACGTGATGAGCAAAATCGACCTTGATATTTCCAACCTGCCCGACACGACGGTGTCCGTACGGGAGGTTTTCGGCATTGATACGGATCTGCGGGTTCCCGCCTATTCCCAGGGCGACGCCTATGTGCCTGACCTTGATCCCGACTATCTTTTCGATCGCGACACGACGCTTGCGATCCTTGCCGGTTTTGCTCACAACCGACGTGTCATGGTCTCCGGTTTCCACGGCACGGGTAAATCCACCCATATCGAACAGGTGGCTGCCCGCCTGAACTGGCCCTGCGTGCGCGTCAACCTCGACAGCCATGTCAGCCGTATCGACCTCGTCGGCAAGGACGCCATCGTTCTGAAGGACGGCAAGCAGGTTACCGAATTCAAGGACGGCATTCTGCCCTGGGCCTACCAGCACAATGTCGCGCTCGTCTTCGATGAATATGATGCCGGCCGCCCGGACGTGATGTTCGTCATCCAGCGCGTGCTGGAATCGTCCGGCCGCCTGACCCTGCTCGACCAGAGCCGCGTCATCCGTCCTCACCCGGCCTTCCGCATTTTTGCGACCGCCAACACGGTCGGCCTCGGTGATACGACCGGCCTTTACCACGGCACGCAGCAGATCAACCAGGCGCAGATGGACCGCTGGTCCATCGTCACCACGCTGAACTACCTGCCGCATGAGCAGGAAGTGAACATCATTGCCGCCAAGGTGAAGAGCCTCGATAATCCGAAGGGCCGCGAAACCGTCTCCAAGATGGTGCGTGTTGCCGATCTGACCCGTTCGGCCTTCGTCAACGGCGATCTTTCCACGGTCATGAGCCCGCGTACCGTCATCACCTGGGCGGAAAATGCGGAAATCTTCGGCGATCTCGCCTTTGCCTTCCGTGTGACCTTCCTCAACAAGTGTGACGAGCTGGAGCGCACGCTTGTGGCCGAGCAATATCAGCGGGCTTTCGGCGTCGAGCTGAAGGAAAGCGCTGCGAACATCGTTCTCAGCGCCTGATAGTCCCCGGCTCGTCCGGGGAAGATCACCCATGACTTGAAGACGCCGGTGGGGCGCGCGATCTTCTGATCGCGTGCCGCAGGCGCCGACAAATGACAGGAAAGACAATGGCAGCGCGCGGCGACAATTCCAGAGCGAAACCGGGTACGGCGGTCGATACGGAACCGTTGCGTCAGGCGATTGCCGGATGCGTGCGATCCGTTGCCGGTGATGCCGAAGTCGAGGTCGTCTTCGCCAATGAGCGGCCGGGTCTTGCCGGCGAGCGCATGCGGCTGCCGGAAATTTCCAAGAAGCCCACTCAACAGGAAATTGCCATCACGCGTGGCCTCGGCGATTCCATGGCGCTGCGCCTTGCCTGCCATGATGCCGATACCCATGCGGTAATGTCGCCGCAGGGCGCCGAAGCGCGGCTGATCTTCGATGCGGTGGAACAGGCTCGCGTGGAATCCATCGGCGCGCTGCGTATGCCGGGTATGGCCTCCAATATCCAGGCCATGAATACGGAAAAATACGCCAAGGCCAATTTCGCCGGCATCAACAACAAGGATGATGCGCCGCTTGCAGAAGCCGTTGCGCTTTTGGTGCGCGAGAAGCTGACGGGTGAGAAACCGCCGGAAAGCGCCGGCAAGGTTGTTGATCTGTGGCGCGATTTCATCGAGGACAAGGCGGCTGGCGACCTCAAGGATCTCTCCAGCGTCATCACCGACCAGAAGGCGTTTTCGCGGCTGGTGCGCAAGATGCTGACCTCCATGCAGATGGCGGAGGATTTCGGCGACGAGGATAACGAGCCTGACAGCCAGGAAGCGGAATCCAACGAGGACCAGCCGCGCACCAACGAGACCGAAGAAGAACAGGTCGAGGAAGAGGCTGGCTCCGACGCGACCCCCGCCGATGAAAACGAGGCCTCGCAGGAGGAAATGGAAGAAGGCGAGATGGACGGCGCCGAGATGTCGGACGAGGAAATGTCCGACGATCTCGACGAGGATTCCGAAACGCCCGGCGAAACCCGCCGTCCCAACAGCCCCTTCGACGATTTCAACGAGAAGGTCGATTACCGCATCTTCACCCAGGAATTCGACGAGGAAATCCACGCCGAGGAACTGTGCGACGAAGCCGAGCTGGACCGTCTGCGCGCTTTCCTCGACAAGCAGCTCGCTCACCTTCAGGGCGCCGTCGGGCGTCTGGCGAACCGGCTGCAGCGCCGCTTGATGGCGCAGCAGAACCGTTCCTGGGACTTCGATCTGGAAGAGGGCTATCTCGATCCGGCCCGTCTCGTCAGGCTCATTATCGACCCGATGCAGCCGCTTTCCTTCAAAAAGGAACGCGACACCAAGTTCCGTGATACCGTGGTTTCGCTCGTCATCGACAATTCCGGTTCGATGCGCGGCCGTCCGATTACCGTGGCTGCCACCTGCGCCGATATTCTGGCGCGCACGCTGGAGCGCTCGGGCGTGAAGGTCGAAATTCTGGGCTTCACCACCAAGGCCTGGAAGGGCGGACAGTCGCGCGAACAGTGGCTTGCCAATGGCAAGCCTGCGTCGCCCGGCCGTCTCAACGATCTGCGCCATATCATCTACAAATCTGCGGACGCTCCGTGGCGGCGTTCGCGGCGCAATCTCGGCCTGATGATGCGCGAAGGCCTGCTGAAGGAAAATATCGACGGCGAGGCGCTGATGTGGGCGCATAACCGCCTGATCGGCCGCCCCGAGCAGCGCAAGATCATGATGATGATCTCCGACGGTGCGCCGGTGGACGATTCGACCCTGTCGGTTAATCCGGGTAACTATCTGGAACGGCACCTGCGCGCGGTTATCGAGCAGATTGAAACGCGCTCGCCGGTGGAATTGCTGGCAATCGGTATCGGCCACGACGTGACGCGTTATTATCGTCGTGCCGTAACCATCGTGGATGCGGACGAGCTGGCCGGCGCGATGACCGAGCAGCTCGCGGCGCTCTTCGAGGATACGAGCAGCGCTTCCGGTTCGTCCCGCAGGGTTCGCCGTGCGGGATAAGCGGAGCCGGGCTTCCTTCTCCTGCAAGTCTCTGGTTGTTGCCACAGCTCTGGCGGTCGGGTCGCTTGTTCCTGTTCCGATTGGCGCCTCCACCATCGATGTGCCGGTGAGCGTTCGCCAGCTGTCCGGCTTCGAGGTCGGCACCAGCGTAAAACGTTTCGGCAAGCTGGAATTCATTGGCGGTATGGTGATGAGCGCGCCGGAAAAGCTGTTCGGTGCTATGTCCTCCATCCGCTTCCGCCCTGACGGGGAGGAATTCGTTTCCGTGCTGGATACCGGCCACTGGCTGACGGGCAGGGTCACGCGCGATGCGGCCGGTGCTTTGTCCGGGCTGGAGGACGTCCGCATTACGGCCATGCTGGATGCTGGCGGCCGCGAACCGACCCGCAAGATGGAAGTGGATGCCGAAGGGCTGGCGCTGCGTGACGGCAAGGTGTTTGTCAGCTATGAGCAGCGGCACAGGATCGACATCTATCCCGATCCGGGCTTCGAAACAGCAAAGCCGCTTGGTCGCCTGCCGCATCTTATCCCCAATAACGAGTTGCGCCATAATGGCGGCATGGAGGCTTTGGCGGTATCGCCGGCCGATTCGCCACTTGCCGGGGCTCTTGTGGTGGTGGCTGAAAAAAGCATCGATACGGATGGCAATCTTCTCGCCGCCATATTGGAAGGCCCTTTGAAGGGCACATTCGCCGTTACCCATCACCCCTCATTCGATGTGACCGATGGCGCTTTCCTGCCCAATGGCGACCTGCTGCTTCTTGAGCGCCGCTTCAACTTCGCCGAAGGTGTGGGCATGCGCATCCGCCGCATCCGTGGTGCCGATATCAGGCCGGGCGCGGTGGTGGATGGCGAAATCCTCATGGAAGCGGGCATGGCCTACCAGATCGACAATATGGAAGGCATGGATGTGGTGAAGGGGCCGGATGGCTCCACACGTCTCATCATCGTTTCCGATGACAATCACTCGTTCCTCCAGCGCAACCTGATGCTGGAATTCAAGCTGGTGGAGTAGAATCAGGCCTGCTGCTGTGCTGCCTTGTAGGCAGCCATCAGGTCCTCGACGGCAATGCCGTCGATCTTCATGCCGGTCATTCGGCATGACGTTATCTGCGCACCGGACAGGTTTGAGTTGCTCAGTTTCAGACCGGAAAAATTGACGTCGTCGATCGACCAGCCGGACATGTTGTTATCCGTGAACGACGCACCTGATAGGTTGATATTATTGAAGCTCGCCCCGGAAAGATTGACATTGTCAAAGACCGTGCCGGAAAGATTGACGTCGTTGAAGGTTGAGCCTGAAAGCGTGGCGCTGGCAGCCTCCACGATGTCAATAACGTCCTTGATCTGCATGTCGACCCGCCTCCGTGCTGTGCCACGGACCGCAGACTGCAATGCTGACGGCTGGTTTGCAAGCGTGATTTGACCCACGCTTGCCCGGCCTCAAACGCGGCTCGATTTGACGGCGCCAGGCATCGGCTTCAGCGTGTTCATCAGCGCACCGTAAGGCAGGAGCATGACAAGGCCGACGAGAACCTTCACCGACAGATCGCCAAGCGCCCAGGAAATCCAGCGAGGTGCTTCCATGGCGAAGACGCCGAGGATGGGCGCGTTTTCGATGGCGAAGGCATCGTTGGGGCCGACAAAAGAGAAGCTTGCGGCAAAGGCGATGGAGAAGAACAGGGCCGTATCCAGCACCGAACCCAGCATGGAGCCGGCAAGCGGCGCATGCCACCAGCGCTGGCGGCGCAGGCGGTTGAAAACGGAAATATCCAGCAACTGGCCGATCAGATAGGCGGTGCCGGAGGCGACCGCGATGCGTGGGATCGATGTCCAGAAGGACAGTGTGACACCAACGACGAAGCCGGCAAGCACGACGCGGCGCGCGATGGACGGGCCGAACTGGCGATTGGTCAGGTCCGTGACGAGGAAGGCGATCGGATAGGTGAAGGCGCCCCAGGTCAGAAGGTCGCCGAGATTGACGCCGAACAACGAGCCGGAAAGCGGGTATTGCACCAGAATATTGGACGCGACGACCACCAGTGTCATCAGCAGGACATAGATAAGCGTAAAGCGCAGATAGGGCATTTTTTTATCCTGGGTGATGCCACCAGTTAGAGCCAAACATCGGACCGAAAAGCCTTGACCGGTTTTCGGAAAATCCAATGCAACCGAGAACAAACAAAAGGCTTGAGCGGCAAAAGCCATTCAAGCCCTCTGAATATCGATGATGTCGAAACCGCTATTAAGCAGCTTCGGCCGTCTTCTTGGCGATCTGGCGGCGCAGGAGACGAGCGCGCATGCTCAGTTCGTTTTCGCCGGACTTCAGAAGGAAAGCATCGAGGCCGCCACGGTGTTCAACGGAGCGCAGAGCTGCTGCGGAAACACGCAGGCGGAAGCGCTGGCCGAGAGCATCGGAGATCAACGTGACCTGGCAGAGGTTCGGAAGGAACCGGCGCTTGGTCTTGTTGTTGGCGTGGCTGACGTTGTTGCCCGTCTGGACGCCCTTGCCGGTCAATTCGCATACACGGGACATGGGTACACCTATTTCGTTTCGTCTGTTTCACCACTGGCTCGCCACCGGCAAAACCGGGGTGGCAATCCAACTGGCCATGATTGGAAAGTTGCGGTTCTATAGTCAGACGAGACTTAACAGTCAAGCCGCTCGCGAGCAAATGAAAGGAAATTCCGGCGTTTTCAACCGTCGTCCGCTTTTTTATTGCCACAAGTCGGCGTATATCATCGCCAGATAAGGCCGCTTCCGCGCCTCTTTTAAGGTGATATCAGAATGATTGCCAGAGGAAAAAGCATTTTCGTGGCCGCGACAATGGCGTTAACGGGCGTTTCCCCCTCGCTCGCCGCCGAAGCGCGCCACACAAGCGAATACAGCATCAATCTCGGTATTTTGCCGATTGCCCGGGCGAGTTTTTCGACTCGCATGGATGGACCGAATTATTCGATCTCCGGTTCCTTCAGCGCCGCCGGCCTTGCCAGCATCCTCAAGGATATTTCCGGCAAGACGACTGTTTCCGGCGCCAAGCGCGGCCACCGACTGCAGGCCAACGAATATTCGCTGGTCTACAAGGACGGCAAGCGGGTACGGACCTATGACGTTGTCTATCGCAACGGCAACGTCACATCGACGACGGTAAAACCCGAGCCGAAGGCCCGGCCGGACAATTGGGTTGACGTAAAGGACCGCGACCTGCGCTCGGTTCTCGACCCTATTTCCGGTTTGATCATTCCCTCCGGCGGCCGTATCTGCCCGACCCGCCTGCCGATCTATGACGGCGAATCGCGACTCGATCTGGTTTTGAGTTCCAGTGGTACCAAGCCCTTCAAGACCAACGGTTTTAGTGGTGATGCGATCGTTTGCAAGGCGCGGTACGTGCCAAAGTCGGGCTACCGGCAGGGGCGCAAGGATATCGAATATCTGAAATCCATCTCAATGGAGATCTGGTTCGCCAAGTCGAACAATATGGATGTTTATGCGCCGGTCTACGCCATCATTCCGACGCGGGTGGGGCAGGTCTACATCACGGCGACGAAATACGGCGGCTGACCGAAGCTGACGTTGGCGTAAGAAAAGCAGAGGTTGCGGCGTATTTCTTCTCCCCGTTCGGGGAGAAGGTGGCCCGAAGGGTCGGATGAGGGGGCACCCTCTCCGAATATCTCTACCCTTGCCCCCTCATCCCGCTGCCGCGGACTTCTCCCCCTCGGGGAGAAGAAACAATGGGCACTCACTCACTCCGCAGGCGACTGCTCTAGGTTCAGGGCGCATCCCCCGGCGACCAGCCGGGTTCGGCCATGACGAAGCTCGAAAAGGCAAATCCCGGCGAGACGGTGCAGCCGACGAGGGTGAAATCGCCGAGGCTTTCCGCCGATTGCCAGCAATTGGCCGGCACGATCACCTGCGGGCGCTCGCCGTCGAGAATGGCGGGACCGAGCGTGAAGGTCTGCACCTCCCGGCCGTCGTCCGAAAGATGCAACGCGATGGGTGCGCCCGCATAATAATGCCAGACCTCAACGGCATCGGTGACCCGATGCCAGTGCGAGCGAACGCCTTTTTCGAGAAGATAATAGATCGCCGTTGAATGGCCGCGTTCGCCGCCCGCCTTGTCGCGAAAAGTCTGGTGATAAAAACCGCCCTCGGGATGCGGCTCGAGACCCAGTTCGCGAATGATCGCTTCCGCAGACAGAACGGCGCCCATCAGAAATTGTCCTTGCGCGTGCGGATTTCCGCAAAAACATCCGCGTCAGCGGCGGTCTCCAGGCCAAGATGCCGGCGGATACCGGCATCGGCGACCCGCATATAGGGATTGGTCTGCTTTTCGAGCCCGATGGTGGTGGGAATGGTGAATTCATTCGCCTGCCGCGCCTTTTCAACGCGTGCCGCACGCTCGCTCAGAACCGCATTGTCGGGATCGACGGTGAGGGCGAAACGGGCATTCGCGAGTGTATATTCGTGGCCGAAATAGACTTTTGTGTCATCGGGCAGCGCCATCAATTTCTGGAAGGAATGCCACATATCCGCCGCCGGGCGTTCGAACAGCCGGCCGCAGCCCATGGCAAACAGCGTATCGGCGGCAAACAGCAACCCGTCATCGGGAAGATAATAACAGATGTGTCCTGCGGTGTGGCCGGGCGTGGAAATGACCTGAACACGGCGTCCTGCAAATTCGAACTCGTCGCCATCTGCCTGTGAGCGGTCGAGACCGGGGATCGCGATAGCCTCGTCGTAAGGCCCGTGCACTTCGCAGCCGAACTTGTCCTTCAGCGCCAGATTGGCCTCAACGTGGTCCTGATGATGGTGGGTGGTGAAGATATGCGTGAGTTTCCAGCCATGGCCATCGAGAGCCTGCAGGATCGGGCCTTCTTCCGGCGCGTCGATGGCGGCGGTCGCCCCGCTTTCGGGATCGTGCAGCAGAACCCCGAAATTGTCGCTGCGGCAAAGAAAGACGTCTATTTCCAAAGGTTTCATCTCATCCTCTCCATTTGCCGGCCGGAGCCGACGCATTTATCCGCCTGGGTTTCAATGTAGGGGCAGACGCCTTGAAGTCCAACCGCCTGATGCTACATTCTCGCCCATGAACACTGATATCGTCGATCTGCGCGAATTCTATCATTCCCCGCTTGGCCGCTCGGCCGAGCAGGCGATCACCATGGCGCTTTCGACGCTCTGGCCGCCTTTGCCGGAAGAGCGACTGGTCGGCCTCGGTTATGCGGTGCCGTTTCTGGACCGGTTCCGCCACGATACCGAACGCACCTTCGCCTTCATGCCGGCGGGGCAGGGCGCGGTGAACTGGCCGGCTGGCGAGCTGTCTTCCACGGCGCTGGTGTTTGACGAGGAACTGCCGCTTCCCGATTCGTCCATAGACCGGGTGCTGATGGTGCACGCGCTGGAATTTGCCGAAAATCCGCGCGAGAGCCTGAAGGAACTGTGGCGGGTACTAGCGCCCGGCGGACGTCTGGTGATCGTGGTGCCGAACCGGCGCGGTGTCTGGGCGCGCATGGAACATACGCCCTTCGGCTCGGGGCGGCCCTATTCGCGCGGCCAGCTGACAGCGCTGCTGCGTGAAACCAACTTCACGCCGGGGGCTTCCGCCGAGGCGCTGTTCTTTCCGCCGACCACCAGCCGCCCGGTATTGAAATTCCGTCGTTACCTCGAACTCACCGGCCGCAGGCTGTGGCCCCTGTTCTCGGGCGTCATCGTGGTGGAGGCGCAGAAACGTCTCTATCAGGGATTGCCCGTCACCCAGCGCGCATCGCGCCGGGTTTTTGTACCCGTGCTCGCGCCGCAGGGTGTTCCCACCACCCGCACCGCCGCAAAGCACGGAAAGCCGCGCTGACCCTCGACAAAACGCCCATTCCGGTCTAATGCCTCCGGCATTGCTGTTGCCGGGTTCTCCGGCGTTTTTCCAAAGGTCGATCAAATGAGTGCAGAGCTTAGCCAACCTGTTCCGCGTCCGGGTATCCTGGATATCGCCGCTTATGTTCCCGGCAAGGAACATGTGGACGGCGTTGCGAAGGTCTATAAGCTCTCCTCCAACGAAACACCGCTCGGCCCGAGCCCGAAGGCGATTGAAGCCTTCGGCACGGCTGCCAGCCATCTGGAAATCTATCCGGACGGTCAGGCCATCGCGCTGCGCCAGGCTATTGCCGATGTGCATGGTCTCAACATCGCAAACATCATGTGCGGCAACGGTTCGGATGAGCTTCTGGGCCTGCTTTGCCATGTCTATCTCGGTGCAGGCGATGAGGCGATCATCACCGAACACGGTTTCCTCGTCTACAAGATCCAGATCATGGGCGCAGGCGCGACCCCGGTGACGGTGAAGGAAAAGGACTGCGCGGTGGACGTGGATGCGATCCTCGCCGCCGTCACGCCCAAGACGAAGATGGTTTTTGTTGCCAATCCCGGCAACCCCACCGGCACCTATGTTCCTGTTGCGGAAATCCGTCGCCTTCAAGCCGGTCTGCCGAAACATGTCGTGCTGGTGCTGGATGCGGCCTATGCCGAATATGTGCGCAAGAACGATTACGAGGCTGGTCTCGAACTGGTTTCCGGTAACCGCAACGTGGTGATGACCCGCACCTTCTCGAAGGTCTATGGTCTTGCGGCGCTGCGCGTCGGCTGGATGTATGCTCCGGCCGCCATCATCGATGCGCTGAACCGTGTTCGCGGACCGTTCAACATGAGTGCGCCGGCAATAGCGGCGGGCACCGCTGCCATTCGTGATCAGGCATTCGTGGAAAAGGCCGTGGCACATAATGCCCTGTGGATGGAAAAGCTGGTGACCGCCTTCACCGGTCTCGGCCTTAGCGTCACACCCTCTGTCACCAATTTCATCCTCATCCATTTTCCGGATCAGGACGGCAGGCGTGCGGCGGATGCGGATGAGTTCCTGAGCCGCCGCGGTTACATTCTGCGCGCGGTACGCGGTTACGGGTTCCCCAATGCCTTGCGTATGACCGTCGGGTCGGAAGAAGCCAATCTCGGCGTCATCGCGGCGCTTGGCGAGTTTATGGGGCAGGCGTGATGGGTGAAATCATGTTCGACCGCATCGCGCTGATCGGCATCGGCCTGATCGGCTCGTCGATTGCTCGCGATATCAGGGAACTGGGACTTGCCCGGCATGTGACGATTTCCACCCGCAGCGAAGACACGCTGAAACGGGCGGAGGAACTGGCGCTCGGCACGGATTACACGGTCTCGGCGGCGGAGGCAGCGAAGGATGCCGATCTCGTCATCGTCTCGGTGCCGGTCGGGGCTTCGGAAAGCGTCGCGCAGCAGATCGCGCCGCATCTGAAGCCCGGCGCCATCGTTACCGATGTAGGCTCCACCAAGGCCTCCGTCATCGCGCAGATGGCGCCGCATATGCCTGACAATGTGCATTTCATTCCCGGCCACCCGCTGGCGGGTACGGAAAAATCCGGCCCGGATGCCGGTTTTGCCGGCCTCTTCCGCGAGCGCTGGTGCATCTTCACGCCGCTGCCCGGCACGGACGCCGAGGCGCTGGAGAAGCTGAAGGATTTCTGGCGGGCGCTTGGTTCGCGCGTGGATGAAATGGATGCCGAACATCACGACAAGGTTCTGGCGATCGTCTCGCATCTGCCGCATATCATCGCCTACAACATCGTCGGCACGGCGGATGATCTGGAGACGGTGACCGAATCGGAAGTCATCAAATATTCGGCCTCCGGTTTTCGCGATTTCACCCGTCTGGCGGCCTCCGATCCGACTATGTGGCGGGATGTCTGCCTGCATAACAAGGATGCCATCCTGGAAATGCTGGCGCGCTTTTCCGAGGACCTCGCCTCCCTGCAAAGGGCAATCCGCTGGGGCGAAGGCGACAAGCTGTTCGAGCTGTTTTCCCGCACCCGCGCCATCCGCCGCTCCATCGTCCAGGCCGGTCAGGACGTCGACGCGCCGGACTTTGGACGGCATGCTCTGGATCAGAAGAAGTAAGTCGCTTCTGACGTACCGTCATGGCCGGATTTGATCCGGCCATCGGACTCGCTGGCAAATTACCAACTCTTTCCTTCGTCATCCTTGGGCTTGTCCCAAGGATCTAAACACGTCGATACAATCAATCGGTTGCAGATCCTCGGGACAAACCCGAGGATGACGTTGAATATGGGGCACCCGCTCAGATCGGCGGGATCTTGCCAAGCGGAATGAAACCGCTGACGGTGGCGCGACCGCGATCGACCACGAGATCGACGGACGCCCTGTCGCCGCCGCCGGCAAGCGCGCCGAGCAGCTTGCGGGCCGTGTCGATGGTGGATTGCAGCTGTGGGAACGCCTGCTTGGCATTGTCCGACCAGGCGCCGAGTTTTTCGATCTCCAGCTTGAACTGACCGGAGAGATAACCCTCATTGTCGAAGGAGAAGGGGCCGCTGATGCGCATCGTGCGGCCCTCGCCGATATCGGCCACCAGCCGGCGAAGCTCGCCGCTTGCGCCGTACAGGCCGGAACTGTCGCTGCCGTCGACCATGCCCGCCTTGCCCGCAAGTGTGACATCAACGATGGCGTCGAGGCGGGGAAGAACCTGCGGCCAGTCCTTGATGACGGTCGCCGAGTCGGTAAGCGTGATTGCACCGTCGAGATCGGCGCCGTTCTGGCGCAGGTGCATTTCCGTCTTTACGGCATCGAAGTCGATGGTCTGGCCGGTGACGGAAGAAATGGCCTGCGCTTTCAGTCCGTCGATGACGAGCGATGTGCGATCGATGCCCTTCAGCTTGGTGACAATGCTCGATTGCATGTTCTGCCAGGCGGCAGAAACCGTCAGGCCATGGGCGGTGCGGATTTCCGCGGGCGAATCCAGTTCCCAGATGATGTGGCCGGGATTGTAGACCTGCGCTGCCGAGCGCAATTCGCCAAAGGAAGCGGAAACGCCGTTCTGCTTGTCGTCCACCATCACCTTCGAGCAGAAGAGGCCGATGCGGAAGGGATAACCCTTGAAGGCGATATCGCCGCATTCACCGCTGACATTTCTGGCCTGTGAGGGGGATATCGCGTTCAGCACCGTCTGCTTCAGCCTGTCGGCGGCATAAAACCACCCGGCCGTGTAAAGTCCGATGACCAGCACAATGGCGATGCCAAGCCAGAGGAATTTTTTGGAGGTGCCGGATTGGCTTGACGCTGCCATATTGATCTCCGATGAACAGACTTCAGGTAATTTTGATTTGGCTTGGGATATGGACGATTTTTGGGTCTTTGGCTACGGTTCGTTGATGTGGAACCCCGGCTTCGCCTTTGAGGAGAGGCAGCAGGCGCGGCTGCATGGCTATCGTCGCTCGCTCTGCATCAGTTCCAGCGTCTATCGCGGCACGGAGGAAAAGCCGGGCCTCGTGCTGGGGCTGGAGCGCGGCGGTTCCTGCCTTGGCGTCGCCTTCCGCGTCAGGGGAAAAGACTACGACCCCGTCATGACCTATCTGCGTGAACGTGAACTCATAACGAATGTCTACAAGGAACGTGTTGTTGCAATTGCCTTTGCCGATGGCCGGCGCGGCAGCGCGGTGACCTATGTGGCCGATCCCGCGCATGAGCAATATATTGGCGGTCTGGGCGTGACCGAGGCGGCGGTCATCGTCGCGGCCGCATCGGGCCGGTCCGGGCCGAATACGGACTACGTCTTCAATACCGTGCAGCATCTGCAGGATATGGGCATTCGCGACTCGCTGCTGGAAAGCATTGCCGCCAATGTCGGCACGCTCGCGGCTCAGCCGGCGATTGTATCCTTGCCCTGAAGTTCGGCGATGCGCTTGATGGCGGTCGGCGGCAGCGGCAGGTGCGGGTTGTTGCGCGCGGTTTCCAGCAGCAACTCGTCGCTCGCCTTTTCCGTCACGTCGATCAGGCGCTTGAAAAACACGTCGGGGTCCAGCCCCGGCTCGATGGCCGGCAGGATACGCACCTTGAAATGGCCGGGATAGCGCATGGTCGAGCGGCGTGGCCAGAAGAGGCCGGGATGCATGGCGACGGGAATGACCGGAACCTGCAGATCGCGGTAAAGCCGGGCAATGCCATAACGATATTCGGGTTCGGCACCAGGTGGACGGCGTGTGCCTTCGGGATAGATGATGAGCTCGCGGCCGGCTGCCATTTCCTCCTTCGCCCGCTCCATGACCTTCAGCATCACCTTGCCGCGTGCGGCGCGGTTGACCGGGATCATGCGCTGTTTCATCACATACCAGCCGAACAGCGGAATCCACATCAACTCCCGTTTCAGAATGTAGACGGGGTCTGGCAGATTGGGCAGCAGCGCATAGGTATCCCAGAAGGACTGATGTTTGGGCGCAAAGATGCAGCCGGTCTCGGGAATGTTTTCCAGCCCTTCGATCTCGAAGGTGGTGCCGACGATGGTTTTCATCAGCCAATGGTTGGATCGCGCCCAGTTCTTGGGAATTTCGAAGGCGATCTTGCGTGGCAGGATGAAATAGATCGGCGTCAGCACGATCATGCGGACAATGAGATTGAGATAAAACAGCGTATTGAAAAGAAAAGAGCGCAGCTTGAGCATCAACAGCCTTCCCGGGATGCAGCCGTTCCGAAACTTTGAGCGCCTCGATGCCGGATGCCGATGCCAGACGCCTACACGAAAACAAGGCCAAGCAGCAAGCGCGTTTCTCTCCCCTTTCAGGGCGAAGTGCTCGCAGCCTTCATCGCGGAATGATCGGCAGAGGCCTTGCGCAGGCCGTCACCCTTGCCGAAGCCGGTCAGGTCGCGTCCCGCCGCCGCTACGAACTTCAAATATTCATAAAGCATGGTTCTGACCACATCCGGCTCGGAGAACCAGTTGGTCCGGGCAAGGTCCGCGCTGATGACGGGATAAGGAATGAACTCCGTTTGCGGGCTGGCATTGCGCAATTCATGCAGGCTGCGATGCATATGGTAATTGTTGGTGACGACGATGATGGCGGAATAGTTGTGATCGCGTATCCAGCTTGCCGCCTCATTGGCGTTGCCGATCGTATCCATGGCCTTATAGCCCATATCCACGCAGCAGGAAAACATGTCCGAAGAGCCCTGGGTCATCTTGCGGATTTGCGAACGGGTGGTCGCTGGGTTGACGCCGGAGATCAGCAGGCGCTTGCCCACGCCGTCGCGCAGCAGGCCGACTGCCTGTTCAATGCGCTGGTAACCACCGGTCAGAACGATAATCGCGTCGCCCTTCGCGCCTTCCGGTGGGCGCATGGAGGCAACGGAATCGGCAAACCACAGGAAGCCGCCGGAAAAAGCGCCGAGGGCGATGACGCAAAGCAAGATGAGGCCACGAATAAAACGGCGCAAACGACCGCGCCGCGACAGCAGGCTCTTTTTTGCCGGTCGCGTGCCTGTCTGATCCTGGTCCATCCGACTCACAAACATTCCTCCTGAATACTCGCCGATTAAGGCAAGGAACAGGCATTTTTGTCCACCGTCCGCAGGTTACATCCGGCTTGCAACGGTTTCAGTTTACTCGGGAAATCCGGTCCGGCATTTAAGACGCAAGACCATCGCTTTTCGACGGATCGGAACGCACCCGGTCGATATCGTCAATCGTGCGAATAACTGTTACGCGCGCCGTGATGGTGGTGAGAAGCGCGATGATGATCATGGTTGTCGCGATGCCGATATAACCGCCGAGACCGACCGAGAAAGAGCCGAAAAGCGCGCTTGCCTGATCGCTCTGCGGTGTGGCGACAGTGCTCGACTGCCAGAAACCGGCTGCAAGAAAAACCGTCGCCGCCAGCGCGCTGCCCGCCGCTGCCCCCTTGAGGCTGATTTTCAGGAAGTGCTTCTGGAATTCCCGCGCCACGAAGCTGCTTTCGGCACCGACGAAATGCAGGACCTCGACGATGTGCCGGTTGCCGGAAAGTGCGCCGCGGGTTGCAAAAACCACCGTCAGCACCATGGCGGTGAAGACGAGAATCAAAACGCCGACGCCGATCATGACCGTGGTTCTGGCCATGGAGACCAGCCTGTCCACCCATGTGCGGTGGTCGTCGAGAAACGCCTGCGGAAGTTCGGCCTTCAGCATGTCGCGCATTGCCTGAAAATCGGGCGGGTTGTTTTCGTCGATGGTGATGACGACGAGGCGTGGGATCGGCAGTTCGGAAAGGTCGAGACCGCTGCCGAGCCACGGTTCCAGCAGGCGTGAGGTGGCGGCATCGTCGAGGATCGTACCGTCGCGCGTGCCGACGAAGGTGAGCGCCAGATTGCGCGCCTTGTTAAGTGCCGCCGTCATGTCCAGCCCGTCCTCGGGCTTGATCTGGATGGTGATCTCGCGGGAAATCTGGCTCTGCCAGGTGGCGGCGGTGGCGCGCACCATGGAGACCGCACCGAGTGTGAGGCACGCAAGAAAGGCCATGATGGCGATGACCACCATCAGCGCATTGCCCTGAATGTTGGAGGGCGGCAGGATGGGCGCCATGGGGCGGATGCGCATGGGTGGGCGCTTCGGCTGTGCCGCTTCAGGCTTCAACGGTTTGCGGTTGATCTCATTCATAGATATCGAGCCGCCCTTCGGTCAGGATCATCCGGCGCGCATCGATCTGGTCCATCAGGCCAAAATCATGGGTGGCGATGACGACGGCCGTGCCCAGCCGGTTGAGTTCCAGAAAGAGGTTGAGAAGGCGCTTGGCCATTGGCGGATCGACATTGCCGGTCGGTTCGTCGGCCAGCAATATTTCCGGCTGGTCCATCAGCGCGCGGGCAATGGCGGCACGCTGCTTTTCCCCGCCGGAGAGGATGGCCGGCAGCACGTTGATACGCTCGCCGAGCCCGACCCATTTCAAAAGCTCGATCACGTCGTTGCGATAGGCGCTCTCTTCCTTGCCACGCACGCGCAGCGGCAGGGCGACATTTTCATAGGTCGTCAGATGATCGAGCAGCCGGAAATCCTGAAACACGATGCCAACGCGGCGGCGCAGCATCGGCAGCTCGCTGCGCGGAATGCGCGACACATCGCGGTTGAACATGCGGATATTGCCACGGGTCGGCTGCAGCGACATCAAAAGCAGGCGGAGCAGCGTGGTCTTGCCGGCACCAGAAGGGCCGGTCAGAAACTGGAACGAGCCCTTGGGAATGTCGAAGGTCATGTCCCTCAGGATCTCGGGTCCCATGCCGTAACGCAACCCGACATTTTCGAAATGGATCAACGGACTTCCAGTCTCTTCGTTTCGTGGTGGTTCGCAAGCCGCTGGCGCGTGGGGTTCGGATGTCGGGGTCTAACCCGGATCCGGTGGCCTGCGCGAGCCGTTTTTGCGAAGCATTAACCATTTAAATTTAAAACTTGGCAGGATTCGTTGCAATGCCCAGTTTTGCGGGCCGGAAAACCTGACCGGGGAATTCTATGGCTATGTTCCGTTCATCTCGCCGGCAAGCGGCATTCGATTTCGACCTCCTGATGCCGGAAACGCCGGTGCGCCGCTCGGCGCGCGCAGCAAATCCCGATCGCGATGTGGTAGACGCGGAATTTGTCACCATCAAGGAAAACCGTTCGCCTCGGCCCGGAAACGACAACCGTGGTGCGGCGCGTCGGCAGAAGCAAAAACCACCCGTCACCGCGGGCGTGCTCGGTTTGGCATTCGTCGGCTGGGTGGATCGCAAATTGTCGCGACTGTCTGCGGATGCCTATTCGGCGCTGGTCGCGGGGCTCGCCATTTTTGTTTTCATCTGCTCGGGCGGCCTGTCGGTCGTCGTGCCGGAAAAATCGGCTGTTGCCGCGCCTGTTAACCCGCTTGCCATCTCCCATGTCACCGTTACCCCGCAGGAGGCGGGCGGCATGGAGGTCCTGCTCATCAACGGCATCGTTGAAAACAACGGAACAGCGGTTGAGGACGTGCCCGCGCTTCGCGCCGACCTCTTCATTGCCAAGGGACAGCTCTTGGCCAGCATGGTCATCGAGCCGCCGGTCAGGCAGATGCAGCCTGGCTTCAGCCATGGTTTTTCGGCAAAGTTGCGCCATCCCGGTGGAAAAATGCCTGACATCAAGCTTTCCTTCGTCGAGGCGGGTGCGTCCGAACGCTGACTGTGCTAACGCGTCTCCTGTATTTTTACTGAAAGGTAAAATCGGCAAGGCGTAGCACAGGAGTAAGAATGCCCGTCGTCCGTGGAAAAAATATCGAGCCGCTTTACACCGCCGAGCAGATCGCCGAGCGCAATCGCGACATGGCCAGGCACATCGCCAGCGGCCCGACCAAGGATTTGCTGGTCATTGCCGTGCTCAAGGGATCGTTCATTTTCGCGGCCGATCTTATCCGCGCGCTGCATGACAGCGGTCTTGCGCCCGAAGTCGAATTCATCACGCTGTCGAGCTATGGCGCCGGCACGGTTTCGCAAGGGGTGCGGATCGTCAAGGATATCGACAGCGATGTGAAAGACCGCGATGTCCTCCTGATCGACGATATTCTCGAATCCGGCCGCACTTTGCGTTTCGCCAAGGAACTGCTTTACGAACGCGGCGCCCGCAACGTCACCATCGCCGTGCTGCTGGACAAGAAGGTCAAGCGCAAGGAAGATCTGGAGGCCGATTATGTCGGTTTCGAATGTCCGGACTATTTCGTCGTGGGTTACGGCATGGATGTGGCTTATGCCTTCCGCGAACTGCCTTTCGTCGGCGTCGTGACCGGCGACGCCTGAGCTTTTTCGCCGTGCCGGGATGGCACATTGCGGAGACGCCTCGTTAACCATCCACCCAGCGAAAGGCTGGGTGTTTACCTCTTGAAAAGAGGAGCCTGCGATGTTGCTCACGGCTGGAAATGATGCCCAGGAGCAATGATTGATGGCGAAGATTTTGATTACCGAAGACGAGGATGCATTGCGGGCTTTCGTCGCCCGCGCGCTGCGTCTCGACGGTCATGAGACCCATGAGGCGGCAGACGGCGAGCAGGGGCTGGAAAAGCTTCAGGAAACCAGTTTCGATCTTCTTCTTTCGGATATCCGCATGCCGGTCATGGATGGCATCGAGCTGGCGCACCGCGCCGCTGAACGCTTCCCGGCCATGCGCATCCTGCTGATGACGGGTTATGCCGAGCAGCGAGAACGGGCTGACGATCTTGCGGAGAAGATCGTCGATGTGGTTTCCAAACCCTTTGCGCTTCCGGATATCCGCAAGGCTGTAGCGCGGGCGCTTGCAGCCTGAGTGTCGAGATTGAAGAGATTTAAAGGGCGGCCTTCGGGCCGCCTTTTTTGTTGGCCGGACATCACCGCAGTCGTCGTTGCGCTATTCCCACCTTCCGTCATTCCGGCCTTGAGCCGGAATATAGCCAGCCCAAGTCCTTGGGCTGAAAGGATTCTTTCCGCCGCGCAGACGCGCGTCGACTGGATGCCGGATCAAGTCCGGCATGACGGAAAAGTTCAGGCGTTGAAGACATAATGAGCCGCAGCATTGCCTGTGCGTAACCCTCACTGTATGTCCAGCAATCGCTCCAGATACCGCCGTTCGATTTCACCGGGCGGATTGTTGCCGAGTTTTTCGCGGATGGCTTCGAGGATTTCGCGGGCGCGCTGCACGTCGATCTCATCAGGCACCTTCACCTGATCGCCGAAATCCGGGCCGGTGGTGCTGCGCGGACGGCCGAGCGGGTCGCGGCCGTTCTGGCCGCCCTGGCCCGCCATGCCCTCCTGACCCTGTCCGGGCTGCTGGCCCTGTTGGCGCATGGCCTGCATGATCTGGCCCATCATGTCCTGCGCGCCCTGACGCAGCGCATTGAGCGCATTGCCCTGACCTTCGACAGCCTGCTCGCCCTGGCCCTTGCCCAGCGCCTCGCCGGCGCCCTGCATTTCCTGCTGCGCCTTGCCGAAGTTTTCGCCCGGTTCCATGCCGAGATCGCGTAGCCCCTGCTGCAATTCGCCGAGCTGCTTGCCGAGCGCATCCTGCTGCGCCCGCAGGTTTTTCAGCGCTTCACGCAATTGTTCGGCGGTCATCTGGTCACTTGGCTGTCCGCCCTGCTGGCCATTTTCGCCTTGTTGACCCTGCTGTCCCTCTTGCGGTTGCTGGCCGTTTTCACCCATCTGCTGCTCGTCGTCGCCCTGCTGCGGGTCACCGCGCTGCATCCGGTCGCGCAGCGCCTGATCGAGCTTGAAGGTTTCGTCCATCAGCTTTTGCTGCTGCTGCAGGATTTCGCCCAGCTTGTCGATCTGCTGGCGCATCTTGCTGCTCTGCTGCTGCCCCTGTTGACCCTGACGCTGCGGCCGGCCGGCCTGTAGATTGTTCATCATGCGCTGCAGCTGCGAGAGCATTTCCTGCGCCGCGTCGCGATTGCCGGAACGGGCGAGGTTTTCGATCTGGTTCATCATGTTTTCCAGATCGCGCTGGCGCAGCACGTTTTGTGCTTGGCTGTTCATGTTGGCTTGCGGCGCATTCTGCATGCGCTGCGCTAGCTCGCTCATGAATTGCTGCATGGCTTCCCGCAATTCCTGCATCAGCTTGGCGATTTCCTCGTCGGAGGCATTGCGCTGAAGCGCTTCGGAAAGCGCAGTCTGCGCATCGCGCAGGCGTCTTTCGGCCTGCGAAAGGTCGCCATCCTCAATGCCGAGCGCGATTTCCCAGAGATAATCGGCCGTGTCCTTCAGCATTTCCTCATTATAGGCGAGCCGCATGCGGGTCTGCGCCGATTGCAGCAGGAGATAATGGGTGGTGTTGGGAATGGTCTCTTCGGGGCGCATGCCCACCGCCTCGTTATAGGCAATCGCCTTCGGCATCTGGCGTGTGTCGAGCGAGAAAATCTGCCGCTGCTCGGCAATGGAGGCCGCCAGCGGTTCGGAGAAGTTGCGGCCCGGCAGCACCATTTCATGCGCGGGGCTGCGGCCGGTCTGGCCGGCGCCGTCAGTCGCCACCAGCGTGATGCGCACGCGTTTTCCCGCCATCGGATGTTCGGTCAGGTTGCGGCTGGTCAGGCCCTTGATCTCGCGATTATTCTGTCGCGGCAGATCGAGCTTGAATTCCGGCGGCGGATAAAGCGCGGTCGCACCTTCCGCAACGCCAATCGGCTCGATGATGGCGTGAGCTTCCTTCAGCCCATAATCGTCCTTGGCGGTGAAGCCGATTTCCAGCGCGCCGTTAACGGCCCGGCGCGGCATATTGTCGAAGGCGATGCTGGGCGGCTGGTCGGGGATGACGTTGAACACCCATTGTTCGCCATTGGCGGTGATCATACCGCTTTCGGTAACATCCATGGCGAAAGTGCGCGGCGCGACGGGCTGGTCTGCCGAACGAACCGGCGTTTGAACGGCGATATCGCCGCTTGCGCTATCGGCACGCGCCGCTTCCGGCGCAAGCTTTTGCAGCGCGCCTGCCATTTCAGGCTCGAAAGTCACTTCCTCGCCGCCATCGCCGCCGGTCATGCGGATCGTCAGCTTGGAGGACTGCGGCACGGAAACCGCGTCACGGTTGGTTGCGTCGCGTCCGGTCAGGAAAATCGGCGCGCGGCCGGTATAGGATGGCGGCGTGACCCAGGCATCGAGACGGATATCGGGATTGAGGGGACCGACGGCCGGTCGGCTGCGGAAGGCATCGGCAATCGTGCCCGCACCGTTGGAATAGGAAAAACCGAAGGCGGCCGCCAGAAGAAGGGCGGGAAGGGCGCGCAGCGCGAGGCGGTCATAACGGGCGATATCGGGTTTCGGCAGGCCGGCATTCAGCGCGGCGATGCGCTCCGCCATGCGGATCTGATGTTCTTTCCACAGCGTTCGCGAAAAGGGCGTATCGAAGGCCGGTTCGTCCTCCTGCACGCCAACCGGCTGGTGCGCCAGACCGTTGCGATCTTCAAGCAGGCGGGATGCATCATTATCCGTCGGCCATTTCAGCCGCAGGATTGGCAAAAGCGTGGCGATGAAACTGAAAACCAGCACGAAAACAACGCCGAGCCGCAGGAAATCCGGCATGTGCCGGTAGAGACCGAACCAGGCAAGCGCCAGAAACACGGCGGCGATGGAGAGCGGCCACAGCGTTTTCGGCGCAATTTTTTCCGAAAGCAGTACGATTTTAGCGAAGAAGCGCTTGGCGGCAACCCGGCGGGCAAGGTCCGGCCGCTGCGCGAACGCGCCGGTCGGGCGCTTTCTGCCTGTCCTGTCCTCTCCGGCTGTGGTCATCAATCCGTTCTCCCGGTTCTGGCCACGTCGAACGCCATTCCCGGAACGGCGAGCTGTTTCATGTCACGGAGCAAGGATAACATTCTTTGTGGCGAAGACGAGGGCACCTAAGCCCTCACCCCCATTTTTTAGGCAGCTTCGCTTGATTGTGATCGACCAACCGGTGATGCGGGCGAGATCAATCGAGCCAGGCGGGCACGGAATCGAGCGCGATCAGCTCTTCATAGGTGCCGCGCGGGCGAATGACGTGGAATTTGTCATCCTTCACCAGCACTTCCGGCACCAGCAGGCGCGAGTTGTAGGTGCCGGCTTGCACCGCGCCATAAGCACCGGCGGAACTGACGGCGATCAGGTCGCCCGGCTGCGGCGCGGCCATCTCCCGGTCGAGCGCCAGATAATCGCCGGTCTCGCAGACAGGTCCAACGATATCGGCCTTGATGCGCGGCGCGTCTGCGGCGGGCTGCACCACCGGACGGATGCCATGATAGGCCTCGTAAAGCGTCGGGCGGATGAGGTCGTTCATCGCGCCGTCGACGATCACGAAGGTCTTTTCGCCGCCGTCCTTCACATAGATCACTTCCGTCACCAGAATGCCGGCATTGCCGACGATCAGGCGGCCCGGCTCGGTGACGATCTTGCAGTTGAGGCTCTTCAGCTCGTTCTTGACGATATGGGCATAGGCATCCGGCAGCGGCGGCGGATTATTGTCCTCGCGATAGGGAATGCCGAGGCCGCCGCCAATATCGACATGGCTGATCGTGTGGCCGTCGGTGCGTAGCGCCTCGACAAGTTCGCGCAGCAGCCGGAAGGCGTCCTCGAAAGGCTGCAATTCGGTGATCTGGCTGCCGATATGCATGTCGATGCCGGTGACTTCGATGCCGGGCAGGGTGGCGGCATGGGCATAGACCGCGCGGGCGCGCTCATAGGAAATGCCGAACTTGTTCTCTTTCTTACCGGTGGAAATCTTGGCGTGGGTGCGCGCATCCACATCCGGATTGATGCGGAAGGAGACATGCGCCCGCTTGCCCACTTTCACGGCGCGCAGGTTGAGGACTTCCAGTTCAGGTTCGGATTCGATGTTGAAACAGTAGATGCCGGCTTCCAGCGCGTAATCCATTTCCGCCACCGTCTTGCCGACGCCGGAAAACATGATGCGGCTTGCCGGAACGCCGGCTGCGAGTGCGCGGCGCAATTCGCCGCCCGAGACGACGTCGATGCCAGCGCCGAGCTTTGCCAGCGTCTTCAGCACTGCCTGGTTGGAATTGGCCTTCATGGCGTAACAGACCATGGCGTCCACATCCGCAAAGGCGCCGGAAAACACCTTATAATGGCGCTCCAGCGTCGCGGTCGAATAGACGTAGAAAGGCGTGCTGACCGCCTGGGCGATCTCAGGCACGGGCACGTTTTCGGCGTGCAGCACGCCGTCGATATAGCCAAAATGGTTCACAGGCTTTTATCCGTCAGAGAAGCTTGTCGAGAATGAACGGCCGTTCCGCCGTCGCCGGCTTTGTCTCCGTTCCGTCGGCATTGCGCTTGTTGCGCATTTCGACCGGCGTGCTCGGCGGGTCGATGTCGCCCTTACGCCCGCAGGCGCTGAGAACAAGGCTGACGGCGAGCGTCATGCCGATGGGAACGATAAGTTTGCGCGCGGTTTTTGAAAGCATGGGCCTGTCCAAAGGAAATATGTGCCTCTCTGATAACGAAAAACAGGGCGCTTGTGCACCCTGTTTCTTGTGATCGCAGCGTAACGCGATTTTATCAGTTACGTCCGCGCCACCAGGCGATCTGCTTCTTCACCTCCGAAGGTGCGGTGCCGCCGAAGCTGGTGCGGCTGGCAACCGATGCTTCCACCGAAAGAACGTCGAAAACACCCTTGGTGATGCCGGGGTGGATGGCCTGCAATTCCTCAAGCGAAAGATCGGCGAGGTCGCAGCCCTTCTTCTCCGCCAGCGCCACGGCATTGCCGGTCACATGGTGGGCATCGCGGAAGGGCAGGCCCGCTTCGCGCACCAGCCAGTCGGCGAGATCGGTGGCGGTGGAATAACCCGAACCGGCGGCGGCGCGCATGCGGTCCTTGCGCACTTCAAGGTCGCGGATCATGCCGGTCATGGCGGCAATCGCCAGTTCCAGGCTCTCGGCGGCGTCGAAAACCTGTTCCTTGTCTTCCTGCATGTCCTTGGAATAGGCGAGCGGCAGGCCCTTCATGACCGTCAGAAGAGCGATCAGCGAGCCGTTGATGCGGCCGGTCTTGGCGCGCACCAGCTCGGCGGCATCAGGGTTCTTCTTCTGCGGCATGATCGATGAGCCGGTGGAAAAGGCATCCGAGAGGCGGATGAACCCGAATTGCGGCGTCGACCAGATGACGATTTCTTCGGCGAGGCGCGACAGATGCGTGGCGCAGATGGAAGCGATCGACAGGAATTCCAGCGCGAAATCGCGGTCGGAGACAGTGTCGATGGAGTTGCGGGTCGGTTCGCGGAAACCGAGCGCCTTGGCCGTCATATGGCGGTCGATGGGATAACCGGTGCCGGCGAGTGCGGCTGCGCCGATCGGGCTTTCATCCAGATGCTCGATGGCGTGGCGCACGCGGGCGCGGTCACGGCCGAACATTTCCACATAGGCCATGCAATGATGGCCGAAGGTCACCGGCTGCGCCGTCTGCAGATGGGTGAAGCCCGGCATCACGGTATCGGCATTTTCTTCGGCGCGGTCGAGGAAGGCGGCGATGAGGGCCGTCAGCATACCCTCGGTCTTCTGCAGTTCTTCCTTGACCCACAGGCGGAAATCGAGCGCCACCTGGTCGTTGCGCGAGCGGGCGGTGTGCAGGCGGCCGGCGGCCGTGCCGATGAGGGTTGCAAGCCGCGCCTCGATGTTCATGTGAATGTCTTCGAGCTTGCGCGAGAATTCGAAGGTGCCGGCTTCGATCTCTGACAGGATCGTGTTCAGGCCGTGAGTGATCTTGTCTTTATCTTCCTGCGAAATAATGCCTTTTTCCGCCAGCATGGCGGCATGCGCCATAGAGCCGCGGATGTCCTGGGCGTAAAGCTTCTTGTCGAAGCCGATGGAGGCATTTATCTCTTCCATGATGGCAGACGGCCCGGAAGCGAAACGCCCGCCCCACATCTGGTTGGAGGATTTCTGATCTGTGCCGTCAGCCATGTTCGCAGTGCCCTGGAGTATTCGATGACAGAAAAAAGGCCGTTCAGGCTTCCTTCCGCCAAGTTGGTTGCAATTGCTGCCGTTGCCGGTGTCTTAAGCGGCGCGGGCGCGGTCTGGTTCAGGCATATTGGGTCTGAGAGCCCGGTTCAAGGGGCAGCGGTGACTGACGCCGGTTTATGTGAGGGCGCGGCAAACCGCATTGCCTCGCTGAAGCCGTTTCTGAAAGGGCAGGTTGCGGCCATGTCGGGCACAGACAGGCCGCGCGTCATACCGATTTCCTTCAAGGGGCCGGAGGCACAGGAGATGACGCTTGCCGATCTCAAGGGCAAGACGGTTCTGCTCAACCTCTGGGCCACATGGTGCGTACCCTGCCGGGAAGAGATGCCGGCGCTGAACGCTCTGGAACATGAAAAGGGCGGCAATGATTTCGAGGTGGTGGCCGTCAATATCGACATTGGCGCGGACGAAAAGCCGAAGGCCTTCATGGACGAATACAAGATCGACGCGCTGAAGCTCTACCGCGACAGTTCCATGGGCGTCTTCAATACGCTGAAAAAAGAAGGCCTCGCTTTCGGCCTGCCCGCGACCATGCTTCTGGACGAAAACGGCTGTCTGCTTGCCGCCATGAATGGCCCGGCCGCCTGGGACAGTGAAGATGCCAAGGCGCTGGTGTCGGCAATGAAGGCCAAATAAATTTGCTGATCCGTAGGGGAGGGGGCTCCCTCCCTCATCCGGCGGCCTTCAAGACGTGTCCCTTGGGTTTTAGCGCGTCGGAACCGGCGTCTCGCCGCGATAGTCGTAGAAGCCGCGGCCGGATTTGCGGCCGAGCCAGCCTGCCTCGACATATTTGACCAGCAGCGGGCAGGGGCGATATTTGCTGTCGGAGAGGCCGTCATGCAGCACCTGCATGATCGACAAACAGGTGTCGAGACCGATGAAATCGGCAAGCTGCAACGGTCCCATCGGGTGGTTGGCACCGAGCCGCATGGCGGTATCGATGGCCTCCACCGAGCCGACGCCCTCATAAAGCGTATAGATCGCCTCGTTGATCATCGGCAGCAGGATACGGTTGACGATGAAGGCCGGGAAATCCTCGGCGACGGTGATCGCCTTTTCCAGCGTCCGCACATAATCCTTGGCCGCGTCGAAGGTCTTTTCATTGGTGGCGATGCCGCGCACCAGTTCCACCAGCTTCATCACCGGCACCGGATTCATGAAGTGGATGCCCATGAATTGTTCGGGGCGATCGGTGGCGGATGCAAGGCGGGTAATGGAGAGGGACGAGGTGTTGGTGGCCAAAAGCGCCTCGGGCTTCAGCACGGGGCAGACCTGCGCATAAATCTTGCGCTTGATCTCTTCGTTTTCGGTTGCCGCCTCGATGACGAGATCCATCGGTGCGAGGTCGTTGATATCCGTCGAGCCGCTGATGAGCGCCAGCGCCTCTTTTCGGGCGTCGTCCGAAAGTTTGCCGTTGGTAACCTGGCGGGCGAGGTTGCCATTGATCGTGGCAAGACCGGCTTCAATGCCGTCCTTGGAAAGGTCGTAAATATGAACCTTGTAACCCGCCAAGGCGGAAACATGCGCGATGCCGCAACCCATCTGACCGGCTCCGATGACACCGATATTCTTAAAGGGGGCGGTCATATGCTGGTCTCCTCTTGGGGATTTCATCTGCGTTCTGGTCGGCGATGTTACGCATATCGCCGCAAAAGAGAAGGCGGTGCGTTTAAAAAACGCACCGCCCCCGATAGCTGTTGAAAATCACAGCGCCTTTTCGAGTTCCGGCAGCGCCACGAACAGATCTGCGACGAGGCCATAATCGGCGACCTGGAAGATCGGCGCCTCCTCGTCCTTGTTGATGGCGACGATGACCTTCGAGTCCTTCATGCCGGCCAGGTGCTGGATGGCGCCGGAAATACCGGCGGCGATGTAAAGCTGCGGCGCAACCACCTTGCCGGTCTGGCCAACCTGCCAGTCGTTCGGCGCATAGCCCGCATCGACGGCCGCACGGCTGGCGCCGACGGCTGCACCCAGCTTGTCGGCGACGGGAAGGATGACTTCCTTGAACTTTTCCGACGAACCGAGTGCACGGCCGCCCGAGATGATGATCTTGGCCGATGTCAGTTCCGGACGGTCGGACGAGGCCAGCGCGTCGGAAACGAAGCTGGAAAGGCCGGGGTTTGCGGCAGCGCCAATGGTTTCAACTGCTGCCGAGCCGCCTTCGGCTGCGGCCGCAAAGGCGGTCGGACGCACGGTGATCACCTTCTTCGCATCGGTCGCCTGCACCGTCTGGATGGCGTTGCCGGCATAGATCGGGCGCTTGAAGGTATCAGGGCTGACGACCTCGATGATTTCCGAGACCTGGGCCACGTCGAGGAGGGCCGCAACGCGCGGCGTGACGTTCTTGGCGGAGGCGGTCGCCGGCGCGATGATGACGTCATAAGAAGGGGCAAGCGAGACGATCAGCGCCGCCAGCGGCTCGGCGAGCGCATTGGCATAGGATGCGTCGTCGGCGAGCAGCACCTTGGAAACGCCGGAGAGTTTCGCGGCAGCGTCGGCGGCACCCTTGGCACCGGAACCGGCAACCAGAATGTGGACGTCGCCGCCGATCTGGGTTGCCGCTGTCAGCGTCTTGCCCGTCAGGTCGGAAAGGGTTGCGTTGTCGTGTTCTGCCAGAAGAAGAATGGCCATAAAAATATCTCCCTTTTCCGAAACCTTAGAGGACGCCGTCGGCTTTGAGCTTTTCGACCAGCTCGGCAACCGAACCGACCTTGATGCCAGCCTTGCGGCCTGCCGGCTCCTCGGTCTTCAATACCTTCAGGCGCGGCGAAACATCGACACCGAAATCGGCCGGAGCCTTTTTGTCGAGCGGCTTCTTCTTCGCCTTCATGATGTTCGGCAGCGAAGCATAACGCGGCTCATTGAGACGAAGATCGGTGGTGACGACGGCGGGGAGCTTCAGCTCAACGGTCTGCAAACCGCCATCGACTTCACGGGTGACTGCGACCTTGCCGTCGGAAGGCTCGACCTTGGAGGCGAAGGTGCCCTGGCCCCAGCCGAGCAATGCTGCCAGCATCTGGCCGGTCTGGTTCGAATCGTCGTCGATCGCCTGCTTGCCGACGATGACGAGGCCGGGCTGTTCGGCTTCCGCCACGCCCTTCAGAAGCTTGGCGACGGCCAGCGGCTCGACCGTCTCGTCGGTCTCGATCAGGATGGCGCGGTCGGCGCCCATGGCGAGCGCGGTGCGCAGCGTTTCTTCCGCCTTGGCCGGGCCAATGGAGACCACCACAACCTCTTCGGCCTTGCCGGCTTCCTTCAGGCGCAGCGCCTCTTCCACGGAGATTTCGTCGAACGGGTTCATCGACATCTTCACATTGGCAAGCTCAACGCCAGAACCGTCCGATTTCACGCGGATCTTCACGTTGTAATCGACGACTCGTTTGACGGGGACAAGGATCTTCATCGGCGGCTTTCCTCAAACTCCTGTCCGCGAGATAAGTAGACCGCGCGGACCTCCAAAAACAGGTTGGCGACATGGATAAGCATTTTTCCCGCAATTACAACGGAGCAATGTTCATTATCACATGCACGCAAGGCATATCTTACGTTGACGTTAACGTAAATACGTTATCTCTTCGCCATGGGCTCATCAGCTCCCGTCATAGCCCCGTTCGATTTGCGACAACCCTGCCGTTTGCGACGGATTCTTGAACTGCGCCGCCTTGGGCGGAACAATGGTGCGGTCAAACAGCGGAACATCGGGCCTGCGCATGAAAATCACCATGATTGCGCCGGCTACTATGCCACCGACATGCGCGCCCCAGGATACGTTCTCTTCCAGCCCGAGCGCCAGCATCAGAAACTGCTGGCCGATCCACAGCGCCAGCGGAATGAAGGCGGGCAGAGGAAGCGGAATGCGCATGAAGACCAGCACCCAGACACGCACCTTTGGGTGCAGCAGGAAATAGGCCGCGACGACGCCGGAAACCGCACCGGATGCGCCGATCAGCGGCCCTTCCGAAGTGGGAGCGACAAAACCGTGTAACAGCGCACCGGCAATGGCGCAGGCGATGTAAAAGATCAGGAAACGGAAATGGCCGAGCGCATCTTCGACATTGTCACCGAAAACCCAGAGAAACAGCATGTTGCCGGCCAGATGCCAGAAATCCAGATGCAGAAACGCGTAGGTGATCACTGTCACATCGTCTGGCACCACCTGCAGGGCCGGCTCGAGATAGGCGTAATCGAAAACCACCGCAGGAATAAAGCCGAGGCCGAGTGCGGCGGCATTGGCCTGCGTGTCGCTGGCAAGCACACCGGTAAACAACCAGACCAGCACATTCACCACAATCAGGCCGATCGTGACATATTGCAGCCGGATGTGTTTGAGGGAATTCGCATCGTGCAGCGGTATGAACATCGAATGCCCTTTGGTTGCGCAATTGACGCGCTTTAGCGGTTCTTGCCGGGAATCCACAATATGTCGGCCTTGCCCGCATCATTGGCAAAACGGGCGGCGACGAACAGGAAGTCAGACAGGCGGTTGGCATATTTCAGGGCAGCCGCGCTCACGATCTCGTTTTCGGAGACCGAAAGTTCCACCATCAGCCGTTCCGCCCGGCGGCAGATGGTGCGCGCCATGTGCAGATTGGCCGCCGCGGCGCTGCCGCCCGGCAGCACGAAAGAGGTCAGCGGTTCGAGTGTGGCGTTGAGTTCGTCGATTTCGTTTTCCAGCCGGGTCACCTGGCTTTCAACGATACGCAGCGGTTCATAGGAGAGTGGTTCGCCGCTATCCGGCGTGGCGAGATCGGCGCCCAGATCGAAGAGGTCGTTCTGGATGCGAAACAGCATCTCATCCAGCTTCTTATCAAGGCCACTTGTGTGAAGCCGCGCCACGCCGATGGCCGAATTCGTCTCGTCCACCGTGCCATAGGCCTCGATGCGAAGATCGTGCTTCAGGCGCCGCGGGCCGGACACCAGCGCCGTCGTGCCCTTGTCGCCGGTGCGGGTGTAGATTTTGTTCAGCTTCACCATGTCAACGGCCGCCGCCGGTGAGCCAGAGGGTGAGCATGATCAGCGCGATCGCGATGGCCTGCAGGAGAAGGCGAAGCTGCATCAGCTTGTTGGAACGGTTGGCGTCCTGCCCCTTCAGCATGTTGAATAGGCCGCGTATCAGCACGATGACGACAAGGCCCATGACAATAAGGGCGAGAACGGTGGTGAAGCCGGACATGCGGGGTGATTCCTCCTCAATCGAACCTGCGCAACAGACGATAGAACAGTCCGGCAGGCAAGAGCCGTTTCAGCAGGAGCCCCTGTTTGGCGGGAACGGTAACGGGATAATGCGGCTTCGGTCTTGGTGCGGTCAAGGCGTGTTTCAGTACGGCGTAGACGGCATCGGGGCCAAGCTTGTGGCGGCTGACAGGGCCGGAACCGTCCATCCGCGCCAGCTGCCGTTTGTATTCCGCCGCATGGGCAGAATTCTCGAGATCAATATTCCCCTTGATATGGGCAAGCGCGGTCGCCGTGAATTTAGAGGTGATCGGCCCCGGTTCTATCAGGCTCACGTGAATACCGCTGCCCTGAAGTTCCATCCGCAGCGTCACCCCCAGCCCCTCGATCGCGAATTTCGATGCGGTATAGGCGCCGCGATAACGATAGGGGACGAGGCCGAGAATGGAGGAGCAATGCACGATCCGGCCTGCGCCGCGGGCACGCATGAAGGGAATGACCTGCCGTGTCAGATCGTGCCAGCCAAAGACATTGGTTTCGAACTGCGCCCGCAGCGCTTCGACAGGCAGATCTTCCACCGCTCCCGGCTGGCCATAGGCGCCATTGTTGAAGAGCGCGTCGATACGGCCTCCCGTGCGCGTTGCCACCGTCTCCACCAGGGCGGCGATGGTTTCCGGCTTGGTATAGTCCATGATCAGTGTTTCGATGCCCTGATTTTCCAGCGCGGCCATATCAACGATGCGCCGCACGGTGGCGAAGACCCGCCAACCGTCGCGGTGGAGGGCGCCGGCGCAATGGGCGCCGATGCCCGAGGAGCAGCCTGTGATGATGATGACGGGCTTTTCAGACATATGCCGCTCCGGGAAACCGACTATTGCTCTGGCCCGGTTGACCGGTCCGTGAAAATCGCATTGCGCAAAATCCTTCTCGGTGACGGAACCGAAAGCCGACCTTGCGCGCTGTACAAAGCGAAGCTGATTTCCCATATTCGGCTCGAAGTTACAAATGAAATGCCGATGAATGGAGGTGACATGGTTGCCGCAGTGCGCCTGGCAGGCAAGGTTGCCTTCGATGCCTATTCCCATTTCGCCGAGGATGACGGCTGGGCGATGGCGAGCCATATGGCGCTGTCCATTTTGCTGGCCCTGTTTCCGTTCCTGATCTTCGGCACGGCTCTCGCCGGTTTTCTGGGAGCGGATCAGTTTTCCGAAACGGCGGTGCATCTGATTTTCGACACCTGGCCGGAAGCGATTGCCGGGCCGCTCGCGGCGCAGGTGCAGCAGGTGCTGACCATTCCGCGCGGCGGGCTGCTGACGATTTCGGTGCTGGCGGCCGCCTATTTTGCGTCCAATGGTGTGGAAGCGCTGCGTATTTCGCTGAACCGCGCCTATCGAGTCACGGAAACGCGCTGGTGGTATGTCACCCGTCTGCTCAGCCTGCTTTACGTGCTGATCGCCGTTGTGGTCTTCACCGGCATCAGTATCGTGCTTGTCGCGGTGCCGGTCGCCATGTCCTTTGCGGAGGAGAAGTTTCCCTGGCTGACGGATGTTCTGAACACCGTCTCCAGCCTCGGTCTTTACGGCACCATCGTGGTTCTGACGGCGGGGTTGGTGGCGGCGCATCTGTGGCTTCCGGCCGGCAAGCGCCGCATCTGGGATGTCTGGCCCGGTATTCTGCTGACGATGATCTTCTGGGTCATCGGTGCGGCCATATTCGCCTATTACCTCTCCACCTTCGCCAATTATGCCGCGACCTATGCCGGTCTCGCCTCGGTGATGGTGGTACTGGTGTTTCTTTATATGGTCGGCGTCATCTTCATGCTGGGGGCTGAGATGAATGCCGCCCTGATGAAATACAAGGTCCGGCAGATCATCCGCCGCAATATCGGCGGCAACAGCGCGCGTCGCGAGCAGGTTCTAGAGGAGCCCGACAAGCCGGCGGATATCTGAGGGCGCTTCACCTTCCGAACGAAGCGCGGAAAGCCCGGTGCTGCCTTCGCTTTTCGAGAGCTTGCGTCCGTCCGCGCCCAAGATCAGCCGGTGATGGTGGTAAGCCGGTTGCGGCAGGTCCAGCAGGTGCTGCAGCAGCCGGTGAATGGCGGTGGCGTGGTAGAGATCCATACCGCGTACCACGTGGGTTATGCCCTGCAGCGCATCATCCACCACAACGGAAAGATGATAGCTCGAAGGCGCGTCGGAACGCGACAGTACCACATCGCCCCAAAGCGCGGGCAGGGCTTCGATCTGCCCCGACTTACCATCGCCACTCTCTTCCCAGAACAGAGGGATGCCGGCGGCGCGGATTGCTTTTTCCATGTCGAGCCGCCAGGCGTGCGGGCGGCCGGAGGCGAGCAGCGCATCCCGCTCCGCCTTTGGCCTCTTCCGGTCGATGGCCGGGTAAAGCGGCGCGCCATCGGGATCGCGCGGCCAGAGCCCTCCCTCCGCCTCGAAAATACGAACGATTGCCTTGGTTTCTCCACGGCTCAAAAAGGCAGGGTAAACGAGCCCTGCCTCGATCAGCCTGTCCAACGCCATGCGGTATTCATCGAAATGCTCCGATTGCCGCCGCACCGGTTTCTCCCAGTCGAGACCCAGCCAGCCAAGATCGTCATAGATCGCCTGTTCCAGCTCCGGTGTGCAGCGCGTCTGGTCGATATCCTCGATACGCAGCAGAAAGCGGCCGTCATTGTCTCGCGCCATATCGTGGTTCAGGAAGGCGGAAAGCGCGTGGCCGAGATGCAGCAGGCCATTGGGGCTTGGCGCAAAACGGTAAACCGGTTTTTGACGGAGAGGCGAAGGCATGGTTTCTTCTGCCATGTTTTAAAGCACCCCGCCAGCGGCTGGCGGCATATGGAATGACGGACATGAAAATCATTACCGGGATGGATGACATCAGCGAAGGGCTGGAGCATCTCGCCCAACTCGATCCGGCTCTCGGCCTCGTCATCGAAAAAGCCGGTCCGCTGGAACTGCGCATTCATGAGCCCGGCTTTTCCGGCCTTGCCCATATCGTCGTTTCGCAGATGGTGTCGCGCGCCAGCGCCAATGCCATATGGGCGCGTATCCTTGCCGGCACCGGCGGCGTGGTCACGGCGGAAAATTATCTCGGCGTCCCGGAGGAATCGCGTGCCACTTTCGGTCTTTCGCGCGCCAAGGCGACGACGCTGGAAGGGCTGGCGCGCGCCGTCACGGAAGGGCAGATCGATCTTGACGGCGTGGTGCGCAAGGAGGGGCGCGCGGCCCTTTCCGAGCTGGTTGCGCTTCGCGGTATCGGCCCGTGGACGGCGGAGGTCTATCTGATGTTCTGCGGCGGGCATCCGGATATTTTTCCCGTCGGCGATGTGGCGCTGAGATCGGCGGTGGCTCATGCGCTTGCCCTGGAGGTCAGGCCGGAAGCGAAATGGCTGGCGGAACGCGCGGCGCTCTGGTCGCCATGGCGCTCCGTGGCCGCCCGGCTTTTCTGGGGCTATTATGCCAATATCATGCGGCGCGCCATGGTGCCGCTGCCCTGAGCGGGGTCAAAAATCGGCGATACTGTAGGGCAGCGCTCCGCGCGAAAGATGGTCGAAATGCAGCTTGCGTTTCAGCGGCGGCACGGCGCGCTGCACGCAATCCACCCTCTCGCAGACCCGACAGGAAATGCCGATCGGTTTGAAGGAGGCCGCATTGCCGAGATCGAGCGTATCGGCATAAACGAAATTCTGCGCATGGGAAATTTCACAGCCGAGCGCGATGGCATAACGCGGTCTCTCCGTGTTGAAACCGGCGCCGGCCTTTTCGATCTGCGTGGCGATGGAAAGATAGCGTACGCCGTCAGGCGTTTCGGCGAGCTGCCTCACGATCCTGTCGGAGCTTTCGAAGGCCTGATGGATATTCCACAGCGGACAGGCCGCGCCGAAACGGGCAAATTGCAGCCGCGTGGCGCTGTGGCGTTTGGTGATGTTGCCAGCGCGGTCGATTTTGGCGAAAAAGATCGGCACGCCCTTCATGCCCGGCCGCTGCAAGGTGCTCAGCCGGTGGGCCACCTGCTCAAGGCTCGCGCCGAAACGAACGGCCAGAAGTTCGAGGTCGTGGCGCAGTTCCTGCGCCGCCCGGTGAAAGCGGCCATAGGGCAGGATAAGGGCTGCGGCGAAATAATTGTGCAGCCCGATACGACAGATTTCCGCGGCTTCCGCATTGCGGAAACCGGCACCGGCCAGCACTCTGTCCACCGTTGCGCTGGCGTGAAGCTGGGCGATCTGCAATGCAAGCTGAAAACAGCGGGTCGGCGCGGCCATGTAGGAACTGAGGGCGAGCGTCTTGCTGGCAGGATCGAAGTGCCGGATCAGACCGCCCGCCGCCTCGGTTCGGGTGATATGGATGCCGTAACGGCTCTTCAGATGCGCCGCCAGAATGCCGTATGTCTCGCCGCCTTCTATCTCCAGTTCTTCCGCCAGCTCCTCGGCCAGAAGATCGATCTCGGCAACGTAATTGTCGACGAAGTGGAAGAAGTCGCGCACCTCCTCATAGGGGGTTCTTTCCACCTGCGCGGTGCCGCGGCCCAGCCGGTCATCCAGCTGCACCAGCTGCTCGCTGTTCTGGCGATAGGCCTGATGGGCGCGCAGGAGGGCATGGGCAAAACCCGGCGCGTTCTGGGCAATCAGCTTCAACTCCTGAAGCCCCGGCTCGTAATTCAGGAACAGCGGGTCTTTCAGCGCCTCGCGCACGGCGGAAACCAGCCGGTCGCTTTCACCGGTCGCCAGTTCCGCCATATCGAGCTGGAATTTTTCCACCAGGGTCACCAGAACGCTCGCCGAAACCGGGCGCTGGTTATTCTCGATCTGGTTCAGGTAGCTCGCGGAAATGCCAAGCCGTTCAGCAAATTGCGCCTGCGTGGCGCGGGCGTTTTCGCGAAGGCCGCGAACCTTGCGGCCGATGAAGAGTTTTTCCGTCGCCATGTTGCAACTTTGCAAAATTAAACATTGCAAATATTTATGGCACGCATACGCGCACGATCAAGGCTTCTAGGCGAATGTTTTCTAAGCTATTGATTTTGGGGAAACGCATGGAGGAAACATGCCCAGCATTCTGGAGCAATTGCAGACGCGCCGCGACGAAGCGCGGCTCGGCGGCGGCGTTAAGCGCATCGAAGCGCAGCATGGCAAGGGCAAGCTGACGGCGCGCGAGCGTATCGATGTGCTCCTGGATGAAGGTTCCTTTGAAGAATACGACATGTACGTCACCCACCGTGCGGTGGATTTCGGCATGGCGGAGCAGAAGGTGGCGGGCGACGGCGTCGTTACCGGCTGGGGCACCATCAATGGCCGGCAGGTCTATGTGTTTTCGCAGGATTTCACCGTGCTCGGCGGTTCGCTCTCGGAAACCCATGCCCAGAAAATCTGCAAAATCATGGATATGGCGGTGCGCAACGGGGCGCCGGTGATCGGCCTCAACGACAGCGGCGGCGCGCGTATTCAGGAGGGCGTGGCGTCGCTTGGCGGTTATGCCGATGTGTTCAAGCGCAATGTCATCGCCTCCGGCGTCGTGCCGCAGATTTCCGTCATCATGGGGCCCTGTGCGGGCGGTGCGGTTTATTCGCCTGCTATGACCGATTTCATCTTCATGGTGCGCGATACCTCCTACATGTTCGTGACCGGGCCGGATGTGGTCAAAACCGTGACTAACGAAATCGTTACGGCTGAGGAACTGGGCGGAGCCTCCACCCACACGAAGAAATCCTCCGTCGCCGACGGCGCTTATGAAAACGATATCGAGACGCTGGAACATGTGCGGCTGCTGTTCGATTTCCTGCCGCTCAACAATCGCGAAAAGCCGCCGGTGCGCCCGTTCCACGACGATCCGGCCCGGCTGGAAGCGCGGCTCGATACGCTGATCCCTGATAGTTCCAACAAGCCCTATGACATGAAGGAACTGATCCACGCGCTGGCCGATGAAGGCGATTTCTTTGAGCTGCAGGAGGCCTTTGCCCGCAACATCATCACCGGCTTCATCCGTCTCGAAGGCCAGACGGTGGGGGTTGTCGCCAACCAGCCGATGGTGCTGGCCGGCTGCCTCGATATCGACAGTTCGCGCAAGGCGGCGCGTTTCGTGCGCTTTTGCGATGCCTTCAACATTCCGCTGCTGACGCTGGTGGATGTGCCGGGTTTCCTGCCCGGCACCGCACAGGAATATGGCGGCGTCATCAAGCACGGCGCGAAACTTCTCTTCGCCTATTCGGAAGCGACGGTGCCGATGGTGACGCTGATCACCCGCAAGGCCTATGGCGGCGCTTATGACGTGATGGCGTCCAAACATATCGGCGCAGATGTGAATTATGCCTGGCCGACGGCGGAAATTGCCGTGATGGGCGCGAAGGGTGCGGCGGAAATCCTCTATCGTTCCGAGCTTTCCGATCCGGAAAAGATCGCCGCGCGTACGAAGGAATATGAAGAGCGTTTCGCCAACCCCTTTGTGGCGGCGGAACGCGGTTTCATCGATGAGGTCATCATGCCGCATTCCTCGCGCCGCCGCATCGCCCGCGCCTTCGCGTCGCTGCGTAACAAGAGCGTGGAAACCCGCTGGAAGAAACACGACACTATTCCGCTCTGAGACTGGAAAAATGCTTCGGCCACCTTACTATATGTTTGTTCAGGCGCCCGGATGTCCGGATGTCCTCCCGAAACGCACAAGGACAGATTTTTATGGCCGAGAATTTCTCCGCAGATAATTTCCCCGCCGGATATGAAGTGCCCAAGGTCTGGACCTGGGACAAGGGCAATGGCGGCCAGTTCGCCAGTATCAACCGCCCGATTGCCGGTCCCACCCATGAGAAGGAACTGCCGGTCGGCAAGCATCCGCTGCAGCTTTATTCGCTGGCCACGCCGAATGGCCAGAAGGTCACCATCATGCTGGAAGAACTGCTGGCCGCCGGCCACAAGGGCGCAGATTATGATGCCTGGCTGATCAAGATCGGTGAAGGCGACCAGTTCGGTTCAGGTTTCGTCGGCGTCAATCCGAATTCCAAAATCCCGGCGCTGATGGATCACTCGACGCCTGAGCCGACGCGCGTTTTCGAAAGCGGCTCGATCCTCGTTTATCTCGCGGAAAAATTCGGCGCCTTCCTGCCGAAGGAGGGCAATGCCCGCACGCAGGCGCTGAACTGGCTGTTCTGGCAGATGGGTTCCGCCCCTTTCCTCGGCGGCGGTTTCGGGCATTTTTATGCCTATGCGCCGGTGAAGATCAAATACGCCATCGACCGCTACGCCATGGAAGTCAAACGCCAGCTCGACGTGCTGGATCGGCATCTGGCCGAGAACCGCTATCTGGCGGGTGATCAATATACGATCGCCGACATGGCCGTCTGGCCGTGGTACGGCAAGATCGCGCTCGGTCAGGCCTATGGCGATGCCGGTGCGTTCCTTGAGGCGGACGGTTACAAGAACGTCATGCGCTGGACGCTCGAAATCGGCGAACGCCCGGCAGTCAAGCGTGGCGTGATCGTCAACAAGACCTCGGGCGATCCGTCCGAACAATTGCATGAACGCCACGACGCCTCCGACTTCGAGACGAAGACGCAGGACAAGATCGGCAAGGCGTAAGAAAAGATTAGAGCGCCAAAAGCGCTCTAACTATTTGAATTGGCGCATTTCCGGACGTAAAAGCAAGGCAGCTTTTAATGGAAATGTTCTGGAAGGACAAAAGATGGCGAACCTGCCCGAAATGACCAAACACAAGGGATTTCCCTCCGGCATGCCGAGCACGGGCGTCCAGTTCACCATCCGCCGCGCCAACCCCAAAGGGGTAACACCTATCAAGATGATACCCCGCCGGGCGCGCAACGACACCAAGGAGCATCGCATCGATGCCGCCTTTCTGCACTCGCTCTGGCACCATTTCGGTGCCGAGCCCTTCGAGCGTGGCAATCTCGACGCCGCCCGCCTCAACCTGCTCTTCGGCCGTGAGGTCGTACCGGCGGAGAAGAATTTCGATCCGCTTTCCTATCAGGCGATGCTGGTGATCGATGAGCGCGTTGCGCGGCAGAATTTCCCCGAGTCTTTCGAGAATTTCTTCGAGATTTGAGTCAATGCCCAGAGGGGGCGTATTTGCAAGACAGAAGGCATAAAAGCGCTGCTCTAGGAGGTTGTCATGCGATGGGTGGAAGAAATTAAGGCTGCGTTTGAGGCTCTCGGTGGAGCGGCCAGATATGCTGATCTCTATGAATATCTTTTAAGAACCACTGCCCGAGAACTAACTATCGAATGGAAAGCCACGGTGCGCCGCACCATCGAGGATCACTCTAGTGATTCTCTTAATCATAGGGCGGATGATCTGTTTCAAAAAATGGGGCACGGTCATTGGGGTTTAAGGGGTGCAGCGGTATCCGAAGAGGAATTGCAGCGCCGAGAGAAGCTTTCTCCTCAAGAGATAGTGAAAGAAGTCTTTGTTCGCGAACACTGGCGTAGTGTCCCCGGCGATAAAATGAATACAACTAATCTCCCTAGCGATGATTGTTTAAATCCCAATGCGGCATGGTGTACCAATACACATTTAGAGATTGAATTGAGCAATGGTGTGAAACTGAGTTCGCCGCTTGCTTGGTACCCTAGACTTTTAAGTGCCACTGCGAGACAGCGCGCCAATTTTGAGTTAACTCCCCTTGGCATCTATTGGCCCGATATAGGTGAGGATATTAGCGTCAGAGGCATGCTGATTGGCATTCGCGGTATTCCTTCTGAGGTGGCAGCTCGATGATTTCGAAAATCCTCATCGCCAATCGCGGCGAGATCGCCTGCCGTGTCATCAAGACCGCGAAGAAGATGGGCATCGCCACTGTCGCGGTCTATTCGGATGCGGATGCCAATGCGCTGCATGTAAGGCAAGCGGATGAGGCCGTTCATATCGGCCCTGCCCCCTCATCGCAGTCCTATATCGTCATCGACAGGATTCTTGAGGCAATCGCGAAGGCCGGGGCGGATGCTGTCCATCCCGGCTACGGTTTCCTGTCGGAAAATGCAGCCTTTGCCGAGGCGCTGGAAAAGGCGGGCGTCGTCTTCATCGGCCCGCCTGTTGGCGCCATCAAGGCCATGGGTGACAAGATCACCTCCAAGAAACTGGCCGCGGAAGCGGGCGTTTCCACCGTTCCCGGCCATATGGGGCTGATCGAGGATGCGGATGAGGCGGTGAGGATCGCATCGCAGATCGGTTATCCCGTTATGATCAAGGCGTCGGCCGGCGGCGGCGGCAAGGGCATGCGCATCGCTTTCAACGATGCCGAGGCGCGCGAGGGTTTTCAGTCCTCGAAAAACGAGGCGAAATCCTCCTTTGGCGATGACCGCATCTTCATCGAAAAATTCGTCACCCAGCCGCGTCACATTGAAATTCAGGTGCTAGGTGATAAGCACGGCAACACACTTTATCTGGGTGAGCGCGAATGCTCGATCCAGCGCCGTAACCAGAAGGTCATCGAGGAAGCGCCGTCGCCCTTTCTGGACGAAGCGACCCGCAAAGCCATGGGCGAGCAGGCCGTGGCGCTGGCGAGAGCGGTCGGTTACCATTCGGCCGGCACGGTGGAGTTCATCGTCGATGGCGAGAGGAATTTCTACTTTCTGGAAATGAACACCCGCCTGCAGGTGGAGCATCCGGTAACGGAACTCGTCACTGGCATCGATCTGGTTGAGCAGATGATCCGTGTGGCATCAGGCGAAAAGCTCTCCTTCGGGCAGGCGGATGTGAAGCTGAACGGCTGGGCCATCGAGAGCCGGCTTTATGCCGAAGACCCCTATCGCAACTTCCTGCCCTCCATTGGCAGGCTGACGCGATATCGCCCGCCGCAGGAAGGTGCGCAGGAGAACGGAACGGTCATCCGCAACGATACCGGCGTCTTCGAAGGCGGCGAAATCTCGATGTATTACGATCCGATGATCGCCAAGCTGTGCGCTCTAGGCAAGGATCGTGAAACCGCCATCGATGCCATGGGGCAGGCGCTGGACCGTTTTGAGGTGGAGGGCATCGGTCACAATCTACCCTTCCTGTCGGCTGTCATGCAGCATGAGCGTTTCCGCGCTGGCCGCCTGACGACGGGTTTTATCGCGGAAGAATTTCCGGAAGGATTTTCCGGCGTGGAACCGGATGAGGCCACGGCGCGCCAGCTTTCCGCCATCGCCGCCATCATCCATCAGCGGCTGCAGAGCCGCGCGGTCGAAATTTCCGGCACGATCGGCAATCACCGCCGCATTGTCGGTCAGGACTGGGTGGTGTCATCAGGCGCATCCCGCCACAGGGTCGCCATTGAAACCGGCACGGATGGCACGGCGGTCCGTTTTGAAGACGGGGCAGCGCTCACCGTCGATACCGGCTGGCTTCCCGGCCAGAGCCTTGGCCTGTTCACGGTCGCGGGTGAGGTTATTGCCGCCAAGGTCGATCTTGCAGGTGCTGCGATCCGCCTGCGCTGGCGCGGCATGGATATTCGTGCCCATGTGCGCAGCCCGCGTGTGGCGGAACTGGCGCTGCTGATGCCGGAAAAACTGCCGCCGGATACATCGAAACTGCTGCTCTGCCCCATGCCGGGCGTCATCACCGGTATTTCGGTGGGTGAGGGCGATGAGGTGGAGGCCGGGCAGGCGCTGGCGACGGTGGAGGCCATGAAGATGGAAAACATTCTGCGTGCGGAAAAACGCGGCCGCGTTGCCAGAGTGGCGGCAAAACCGGGCGACAGCCTCGCGGTGGATGAAGTCATCCTCGAATTTGAGTGAAGGCCGCTGCCGTTTTTCCGGAACGCATGTGGGCCGGAGCGGTTTACGGGGTCGGACCTGCGGGCGGATCGTTCGATTTTCGTCACGATCACCCGCCACAGTGCTAAAATGAAATGCAGAAGGGGAGAGATGCATGTCGGGTGAAAAAACGGTGCGGGATTGGCTGCAGCTTGCCGAAAAGGAGCTGAAGCGCTCACCGGAAACGCTCGTCTGGCACACGCCCGAAGGCATCGAGGTCAAGCCGCTCTATACCGCTGACGATCTTCAAAAGATTTCCCATCTGGACAGCCTGCCGGGCTTTGTGCCATTCACGCGCGGCCCGCGTGCCACCATGTATGCCGGCCGGCCCTGGACCATCCGCCAATATGCCGGTTTTTCCACGGCCGAAGCCTCGAACGCCTTTTACCGCAAGGCGCTCGCCGCCGGCCAGCAGGGTGTTTCCGTTGCCTTCGATCTTGCCACCCATCGCGGTTATGACAGCGATCATCCGCGTGTAGAGGGCGATGTCGGCAAGGCCGGCGTGGCGATCGACAGCGTCGAGGACATGAAAATCCTGTTCGATGGCATTCCGCTCGAAAAAGTCTCGGTGTCGATGACCATGAATGGCGCGGTCATTCCGGTGCTCGCCAGTTTTATCGTTGCGGGGGAAGAACAGGGCGTGCCCCGCGCCGCCCTTTCCGGCACAATTCAGAACGATATCCTCAAGGAGTTCATGGTCCGCAATACCTATATCTATCCGCCGGAGCCCTCGATGCGGATCATTGCCGACATCATCGAATATACGGCAAAGGAGATGCCGAAATTCAATTCCATCTCCATTTCCGGCTATCACATGCAGGAAGCGGGCGCGACGCTGGTGCAGGAACTGGCCTTCACGCTGGCGGATGGCCGCGAATATGTGCGGGCGGCGCTGGCCAAGGGGCTGAATGTCGATGATTTCGCCGGTCGCCTGTCGTTCTTTTTCGCCATCGGCATGAATTTCTTCATGGAGGCGGCCAAGCTGCGCGCCGCGCGCCTGCTCTGGTCGCGCATCATGGAAGAGTTCAAGCCGCAAAAGGCCTCGTCGCTGATGCTGCGCACCCATTGCCAGACGTCGGGCGTCTCGCTGCAGGAACAGGACCCCTATAACAACATCGTCCGCACTGCCTTTGAGGCCATGTCCGCCGTGCTCGGCGGCACGCAGTCGCTGCATACCAATTCCTTCGATGAGGCGATTGCCCTGCCGACGGAGTTTTCCGCCCGCATTGCCCGCAATACCCAGCTTATCCTTCAGCACGAAACCGGCGTTACCAAGGTGGTCGATCCGCTGGCCGGCTCCTATTATGTCGAAAGCCTGACGGATGAACTGGCAGAGAAGGCCTGGGCGCTGATCGAGGAGGTCGAGGCGCTCGGCGGCATGACGAAGGCCGTGGCGGAAGGCCTGCCAAAACGATTGATCGAGGAGGCGGCGACACGCCGGCAGGCGGCGGTGGACAAGGGCGAAGAGGTTATCGTTGGCGTCAACCGTTATCGTCTCGAAAATGAAGAGGATATCGATGTTCTCGATATCGACAACGCCGCCGTTCGCGCCGCGCAAATCCGCCGCATCGAAGAAACGCGCCGCCGCCGCGATGGCAAGGACGTGACCGCCGCTTTGGCAGCACTTTCCCAGATCGCCCGCAGCGGCAAGGGCAATATTCTCGAAGCCGCCGTTGTTGCCGCCCGAGCCCGCGCCACGGTGGGAGAGATTTCCGATGCGCTGCGTGCGGCCTTCGGCGACCATGCCGCCGTGCCGGAGGTGGTGAGCGATATTTACGGCGAGGCCTATAAGGACGAGCCGGAACTTGCCACGCTTGCCGCCCGGCTTTCCGGTGTGGCTGAGAGGATCGGCACCAAGCCGCGCATCATGGTCGCCAAACTCGGGCAGGACGGGCATGATCGCGGTGCGAAGGTCATCGCCTCCGCCTTCGGCGATATCGGTTTTGATGTGCTGGCCGGCCCCCTGTTTCAGACACCCGTTGAAGCGGCTGATCTCGCCGTTCAGAACAGGGTGCATGTGGTCGGCATGTCGTCGCTCGCCGCCGGTCACAAGACGCTTGCGCCGCAGCTGGTCGAGGCGCTGAAACAGAAGGGCGCGGAAGACATTATCGTCGTTGTTGGCGGCGTCATTCCACGGCAGGATTATCAGTTTCTGCTCGACCACGGTGTCTCGGCGATTTTCGGCCCCGGCACCAATGTCATGGATGCCGCCAACAAGGTCCTCGACCTGCTCGAAGGCGTCAGGCGCAACGCGTGAGGGGAAGACGGCCATGTTCGGAAGATTGAATCACGTCGCCATCGCGGTGCCCGATCTTAATGCCGCCGTAGCGCGCTACAGGCTGTTGGGCGCAGAGGTGTCGGAACCGCAATCCCTGCCGGAACACGGCGTGACGGTGGTTTTCATTCAGGCTGACAATACCAAGATCGAACTTCTTTATCCGCTCGGCGAAAATTCGCCGATTGCCGCTTTTCTAGAAAGAAATCCGGGCGGCGGCACGCATCATCTCTGCTTCGAAGTGCCTGACATTCTCGCGGCGCGCGACGATCTCGTCAAAAAAGGCGTTCGAATTCTGGGTAATGGCGAGCCGAAGATCGGCGCGCATGGCAATCCCGTTCTTTTCCTGCATCCGAAGGATATGGGCGGCGTGCTCTATGAGCTTGAGCAAGTTTTCCCGACACATGGCTGAAACACAGACCCCGTAAGAGGCTGGCCATACGGTGGACGGCGCGCAGCGGCCGTTCACCTTTGCCAGAACGTGTTTCGTTTGTTTTCTTTTGACATTCGTTTTGTTTTCGTTTTTATGGCAATTGTCTTTCAACGATGGGGACGCGATTCCCCGACGCTGTCGTGGAGGCTCTATGTCCGGCGAGAATATTTTCGATCTTTTTGTCATCGGTGGCGGCATCAATGGCTGCGGCATTGCCCGCGATGCCGTGGGTAGAGGCTATTCCGTAGCGCTTGCGGAAAAGGGCGATTTCGCTTCGGGCACCTCTTCCGCCGCCACCAAGCTCATTCATGGTGGCCTGCGTTACCTTGAACATTACGAGTTTCGTTTGGTGCGCGAAGCGCTGATGGAGCGGGAAATCCTCTGGGCCATGGCCCCGCATGTCATCTGGCCCATGCGTTTCGTCCTGCCCATCCAGAAAGGCGGCGTGCGCCCGGCCTGGATGGTGCGGCTCGGCCTGTTTCTTTATGACAATCTCGGCGGCCGCAAGCTTCTGCCGGCGACCCGCACGCTCGATCTTCGCAAGGACCCGGCGGGCAAGCCGCTGAAGCCGGCTTTCGCCAGGGCCTTCGAATATTCCGACGGCTGGGTGGATGACGCCCGTTTTGTGGTTCTCAACGCGCGCGACGCGGCGGATCGCGGCGCGACGATCATGAACCGCACGCGGGTCGTTTCCGCACGGCGCGAAGGCGGCTTGTGGCTCATCGAGACGCTGGATGAAAAAAACGGACGCGCGGCCACGCACAAGGCGCGTATGCTGGTCAATGCCGCCGGCCCCTGGGTGGACAATGTGCTTTCCGGCGTCTTCGGCCGCAACGACGTGCATAATGTCCGGCTCGTTCAGGGCAGCCATATCATCGTGCGCAGGAGGTTTTCCGACCCGCGCGCCTATTTCTTCCAGAACCCTGATAACCGCATCATCTTCGCCATTCCCTATGAGCGCGATTTCACACTGATCGGCACCACGGACCGCGATTACGAGGGTGATCCGGCCAGGGTTCGCATCTCCGAAGATGAAATTTCCTATCTCTGCAACGCGGCCAGCGAATATTTCAGTGAGCCGGTTCGGCCGGAAGATATCGTCTGGACCTATTCCGGCGTGCGGCCCCTCTTCGATGACGGCGCTTCGAAAGCGCAGGAGGCGACGCGCGATTATGTGCTGAAGGTTGAAGAGGGCGAGGGGAAAGCACCACTCCTCAATATTTTCGGCGGCAAGCTCACCACCTATCGGCGGCTGGCGGAACATGCGCTGGAAAAGATCGGTGCAGCGATTGGCGAAAAGGGCAAGCCGTGGACGGCGGGCTCGCATCTCCCCGGCGGCGATTTCGGCGCTCAAAGATATGAGGCGCAGGTGCAGGCGCTTGTCTCCCGTTATCCCTTCCTCGATGGCCGTCATGCCGAGCGGCTTGTCAGGAACTACGGTACCAAGGCAGTGGAACTGTTGGGCAGCGCCACCGATGTTTCCGGCCTCGGCCGGCATTTCGGCGGCACGCTCTATGAATGCGAGGTGCGCTGGCTGATCGAGCATGAATGGGCCTGCGCGGCCGAGGACATTCTCTGGCGACGCACGAAACAGGGTCTGCGCCTGAGCAGGGACGAGGCCGCCGGTCTGGATGCATTCGTGGCAACACTGACGGGTGGCGAGGAAAAGGCTGAAGCCGTGGCGGAGCGCGCCTGAGCATCCGCCGGCGGAGCCATCAGTTCCCGGCACTCCTCCCCGCTCTCTCAGGGCCGTCGGCGCTCAGGATGTAGTCGTCGGCGGCCGAAAGCGCGTGCTCCATATGCCCTTCAAACACCAGCTCCGGTTCGTCGGGCGCAATGCCGATTTTTGGCATGCCGCCGAAACGTACTGCCTGCGATTGTGCAAGGCCGTCGTGAAGGCCGCTTTCCAGAAGATCGAAATAGCGTGTGCCGGGGCCGGTGATGAAAACCGGCATATGGCCATGCAGGCTGAACAGGCGCGAAAGACCATTGCCGAGAGCAAGCCCGGCGGTGCGGAAGGCAAAACGCGCCATGCGCGCGCCGGCACGGGCTGACGCGGCAATCTTGTCCACCTCGGCAACAGGGACGAATTTCGCCGGTTCGGCCTGCGGCGGCGCTTCGAAAGCGGAGCGCAGGATCGCATAAAACCCGGAATAGGCCTCGATACAGCCTCTTGTGCCGCAGCGGCACAGCGCGCCATCGGCGAGATGCAGCATGTGACCGAAATTGGGAGCGCTGACCTCGATCGCTCCTTCCATGCCCGTGCGGGCAATGCCGAGACCGATGCTGTGGCCGAGCGAAAGGGTAACAAGCGCCTCCGGCGCCGGGCGTTCCTTCGCCTGCTCCCTCATCCAGACGGCTTTTGCGGCAAGCAGGGTTTCGTTGTTCAGCGTCACGCGGATACGGCCGTCCCCGGAAACCAATTGCTGGAAATCGATCCTTTCATTGCCGAGCACGGGTGACCAGACGAGGGTTGCCGTTGCGGCATCCACGAGCCCCTTGCTGCTGATCGATACCTGAAGAATATCGTAACGGTCGATGCGCGAGCGGTCCGCAAGCCGTGCCAGCCCGGTCAGAATCGATTGTCCGAACCTGCCTTTTTCAGCCGCGATCCTTTGTTCGGTAAAGCGGTCCACCAGCTTGCCGGCGTAGTCGACCAGCGAATATTGCACGCTGTCGGACGAAATGATGATGATGGCGACGTGGCAATAGGCGCCGCGCGGCCCAAAAAGAATGCGCGGCCGTCCACGTCCGGCAGCGGCAAGCTGCTCTTTGCGCAAAATGAGGCCGGCGCGTTCCAGTTCCATGGTGATGGCGGAAACGGTGGCGGAGGCAAGCCCGGTGAAGGACGACATCTCGGTATGGGAAAGGCTGCCATGCAGGCGCAGGGCCGCCATCACAGACAGGCTGTTTTTCTGGCGCACCAGTTCCGTACTTGCAATGGCGGACATGGGCTGGGGCCTGCTCCCTGAACGGCTTTTTCCTGTCGTGCTCCCCTGTCTGATGGCGCATGCCACAGACAAGATCAAGACACCCGGATGCTGCCCGCGGCCGTTGTTGACAGCATTAGGAATCTCTGACATTAATTTTCTCGACTGTCGAGAAAATTGTGAAACCACAGAGACCGGCAGCTTTTTTCCGGGCGTTTTTCTGCATGGAGGTGCAGGTTTCGCCCTTACCGGGAGGACATCATGAATTCATTTGCCAAGCTTCTGGCGGGTACGGCCGTACTCGTTTCCCTGCACACTGCCGCCATGGCCGCTGATCTCGTCGTCGGCGTTTCCTGGTCGAACTTCCAGGAAGAGCGCTGGAAAACGGATGAGGCGGCCATCAAGGCGGCGCTCGACAAGGCCGGTGCGAAATATATTTCCGCCGACGCGCAATCATCGGCCGCAAAGCAGCTGACCGACGTGGAATCGCTGATTTCCCAGGGCGCAAACGCGCTGATCATCCTGGCGCAGGACAGCGACGCGATTGGCCCGGCCGTTGAAAAGGCCGTTGCCGAAGGTATTCCGGTCGTCGGTTACGACCGCCTGATCGAAAACCAGAACGCCTTCTACATCACCTTCGACAACAAGGAAGTTGGCCGTCTGCAGGCTGCCGAAGTCTTCAAGGTGAAGCCGGAAGGCAATTACGTCTTCATCAAGGGCTCCTCTTCTGATCCGAATGCGGACTTCCTGTTCGCGGGTCAGCAGGAAGTGCTGAAGGCGGCCATTGACGGCGGCAAGATCAAGAATGTCGGCGAAGCCTATACCGATGGCTGGAAGCCGGAAAATGCCCAGAAGAACATGGAACAGTTCCTGACCAAGAATAACAACAAGGTCGATGCGGTCGTCGCCTCGAATGACGGCACGGCCGGTGGCGCCATCGCCGCTCTCGCCGCGCAGGGCCTTGCAGGTTCGGTTCCCGTTTCCGGTCAGGATGCCGATTTCGCCGCGCTCAACCGTGTCGCGCTCGGCACGCAGACGGTGTCGGTCTGGAAGGACAGCCGTGAACTCGGCAAGGAAGCAGCCGGCATCGCGCTGGAACTGGCCGGCGGCAAGAAGATGACCGAGATCAAGGGTGTCTCTACCTTTGAAGGCGGTCCGAAAAAAGTGAAGATGCAGTCGGTCTTCCTCAAGCCTATCGCCATCACGAAGGACAATCTGAACGTCGTCATCGACGCCGGCTGGATCAAGAAGGAAACGGCCTGCCAGGGCGTGAAGGCTAAAACGGTCAAAGCCTGCGATTGATCGAATAGGTCCCGGTTCGGGCGCTGCGCCATGGCTCATGGCGCAGCGCCTTTAGAGCATTTCCAGGAAGAGTGGAGCCCGGTTTTCCCTTCGGAAATGCGTCAGAACAAAGATTTGGAGCGTTTTCGCGTTTCAGGGAAAAGCGAAAACGCTCTAAGATGTGAGGAGCACCGGCAGTTCATGGCCGATATGACCCAGTCCAATACTACAGCGTCGCAAAAGACGGAAAAAACAGGCTCGATAGCCCGTTTCATTAACGCCACGGAGCTGGATACCCGCCTGCTCGGCATGGTCGGCGCGCTTCTTCTGATCTGGATCGGATTTCATATCCTGTCCGGCGGCCTGTTCCTGACGCCGAGAAACCTCTGGAACCTCTCCGTGCAGACCGCCTCCGTGGCTGTCATGGCAACCGGCATGGTGCTCGTCATCGTCACCCGCAATATCGACCTTTCGGTCGGGTCGATCCTCGGTTTTTCCGGCATGATCATGGGTGTCATGCAGGCGGAAATCCTGCCGCAGATCCTCGGCTTCGAACATTGGGCGACATGGATCGTCACGCTTCTGGTCGGCATTCTCGTTGGCGGTGCCATCGGCATGCTGCAGGGCTCCATCATCGCCTTCCTGAACGTGCCGTCCTTCATCGTTACGCTCGGCGGCCTGCTGGTCTGGCGCGGCGGCACCTGGTTCATCACCAGCGGCCGCACCGTGGCGCCGATGGATTCCACCTTTCGCCTGATGGGCGGCGGCACCAGCGGTTCGATCGGCGCGACCTGGAGCTGGATCGCAGCCGTCGTCGCTTGTGTCGCCATCGTTGCGGCCATTCTCAATTCCCGCCACCAGCGCCGCCGTTTCGGCTTTCCGCTGCGGCCGGTCTGGGCGGAGTATTTTCTGGTGGCGCTCGGCTGCCTCATCGTTATTGGTTTCGTGGCGGTAGTGAACAGCTATCCCTGGCCGGTCAACATTGCCCGCAACTATGCCGATGCCAATGGCATCGCCTGGCCTGAAGGCGGTCTGTTCATTTCTCACGGCATTGCCATTCCGGTGCTGATGGCGCTTGCCGTGGGTGCGGTCATGACCTTCATCGCCACAAGGCTGCGCTTCGGGCGTTATGTCTTCGCCATCGGCGGCAACCCGGAAGCGGCGGAACTTGCCGGCATCAAGACCCGCTGGGTCACGGTGAAGATCTTCACGCTGATGGGCGTTCTGTGCGCCATCGCCGCGGCCATCTCGACCGCCCGCCTCAATGCCGCCACCAATGCCCAGGGCGAGCTCGACGAGCTCTATACCATTGCGGCGGCCGTCATCGGCGGCACTTCGCTTGCCGGCGGTGTCGGAACCATAGCGGGCGCGATGCTCGGCGCGCTCGTCATGCAATCGCTGCAATCCGGCATGGTGCTGGTGGGCATCGATACGCCCTTCCAGCGCATCGTCGTTGGTGTGGTTCTGGTCGTCGCCGTCTGGCTCGACACCATCTACCGCGCCCGCGCCAAGTAAGAACCGAGGAGAACTCCTATGACGGACCAAGTCACGCCCCTCGTGGAAATGCGCAATATTTCCATTTCCTTCGGCGGTATCCATGCGGTGGAAAACGCCTCTGTCGATCTTTTCCCCGGTGAGGTGGTTGCCCTTCTCGGCCATAATGGCGCGGGCAAATCGACCCTGATCAAAATCCTCTCCGGCGCCTATCGGCGCGATGGCGGCGATATTCTCATCAACGGCGAGGATGCGGATATCCGCAATCCCCGCGATGCCAAGAAATACGGTATCGAGACCATCTACCAGACGCTGGCCGTGGCCGACAATGTCGATGCGGCCGCCAATCTTTACCTCGGTCGTGAGCTGAAGACGAAATGGGGCACGCTTGACGATGTCGCCATGGAAGCCTCGGCCCGCGAGGTGATGGGGCGTCTCAACCCGAATTTCCGGCGGTTCAAGGAGCCGGTGAAGGCGTTGTCCGGCGGCCAGCGACAGTCCGTCGCCATTGCCCGCGCCATTCTCTTCGATGCCCGCATCCTCATCATGGACGAGCCGACGGCCGCACTCGGGCCGCAGGAAACGGCGCAGGTGGGCGATCTCGTCAAGGAGCTGAAACGGCAGGGCATCGGCATCTTCCTCATCAGCCACGATATTCACGATGTCTTCGATCTGGCCGACAGGGTCTTCGTAATGAAGAACGGCAAGGTGGTGGGCCATGCACGGACAGAGGATGTCACCAAGGACGAGGTGCTTGGCATGATCATTCTGGGCAAAGTGCCGCCCGGTGCGGTGCCGGGGCCGGGTGCGGTCGCGCTCTGAGCCAAGTGAAATAAAGATATAAAGATTTCTTTATGTCTATTGACATCGTGACGCCCGTGGTGAGAAATGCGGGTGTCATGGTTCTCCGGGCCTGATTATTTCAATCCCGGAGCTAAGAGGGAATCCGGTGCGCCGTTTTATCGGCAAGACCGGAGCTGCCCCCGCAACTGTAAGCGGCGAGCCTTTGTCCATCCACGTCACTGGGGTGAAAGCCCCGGGAAGACGGGCAAAGGCGACGACCCGCAAGCCAGGAGACCTGCCAGGACAAAATAACGTCCACGGGCGGGGTGTCCCGGTGGTTGCTGCAATGGTCCGGCAAAGGCCGGGCCTGCACGCGTCCGCTTTACCCATGCCCCCACAACCAAATGGGGTATGACAATGCCAAACAAGACCATTCCAGTCGCATCGCTCGGTTTTCCGAGGATCGGACGCCATCGCGAACTGAAGTTCGCGCTTGAAGGCTTCTGGTCCGGCAAGATTTCCGAGACGGAGCTGCGCGAAACCGCCACCCGGCTGCGCGCCGAAAACTGGGCGCTTCAGCGTGAGAAGGGGATCACCCACATCCCCTCCAACGATTTTTCCTTCTATGATCATGTCCTCGATACGGCCGTGATGGTGGGCGCCATTCCATCCCTCTACGGATGGACGGACGGAGAGGTTCCCCTGTCGACCTATTTCGCCATGGCGCGCGGCAGCCAAAGCGAAGGCCATGCAGGTTGCGACCATGCGCATGAAGGACATTCCCATCACGCACAGGGTGTTCCGGCGCTGGAAATGACCAAATGGTTCGACACCAACTATCACTATATGGTGCCGGAGATTTCAGAGGATCAGCATTTCGTGCTCACCTCACAAAAGCCGGTCGACCAATTCCTTGAGGCGAAGGCGCTCGGCATCCACACCCGTCCGGTCATTCTCGGCCCGGTCACGTTCCTGAAACTTGCCAAGGCGCGTGGGGCAGCGTTCAAGCCACTCGATCTGCTGGCCAGGCTGCTGCCGGTTTATGAAGAACTGCTGCGTCGCCTGCGGGCTGCCGGCGCAGACTGGGTGCAGATGGACGAACCGGTTGCCGCTCTGGACCTTTCCGAGGGCGAACGCCATGCGCTTACCGTGACCTATAAGGCTTTGTCGAAAGCCGCGCCGGATCTGAAAATCCTCGTTGCGACCTATTTCGGTGGTCTTGAGGATAATCTGGAGGCGGTCACAGCGCTTCCGGTCGCGGGTCTTCATATTGATCTGGTGCGTGCGCCGGGTGAGTTTGAGGCGGTGCTGAAGGCTTTGCCCGCAAGCCGTGTCCTGTCGCTTGGCGTCATTGACGGTCGCAACATCTGGCGCGCAGATCTCGCTGCGATCATCGACCGGTTGGAAGCCGCCATTGCCGAACGCGGCGTGGAGGCGTTTCAAATCGCATCCTCCTGCTCGCTGCTGCATGTCCCGGTCGATCTCGAACTGGAGACCGGCCTCGATGCCGATCTGAAAAGCTGGCTTTCCTTCGCCACCCAGAAACTCGGCGAACTTGCCACGCTCGGCAGGGCGCTTGGTAAGGGCAGGGCCGCAGTCGCGATGGAACTGGCAGCTGCCTCCGGGGCCGTCGCCGCACGTGCATCCTCGCCAAAGGTGACGGACCCCGCCGTGCAGAACCGTATCGCGATGATTGCTGAGGCCGACAAGAAGCGGGCGAGCGCATTTGCCGAGCGGCAGAAGGTGCAGTCGCAGGCTATTGCGCTGCCGCTTTTCCCGACAACCACCATCGGCTCCTTCCCGCAGACGCCGGAGGTGCGAAAGGCCCGCTCTGCACATTCGAAGGGCGCCCTGACCGATGCGCAATATGAAAAATTCCTGCAGAAGGAAACCGAAGCGACCATCCGCTGGCAGGAGGAAATCGGCCTCGACGTCCTCGTTCACGGCGAGTTCGAGCGCAACGACATGGTGCAATATTTCGGCGAGCAGCTTTCCGGCTTCGCCTTCACCCAGCACGCGTGGGTGCAGAGCTACGGCTCGCGTTACGTGCGCCCGCCGATCATTTTCGGCGATGTGTCGCGACCGAGGCCGATGACGGTCCGCTGGTGGGAATATTCCCAGTCGTTGACTGAAAAGCCGGTCAAGGGCATGTTGACTGGACCGGTGACGATCCTCAACTGGTCCTTCGTTCGCGATGATATCGCCAGAAGCCTGACCTGCCGGCAGATCGCGCTTGCCATCCGTGACGAGGTCAATGATCTCGAGGCAGCCGGGGCGAAGATGATCCAGATCGATGAGGCGGCGCTGCGTGAGGGCCTGCCGCTTCGGCATCGGGACTGGCAGGATTATCTCGGCTGGGCGGTGGAATCCTTCCGTATTTGCTCAAGCGGTGTTGAGGACCGGACGCAGGTTCACACCCATATGTGCTATTCGGAGTTCAACCAGATCATCGATGCCATCGCGGCCATGGATGCGGATGTGATCTCCATCGAGACCTCGCGGTCGAAGATGGAACTGCTGGACGCCTTCCGGACTTACAAATATCCGAACCAGATCGGCCCCGGCGTTTACGACATCCACTCGCCGCGCGTCCCGGCCGTGGGAGAAATGGTCGATCTTCTGGCGTTGGCGCGGCAGCGGCTTGACGACCGGCAGCTCTGGATCAATCCGGATTGCGGCCTGAAAACCCGCAAATGGGAAGAGGTGAGGCCCGCGCTCGTCAACATGGTCGCTGCGGCCGCCGAACTTCGCCGAGCAGTGCCCTGATATGAAGCGAGGCCCGGCAAAACCGGGCCTCGCTTGCATGAAGAAAAATTGGGGAGGGGTATATGTCCGGTAGGATGGAGCCGGCCGGACCGGGAAACTGAAGAACGATCCCGAGCGTCTACGACTGGAGGTCGGTGTGGACGCTCGATTCGTGGTCTATGCCATTGCTGCCCCGGAGGCTTTCAATGCAGATCGGTGGGTGCGAAACCGCTGCCGTTCAGCTCTGCGCCTGCCGGCGGCAGACCGTGCTGATTGATGTCCTGGGCCAGCGATAACAACGCCATTTCGAGGAAATAGGTCGACATGCCCAGATCCATGGATTTCGAACGCTGGCAAAGATAGGACACCATCCTACCAAGCGCGAGAATCTCGTCTGCATTGTCCTGTTCAAGTATTGCTGTGGTAGACGCCGCCATGCTTCCCTCTCGACAATCGACAGTATGAAAACGCGTTGATATTGCGTTGTTCATTTTCGACCACATCGAGCGTCACGCGAGCGTCACACCTGCGTCAATCATCGTTTTTGTTTGCCGGCACAGCCGCATTTTCCGCCGTTTCGGTCGCAGCGAGCGATGTGACGAGTGCAACAATGCTTCTACGAACCGAGGTGCTCTTGATCCGGGAAAATGCCTGGTTCAGCGAAAAGCCTTCATTCGAAGCGACGAATGTCTGCATGGCATTGATCGTGCCAAGCGCCGGATTGGCGATGCCGCCATCGGGCGTCGCATTGGCGAACAGGGAGCTGACATCGACACCGAGAACCGACGCAATCGCCTGCAGACGGGACGCGCCGACGCGATTGGCGCCCTTTTCGTACTTCTGAACCTGCTGGAAGGTAATTCCCAATCGACCCGCCAGCGCACTCTGACTCATGCCGAGCGACTTGCGGCGCATTCTGATCTGTGCGCCCACATGTACGTCGATCGGGCTGGGTAGTTTGGCCTGCATATTGAATTCCTCCAGTTGTGAGGTCTTAAATCGGATAATTATCAATTAATATTGTTGAAGGTATACATTCAACACAATTTCCACGGGTATTGTAGCTCACTATTGGCAAAATAGCGCGGTTTTTCTTTTGCCAACCCTATACAGGATCACGATTTATCACCTTGGTTGCACAGCGCAGTGCTCCGTTGCGACTTGCCAGATGGCTCCACCCGGCCACGCCAATAACGTGAAATCCAAGGCTCTCCCATATGTGCCGGTTTTCCTTGTCGAAATCCTCGACCATCTCCGTGTCGCCGAAATGCGGGATCCAGACAAATGGCCGTTTTTGACCGGACCGCGTGACATTCTCCAGAAAAACGTTGTTGTAAAGCCGGGGGAGGCATTTATTCGTATCGATGGCGGGTAGGATCGGGATGGGATTTCTCAGGATCGCAAAGCCTTGCCGCGCCAGCGAAAGAGCCGATGCATCCAGTTTCCGTTTCAGCTCCATGGCGGCACGGCTGGCGCAATCGCCAGGTGCGACCGGATCGGCGACAAGCAGCAGGGGGTGACCATCCCGACTGAGGCCCGTAACCGAAACGAACTGATCGACATGGAAACCGCATTGATGCATTTTTCCGCCGGGGATTGCCGGGGCGGAAGCCTTTACCGTGGAAGGCTCCAACCGCACCGAGGCGTTTCCGAGATCTTCCGGCCGATATCCGAAACTGTGCACGGCCCTGCCGTCAAGCGCCTGAACCTGCTGCCACCGTTCGCTGCGGTCGCTTGAGGTACTCCTGCCGAAACCCCTGTCATCCTGCAGGCTGGAATGACCTACCAGCCGAAACTCAGGGCCAACCAGCTGGTTGCCGCCCGGCAAAACCACATCAGTGACGGTCGCTGCAAGCCCCAGGCAATCGGCAAGCGCATCGGCGACAGCATTTGCCGCTGTCACAACCAGTTCGGCCGCAGCCTCGCCACTGGTCCGGACATGCAACATATCCTGTATCCATGGATGCGAAACGCCGGTGTTTCCATCAATTGGAACCAGTACAGCGCCAGAGCGGATTTCCAGCCTGTCCAGCCAGTTTTGCGTCGGCTCGAGACTGATGCGATCGATAAGAATGACCGTCGCCACATCGCAAGGCAGTGCCGATAGCAGGTTTCCGATCGGTACGAGCGGTGACACGATATTGTCAGACCCGTCATCCGCAAAAAAAGATGCGGGCAGCGCAAGCGCGATGGTGCGGATCAGCCCGCCGCAATCGGGCACCAGAGACCGGGGCCGGATGGCGGTCAAGACGCTGTTTCTCCCGCTGTTCGCCGCGTGGCCAATTGCTGAAAAAACACCGTGTTCTGGAATTTCCATGATGGTGTCGGAGGAGGCAGCTGGTGGCCGCCAATTATCGCCAGAAGTTTAGCCGCGTCATTGCGTTTGACGGAAACTGCCTTCTCCGCCAGCAAATTTGCGGTTTCTGAGCCTCTACCGGCCTCGGATGTGATGGCACGCCATGTTCTGCGGGTAAAATGCAGTTTGCGGGCAGCGCGGAGCAGGGCGTCGTGTTCCTCCGGCTCCATTTTGGCGCGGCACGCTTCCAGCGTCGCTTCGGCATCGACCAGCGCAATCGTCAGCGGGCGATAATCAAGTTCGCCGGGCGCGTGGCTCACCGCCACATCGGCATCGGAAAAACGCTGCCCATCGCGATAGGCTTCGAAGATTTCCCCAATGCCGGTCATGCCGAAGGCCGCACATTCCGCAGCCCTCAAAGCGCCCATGCTGGCGGCGCCGAGAACGGTGACACCGGCTGAGAGTGCATGGAGGATTTCCTTGTGCCAGACGGCGGCACAATCACCATAAAGACCGTCTATCAGCCCGATCACGCGCGCACCGTGTCGGACCGCATCGAAAATGTCCCCGCATGCCGCCGGTCCGCGCAGATCGAAACCGGAGAGATGGTCGGGGGCGATGCCGTGGATGGACGGACCTGCAAAAATGACGGGCTTCATCAAAGCCCTCCGATGTTGAGGAGACCTTGAAGCGCCCGCTGCGATATGTGTTGCAGGCCGCCACCGGCCGGGGAGAGGCCGCTTGCCAGAACCCGCACCACATGCAGGCCGGAGACGCCCGTTTCCAGCGGGAAGACATAGATATCCTCGATCCCGCCAGCGAACAGATGTTCCGCAAGCTTTCGCCATTGTGGCAAGGACGGATCGCCATGGGCAAGATCGAGATTGACCGGGGCCGCTCGCGCTCCTGATCCCGCGGGGCCCGGGGAAGACATGTCCCGCTGGTAGCGCAGAGGAGAGAGGTCGTCCCTTGCGCCACTGATATCCGTCAAACGCGATTGTATTGCCTCCAGCAGGGCGGCGATTGCCGCGTCATAGGCGCCGGGACGGCAGGCGGCACCGGCAGCGCTGCGCGTCGCAAGCCCATCCTGCGTATGGACGGATCGGGGCAGGCTCGCCATCACCACCGGCACGCCAAGCGCATTGGTAAGGTCGAAGAAGGATGGCGGCAGACCGATATCCGAAAGATGCTGAACGAGCGTGTCGAAGGAGGCATCGATACCGGCCGGAAACAGCACCGGTCGTGGAGCGACGGTGCGGGTTTCAAATGTATCGACGAGGAAGCAGGCGTCATTTTCAATGAGTTCGAGCAAGGCGTGGAGAACGGCATGGTCATGGTCGAAACCGGCGGCAAGACCCTGCGAACTCATGAGGAAGGCTCGCCGGTCCCAGGGGAAATCCGCGCGGAAATCCATGCCGACGAGTTCATAGGGAGCAAAAACGTCCCGCTGCTGGCGAATGGATGTGCCCTTTATCCAGGCGCGCTCATTTTGCAGATTGAGCATGTCCGGGTCGACCCGGCCGACCGTTTCGAATGGAACGAGTGGAACGCCCTTGTTCCGCATGTCCTGAATGGAACCGAAAACAGCAATATGTTTGCGGGTGTCCTCGGCGACCGCGCCTTCAATGGCCTCCATGATAGCCGAAAGCCGGGCCTGCCCTGCAACAAGACCCTTGCCCTGCGATACCGACAATCCGCGTGAATTGGGCCGCGTCGCGAACCAGACGGGTATGCCGATAATATCGAGACCGGTCACATCGCCAACGCGGGTAATCCCGAACCGCCGAAGCAGTTCGGGATCGAAGAACGAAGCGTCCGCATGTCTTGAAGCCGCTGTCGCTGAATTGGGAGCACCGGCAGCGGTCAAGGCTGCGGGACCGCCATCAGGGTGCCGCGTTGGTGTCGTCGGCAAGGATGGCGTCGAACAGTTCGCCGGTGATGGAACCGGCAGGGCCGACAGCCTTCAAAGCCGCCTCGATCGGCGCCTGCACCATGCGGTTGAAATCCCAGCCGGCATCGACCACTTCGCCGATAAAGGCGAAATCGGCCTCCGAAACCACGGCGCCACCGGCGACGAGGGCTTCGATGCCCTGGATCTGAACCTGATCCAGCTCGGTCTCGGGCTGGCCGTCCTGGCGAACGAGCATGGATTTTGCAGCCGCTGCAACGCGTGCATAGCCATCCACGCCGGGATGGGCGGCTTCATAGGCGGCAATCGTCTCATGCGATACGGACGCAACCCTGAGCGGCGCCGTGCGAATGAAGAGAACGCCGAAATCCTTTTTTCCGACAATGAAGAAATGCGAGGACATAATATCTCCTATTTGATCCCAGCTAATCGAAGAGCGTGATAGAACTTTTCATTCGCTATCGGGTCGCGGTCTGGAGACAGGCTGCTGATCTCCCTCGCCGTCATCCCCGGATAGTTTTCCTGAAGCCTGCCGCCGGTTTCCCGGGCGGCGGCCAAATCGCCGTGCAGCGCATGGCTTGCGGTCAAGACGCGCAGCGCTGGCTCGTCATTCTCCATCCGTCCGCATAATTCCACTGCTGCGCCGTAATCTTCGCGTTTGAACGCGATGCTGGCGCCCGCCCACCAGTAGATGTCGGGCGCGAGCGGATTGAGGTCGATGGCCTGCTGAAACTTCTCCCAGGCGATCTCCGCATCGCCGAAATGGGCGAGCGCATCGGCATGCTGGAGCAAAAGATCGGCGGAGTTGGGCGCAAGCGCTTCTGCCTCGAAGAATTTTTCGGCGGATATGTCGAAATCCCGCTGATAGAGCGCCACCACCGCGCACATCCAGTGGCCGACGCCGAGGGCCGGGTCGATTTCGATGGAGGCGTCGGCCTCGGCCTTGGCGCGGTGCAGCAGGTGCGGGTCGTTGCCCCCCAGCATCAGCCACTCCAGCTGCAGGCTCTGCGCCACGCGGGCACGGGCAACCGCCATGCTGTGGTCGATATCGACGGCCTTGCGGAACATCGAGCGGGCCCGCCGCAGCAGCGGCAGATCGCATTTGCCGCGCAGAAGCTGCTGGCCCTCCAGCAATTGCCGGTAGGCTTCGCCGCTATGGTTGCGGTCGGGTTCCACCTGTAACCGCTCGATCTCGCGGGCAAGTGCGGCTGCGACCTGTTTGGACAGGAGCCGGAAGGCGGCGTGAATCTGCCGCTCCGTCAAGACAGCTTCCAGCGACCAGATGATCTCGCCGGTCGCTTCCTCGATCAGGGCGACCGACATGCGGGCATCGTCGAAAACCGTCGACATGATGCGATAATCCGCCCGCAACATGGCGTAGCTGTCGTCGGTGCGGTCGCGCGTCAGCGCAAAGGTGCTGTGCGGCGAAAGGACGGTGAAGGTCCGGTATCGGACCAGGCTGTTGGCAACATCCTCGACGAAGGCCTGCATCACCGGCGAGACCGGTAGCCCGTCCACCCGCGCCGGCCGGCCAAAGGCGACGCGCGGTTTTGCCGTGGCCTTTCGGCGGCTGCCCTCGTCTGGCTCATTGGGAGCAGCTATCGTCGAAGCCAGGCTTTGTATCCGGCGTCTCAATGCCACCGTTTCGGCTTCCGGAGAGCGCTCTTCCTGACGCAGCTGTTCCAGCAGAAGCTGGAAAACGCCCTCGCAGGCGCTGGTGTTTCCGATCCGCGCATAGGCCGCCATGGCGGCGCGGTAGGTTTCCTCGCGCTCCGGCTCGATCTTGAGGGCGCATTCGGCAAGCCTGCCAATGTCGTTCGAACTGGCGCGGCCGAAGCGCGTCAGCTCCTCGAGCAGTTGCATATAGCTTGAAAAGAACAGGTCCTTGAGACGGCGTCGTTCCGACAGCAGCCAGAGATAAAGATGATCCTGCCCGGTCTCCAGCCCCTCCAGCAAATCGCCGCCGAATTCAAGCAGAGCGTGCAGCCGGCGCATCGGGTCTTCGGACCGCGCACCGGTAAGGAAGATCGCAAGATCGGTGCGCTGCGCCAGCTTTCCGGCCTTCAGGTCGTTGCCCTCGGTCAGGAGAATCGCCTCGTCGCCATTGGGGAGCTTCTGGAGGCGCAGGATCAGTTGCCGCAGATTGCCAAGAGCCCTTTTCTGCTCGACATTTTCCCATAGGAGCGATGCGGCCTGCTGGCGGGAAAGCGACTGGTTCGGAGCAAGGATCAGGGCGGCGGTGAGGGCAAAGCCCTTGGACGGAAAAAAGGCGTCCCGCACCGCTTCACAGCGCGGGGTTCCAAAAAGCCGGATCGATATTAGTTCAGCGTGCCCAGCCACATTCGTCCCCTCATGATTCACCATCTAACAACGTGCCCGGGAAATTGAAAGTCATCATAGCGTTCCATTTGACGCTGGTGTGACGCGGGCTGGCTATTGTCGCAGACAGAAGCGTGGATGACGGGCGGAAAACAGCGAACATGCAGCGGGCAGGCATCGGGAATTTTCGAAATTGATTGCGTTTAACGGAAGCTACATGGCGTTCGAGCCGCGTATCGAACCTTACCAGCGTGCCGATGACGTCGGTTATGCGGTCAGCGAATTCATGTGGTTCAAGGGCCGTCCTTTCTATCCGGTCTCGGCGCTGGTTCACGCGAAAGTTGCCCATGCCAGGCTGTCGGCGGAGAAGAGCGACGATCAGGACGAGGACAATCTCGATATTCTCTTCCGCATGCCCGTCGTGGCAGGTGGGCATTTTTTCGAGATCGTCCTGCGTTCGAACGAAGGCACCTCCTATGGCGGCTGGCTGTGGGGGGAAGAACTGGAAATCCTGAACGAGGTCGTCAACGGCTATCGCGTTCTGGCGGGGAAATTCGACGACAGGTTGATCCGGTTCGAATATTCGAGGCGGTTTCAACGCTACCGGACGGCCGAGCCGCTTCCGGTGGAGAAATCCGTCTTCCTGATCCAGCGGGAGGCCAAGCCTTACGCGGGAAAAAGGGAGTTTCCCGGAAGCCCGGCGCGGTAACCGCCGGGCGCCAATCGGCTCCGGGAGGGCGGAAAGGTGCGCGGAAGACGCGGTTCGACAGGTGCTGAGCGACGTGCGTGAAGCGCAAGCATGTCCGGTAAAGCCACGGCTTTATCGGAAATCTCGGGGGAATATTTTTATTTTTATTGTGTGGAAAATTATGATGCCCAATAGAAGTAACATGCGTAACAGGCGGGTGTCATCGCAGCTTTTCGCGGTGAATTGCGCATCCGACAACGGCGTCCTTTCCCGCGCGGAGAGCGCCGGCGATGAGCCACGTCCACCGGTTCACAACGACCGGCTTTATGTCGTCGGCGAGGCCGAGCTGAGAGCGGGGCCTGTGTCGCGACCGCCGCAGGAGCGGGCGGGCGAAGAGGCCGGACGCGCAGCCGAGATCAGTAATACCGTGGTCGATTCCGATATCCGGGCCGCCAAATGGGCCTGGGCGGTGCTGGTGATCGGGCATTGCTGGCTGATCTATTTCATGGTTCAGAATCTCGGCTGAGGCTTCTTCCGCAAACCGTGTTCCATTTTTAGCCCGCCTCGCTGACACCGTGCAGGATCATCGCTGCGGCGCCAAAGGCCACGGGATCTGTCGCCACGACCTCGGGCAACAGGATTTGCGGCTGTATCACCTTTGAACCGCTGAACGGGTCCGAGCGTTCGTAATCCAGCCATTGCGCCAGTCTCTCGCGTACCATGCGCGGCAAAGTGCCGCCGACAAAGATGGCCGTGGGGGCAAGGATGGCGCTGACGGCGAAGCCTAGGCGGGCGACTTCTGGTCCCGCCCGCTGGAGCCACCCATCAAACACGGCGGAATTGCGCGACAGATAATCCGTCCAGGCCTCGGGTGCGCGCCCGGCAGGTTTCTCACCCACATGCTCGAGACACCATGCGGCCAAATCTTCAAACGAAGGACGTGACGCGCCACGGCCGCGCAGGGCGCCAATCTCGCCGGCATTGCCGAGATAACCGCGAAAAAGCTCGTTCTTGATGATGATGCCGCCGCCTATCCCCTCGGACAGATAGAGATAGGCAAAGTTCTCATGTCCGGCGGTGTTGCCAAGTGTGAGCTCACCCATGGCGGCGGCATTCGCGTCGTTTTCGATGATGACCGGGCACCGCAATGCCTCGCGCAGCATGGCGGAAAGGTCCGATCCCGCCCAGGAAATCACCTCTTCGGCAAGATCGAGCGACATGGCTTCCTTGCGAAAGCGGGTCGGCATGGCGATCGCTGCGCCGATGAGGTCGCTTCTATTGATCGCGTTTTTCGCAAGCAGTTCCTCGGACCCGTCCTGAAGCGCCCGCTGAACATCCGAGAACGCACCATAGGAGCCCCGCAGCTGCAATTCGCCGACGATCTCCCCGCCGAAGTTCAAGAGCGTCAACATCACCGAATAGCGGTTGGCATGCGCGCCAAGGGCATAGCCGACGGTTTTTTTGAGCGTGAGGTCGATATGCGGTGCACCGCGACCTTCCTGCCGGCGTGCGCCCTCCTCGATAATGCCGCGCTGAAGCAGATTGCGTGTCATCATGCTGACGGCTGCCGGGGTTATGCTGCAGTACTCGGCCAGTTCCACGCGTGAGGCCGAACCTTTGCGCCTGATGTATCCCAGAAGCGCGCCCTGTGTTGCGCCAATGCCGGTCAATGCACCGTTTCGTCTGTCATTCAAGGTTTCGCTCTCCCAGCCTTATCTCCGGGAATGTCATAAAGCTGTAAATTAAGCAACTTAATTAAATAATCAGTTTCAACGGGAATGGATCCTATGTTCAAGTCTCTCTCCTTGGCGGCGACGGTCGCTCTCAGCGCGCTTTTGCCGGCTGTTGCCTTTGCCGAAGACATCAACATCAAGCTCTGGACACTTGCCGACAAGAATGCGCCCGGCCGCGTCACCAATATCGAGGCGGCGGCCGGTATCATGAACGCGCAGTTCAAGGCAGCAGGTGTCGACAAGCGCATCGTTATCGACATCAACAACAGCAGCGTACAGGGCTGGGACGCTTTCGCGCTGGATACGTTGAAGGCGTTTTCGGTGGGGCAGGGGCCGGATATTTACGTTCTGCCGCATGAGTGGATCGGCCAGTTCGCGCAGGACGGCTATGCGATGGCGATGGAAGACAAGATCGCTGCCACTCCGTGGGTCTATGGCGACATTCTGCCGGTTCTGTGGAATTCGGCCAAGGCGACGGACGGCAAGATTTACGGCATTCCGCAGGACGCGGAAATCCGCATGTTCTTCTACAACAAGGACATGCTGCGCAAGATCGGCAAGGATGAAGCCTTCATCGAAGGCCTGCCGGCCCAGGTTGATGCCGGCGAATTCACGCTCGATGATCTGACGGCGCTGTCGAAGGAAGTGGTTGATGGCAAGGTCGCGCAATATGGCATGCTGCACCGTCCGAATGTCGGCATCGATTATCTGATGGTGTTTCAGTCCTATGGCGTGAAGTTCATGGACGAAAAGACCGGCAAGCTGGTGTTCCCCAAGGCCGAGATGGCGAAGGCTCTCGGCTGGTACGAGCGTAACGCCAAGCAGGGCGTGACCCCGGTCGACAACACGGCCATGAGCTGGGAAGCGATCCAGACCGCATTCAAGCAGGAGAAGGCCTTCATTTTCCACCAGGGCGTCTGGGCGGTTGCCTGGCAGGTGGGTGAAAAGAATGGCGCGACCTGGCCGACCGATGGCGAGGGATATTTCAACAAGATAGGCTGGATTTCCGCACCGGCTGCCGAGAAGGGTGGCAAACCTTCCAACCTGTCGCACCCGCTGCTCTACACCCTCAATCCAAAGAGCAAGAATGCCGACGTCGCCGCCGATCTCGTGGCACTCGCGACATTGCCCTATTTCAACAACGAGCATGCCGTGACCTCCTATCACACGGCGATCAGCAACGCCCAGACGGCGATGCCGAAATATCGCGACAACTGGGTTCTTTCCGCTGCATCGCCGATGATGAAGGATGCGCAGTTCGTGCCCAACCACACCAAGTTCGGCAGCTACAACAAGGTGCTGTTCAGCGGTCTGCAGGCGGTTGAGACCGGCAAGATGACGGCTGCGCAGGCGGTCGATTTCATCGCCGACGAGCTCGAACTGCAATTCGGCGCAGAGATCGAAATCCGCGAAGCCGCAAGCAACTGAGTTTGCCAGAAACCACGCCGCCCGGCCTTGCCGGGCGGCTTTTCCGCGTTCCCACCGGTATATCGCAATGTCCCAATTCCAGCTCAGAGCGCGCCGTCCGGCCCGGCCGATCTTTTATCTGGCGCCCGCACTTGTCCTGCTCGGCCTGTTTTTTCTCGCGCCGATCGTCGTCAATCTGGTGATCGCCTTTACCGATATGGGCGCAAATCTGAAGGTCGGCAAATTTACGGTCGAGAATTTCCAGCGCATGGTCCAGCGTGATATGCGCCTGCCGATCGTGCTGATGACGACGCTTGTCTATGTCGGCGCGACGCTGTTCCTCTTCAATATCGGCCTGGGTGCGCTGCTGGCCGTCACGACGACGGCGATACCGGACCGGCTCGGCAATTTCTTTCGCGGCCTGTGGCTGCTGCCGCGCATGAGCCCGGCCGTGCTTTATGGCGTGTTATGGATATGGATCGCCGATCCGACCTCTTCCGGCCTGCTCAACCAGTTTCTCGGCGCACTCGGTGCACCCGCTCTCAACCTGCGCAATGACTTTCCGCTGCTTCTGGTGGTCGTGGCGAACGGCGTCGTCGGCGCGTCCTTCGCCATGGTCATCCTCACATCGTCCATCCGCTCCATACCCTCGCATCTGGCCAATGCGGCGCGTGTCGATGGCGCCAGCGAATGGGGCGTGCTTCGCCATGTCGTCGCACCGGCGCTCTCTGCTCCCATCCGCTTCATCACGCTCTATCAGGCGCTGTCGCTGATGACGACCTATGAATATATCCTGCTGATCACCGGCGGTGGCCCGGTCTATGACAGCACGACCTATGCGCTTTATATCTACCGGCGCGCCTTCGAAAACGGCGCTTACGCCTATGGCGCGGCGCTGGCACTCGGCCTCATGGCCATCGGCGTTGCCGTGACACTCATCCAATGGCGTCTCAGCAACATGCGCTCGACCTTTGCTCCCGCCAAAATCGAGGTGCTGTGATGACGCTCGCCCACTCCCATGCGCCTGCCCACAGGAGCGCGCCTGACCTGAAGCCGGACTGGACGCGCCTTGAAAAGCGCAGTCTCGCGCATCGCGCCGGCTTTCTTCCGGTCATCCTCGTGTTCCTGACGGTCGTCTCTGTTCCCGTTCTCCTGCCCTATCTGTGGCTGCTGGTGAAATCGCTGACGAGTTCCGATGATAATCTCAGCCGGCTTGTCCTGTGGCGCAGCGGCGCAATCGCCGCTTTCGCTTATTGCGGGGCGATAGCGGTCGCAATTTTCTCCGCGCGCCTGCGCAATCCCGTGCTGTTGTGGCTGGCGCTTGGCGCCGTTGTTGCAGCACTCGTTTTCGTGCTGGTGCTGCCGCATCTGACCATTGAGAACTACAGTTTTCTGTGGAGCCGCGATATCGAGAAAACCGGCACCACGCGCATGGCGCTGATGCCGTCCATCTGGACAGCCATGCGCAGCTCGCTGCTGTTTGCCGGCTCCCAGACCCTGATCGTAGCGCTGGTCGCCACGCCTGCCGCCTATGCGCTGTCACGCTTTGCCTTTGCCGGACGCGAAAACCTGCTGCGAGGCCTTCTGCTGCTGCACGCCTTTCCGGCGCTTGCGCTCACCGTCGCGATCTTCGTGCAGCTGCACTACATGGGCCTTCTCAACAATCTCTTCGGCGTGGTGCTTGTCATGAGCGCACTGGAGCTGCCGTTTGCGATCTTCGTGCTCAAGGGCTTTTTCGACAATGTTCCTTGGGACATCGAAATGAGCGCCGTCACCGATGGCGCGACCCGCTTCCAGGCCTTTCGCATGGTGGTTCTGCCGCAGGTGAGAAGCGGGCTGATCGCGGTCGCCACCTTCACCTTTCTGCGCGGCTGGGAGGAATATGTCTTCGTCCAGACCCTGCTCATCGAAAAAAGCCAGATGACGATGAGCCTCTATCTCTTCTTCGTGGCACAGGACAGCGTTGGCGTGAATTACGGCATGATCGCCGCCGTCGGCATCATCTATCTGCTGCCTGTGCTGATCATTTACATCTTCACGCAGAAATACATCACCCAGATGAGTTTCGGCGGGATCAAAGGATAATCGCCATGGCCAGGATCACCCTTACCAACGTCACCAAAAGCTGGGGCGACACCCGGGTTCTGCAACCGATGACGCTTGCCATCGAAGACGGCGAATTCGTCGCCGTTCTCGGCCCGTCGGGATGCGGAAAATCGACCACGCTTTTTCTGCTCGCCGGGCTTTACGCGCCGACCGGCGGAGAGATCGCCTTCGACGGCCATAACGTCAATCGCATCGATGCGCGCGACCGCAACGTCGGCATCGTCTTCCAGTCCTATGCGCTTTATCCCAACCTGACGGTGCGGCAGAACATCGCCTTTCCGCTGCGTTTCAAGAATGTTGCGCGCGAGGAAGCGGCGCGGCGGGTGGAGGAGGCGGCAAGCCTCGTGCAGATCAGCGCGTTGCTCGACCGGCGGCCCTCGCAGCTTTCCGGTGGCCAGCAGCAGCGTGTGGCGCTTGCCCGGGCGCTGGTCAAGGAACCCAACATCCTCCTCCTGGACGAGCCGCTTTCCAATCTCGATGCGACCCTGCGCATCACCATGCGCGCCGAGCTGAAAAGCCTGCAAAAACGGCTGAAGATCACCACGCTGATCGTCACCCATGACCAGATCGAGGCGATCACCATGGCTGACAGGATCATCTGCATGAACAATGGCGCGATCGCCCAGATCGGCACGCCTGATGATCTTTATCGGCGGCCCGACAATCTGTTCGTGGCCGGCTTCATCGGCACGCCGCCGATGAACCTCTTGAAGGGATGGGCGCAGGGCGGGCAGTTGCAGATTGGCGATGCCTTGCTCGATCTCGATGGTTCTTGCGACGGCGAGGTGACCTTTGGCCTGCGCCCGGAAGATATCGCCCTCGTTGAACCCACGGAAGCGCGGCTTGCGGGCCAGGTTGCCACCGTCGAGCCGATGGGGCGCGAGGTGTTCTACACGATCGACACGCCCGCAGGCATGATCCATGCGCTGGAATATGGTGAAGTCATACGTCATGCGCCCGGCGCGCGGGTCGGTATCGGCTGCAAATCCGGCCTGACGCTTGTTTTCGACGCATCCGGCAACCGCATTGCCGGGCTTCACGCCGATCTTCCCCACATTTCGACCATTCCGGCACCTGAGCCGGAGCCCGTAAACTGACAGGACTTCCCATGCCCAAAATCGTCTCCCATCGCGGTGCCAACCGGTTCGCACCCGAAAACACCTTTACCGCTGCCGACCTCGCCTTGCGACATGGGGCAGATTATATCGAGCTTGACGTGCGTGAGAGCGCGGACGGCGTTCTTTATGTCTTCCACGATGAAACGCTGGACCGCACCACCGACGGCACGGGGCCCATCGGCCATGCTCTTTCGAGCGAGATCGATGCGCTGGATGCCGGCGGCTGGTTTGATGAAAGCTTCAAGGGGGCGAGTGTACCCCGGCTCGATGCCTATCTACGTCATCTGCGTGGCCGCTGCGGTGTCTATGTCGAATTGAAATATTGCGATCCCGTCAAGGTCGCAGCGCTGGTGCGCGGCCTCGGCATGGTGCGCGATACCTTCTTTTTCTCCTTTTCCGAGGAAATGCGCCGGGGCCTGGCCGCCGCCGCACCGGATTTCCGCAAGATGATGACGCTCGAAATTGCCAGGTCGCCTTCGCTCGCAGCGGCCGTGCACCATGCCTCGATCATCGAGATCACGCCGGAACAGATGCGCAAGCCCGGACTTGTCGACGCATGCCGCAATGCGGGTCTCGAGGTCATGGTTTATTATGGTGGCGATGATGTCGACCTTCATAATGAGATCGCATTGGCCGGGGTAGACTATGTCAACATCGACCGCCCGGACCTGTTCGACACGGTACGGCGTGCCGCGCGGCTGCCTGAACTCGCATAAACTTCTTTACCCCTGGAGATGACGATATGAGCAATCTTATTGGTACCGGTTTTAACGCCGGCTCCGACGACGGCGAACTGGCCACCCTTGAAAACGATCTGCGCGCATTGGCCGATATTGGCTGCGACACTGTCGAACTGGCTGTGACCAGCCTTGATCTGATCGCAGGCGGCCGCATCATCGAGGAGCGTGCCGACCGGTTCGTGTCGCTCGCGAAACAGTTCGACTTCCGCTACACCGTGCACGGGCTGGTGTCCTCCAATTTCATGGATCCGGTAACCTGCCGTTACCAGATCGATGCCGCCAAGGCGCTGGCCGTCCTCTGCGACCGTATCGGTGCCGGCATCCTCGTTCAGCATGGCGGTGCGCTGCGTGCGGACCAGATCGCCGAGCGTGCCGATGCTGATGCCCGTGAGCGGGAAGCGCTTTTCGAGCTTGCGGAATTCTGCAAGCCCTATGGTGTGCGTATCGCGCTTGAGAATATCTTCTCCACCGAGCCGGGCCAGTATCGCCAGACGCCCGCCGAAGTGGCGGCGACCGTGAGGGCCGTTGGTCACGACAACGTCGTGGCGCTGATCGACTTCAGCCATGCCTATATCGAATCCACCTATCGCGGTCTCGATTTCCGCGAGCAGCTTCGCGCCATGGCGCCGGTCGCCGGCCATCTGCATGTCCACGATTCCTTCGGTCGGCCGCAGGGCTTTTACCAGCCATATTTCGACCAGGAAAATACCGCGCTCGGCATTGGCGACCTGCATATGCCGCTCGGCTGGGGCGATATTGAGTGGGAAAGCATCTTCTCGGAGCTGACCTTCCTGCCCGATACCGTCCTGATGATGGAAATCAGCCGCCGCTACCGGGCAGAACAGCCGGCGAGCCTTGAAACGGCACGGCACCTCATGTCGCTCCACGCCGATCGGATGCAGATAGCGGCTGAATGACGAGCTTGCACATGGCACAGCCCCGATAGGCTGATGCCTGAAACGCCGGCAGTTCTGGACGCGACTGCCGGCGTTGTCGTTCCTTACGCGGCCCAGTCGGAAAGCGAATAGGCCCTGATGTAGTCGATCATCATCTGTGAGCCATCGCTGAAATCACTGGCAGATGGCGCTCCCGCCATGCCACCGACGGCGAGGTTGACGATCATATACATGGGGTCGTGCATATCATCGGGCGTATCCGTCTGTGCCACCGCGACATCGTCAAAATACCAGGTAATGTGTTCCGCGTCCCACAACACGCCGTAAGTGTGGAACCCTTCCGTGCTCGGCACGCTGACATTTTTGATAACAGATGTCTGTTCGCCCGTTGCATTGGAATGGGTGGACATGATCAGCGTATTGGGATTCTGGCCGCGCATTTCCACGATATCCAGTTCCGGTGGCCAGGATCCGTCTTCTGGCAGAAGCCAGAAAGCCGGCCATGCGCCCCGGTCGGTCGGCATATCGGCGCGGATTTCAAAATAACCATAGGTCTGGCTGAAGGAGGAATAGGTGTTCAGCATGCCCGACGTATAATCGTATCCCTCGACCTCATCGGCGACCGATTGCGCAGTTTCTTCAGCGGTGATGGTCAGGACACCGTTTTCCACACTGAAGGGATTGACCTCGGATGTCCCGGCATAAGCGGGGTTGATATACCATTGCGCTTCGCCATTCGTCGTCAGCGAACTTCCCTTTTCCGGGGCCCACCAATATTTGGCGTCCCAGGTGCCTTCACCCCCGCTGCGCAGAGAAAGCGCGTCGAATTCGTCGGCAAAGGTCTGGGTCAGCGAGGACCGGTCAAGGCTGAGTTCAAACTGGCCGGCCTGAAGATCGTCGATGGTTGTTCCTGCGAGAACGACAGCTTCGCCATTCGCGAAGTTCAGCCAGAGATCGCTGCCTTGCTGGGTGGCATTGCTGACGAGCTGGTCGAAGGAGGTAACGCCGTAACCATTCAGCCGGATCGTATCGTTGGCGCTGAAATCCATGATGAGGTCGGTGCCGTTGCCACTGGTGAAAACAAATGTGTCGGCACCGCCACCGCCGATCAACACGTCGTTGCCAGCGCCGCCATCAATCGTCTGGCTGCCCGATCCGCCGGTGATGATATTGTCGAGCGAATTCCCGAAGGCATAACGGCCATCGCCTGTTACCCGCAGATTCTCGAAATTCTCGGGCAGGGTGTAGCTCATCCAGGTGTCGATCGTGTCGATGCCTTCGCCAGCGTTTTCCACGGCGCGGTTGATGCTGGAATAGAGATAATAAATATCGTCGCCTGTGCCACCCGCCATGGTCACATTCACGGAGCTGTCGCCCCACATGGAATCATTGCCGGCTGTGCCGGCAAGCAGCGGGCCGGACCCGGTGGCGGAAAAGAAACCTTGGGAATTGCCGCTATAATAAAGTGTGTCTCCAAGCGCATTCACTACTGTCCGGGTCATGAGCCGTCTCCTGTCCGTTAGCGTTGGCTTCCTCCTCCCACGGAACATCCTAACAGGGCAAAATGCCCGCTGTTAGGGCAAGATATGAGGGGTGCGTGTGTACCAGGCGAGAGTGCTGAAAAGCGTCGATTTGACTAACGAGCAGTAGCGCGGTCGGTGAATTCCGCTTCTGCCCGGTCCGCTTTGAAGCTATGGCTGGTTCTACTCTTGCCGTGCTCCAGCGTGTGGTGGCAGGATTGGACCGGAAAGAAATGTCTCAAGCGGCGTCTCACCGAAATGGAGTATCAGATTGAGTGTAGCCTTCACCAAGGAAGACAGTGCTGAAACCGCAGCCGAAACCGTTCTGCCGGATCGGGTGATTTCGCCGCATCCCAATCTGGTGACCGAGGCCGGGCTGAAAGCGCTGGAACAGCAATTGCGGTTGGCGCGCGAGGCCTGTGAGGCCGCCAATGCCGTCGAAGACGTTAATGAAAGACGGCGGCTTTCCGCGAGCCCCCTACGGGACGTTCGCTATTTTGCGGAGCGCATTCGCACCGCCCAGCTCATGCCGGACCCACCTGGAAATGGCATTGTTGCCTTCGGCAGCCTCGTGACCTTCAGCCGCGATGATGGGCGCACGCAACAGTTCCGGATCGTCGGCGAGGATGAGGCCGATCCCGCAACGGGATCAATCTCCTATGTGTCGCCGGTGGCACGGGTGTTGATGGGGAAAGTGGTGGGCGATGTCGTGAGTTTGGGTGGCAGAGAGATTGAAATTGTTGGAATAGGCTAGTCGCCAGCTCAAAAACTGAACCTATGGCCGCCGCGCAGATGTATGATTTGATAGGTTTGGCGCTCGTTACCAATCTATTCCGTCAGAAGGCTGGATGTCTCAGGCTCCGACCTTGTCGGTGAAGCCGCCTGCATCCCCGCTGCGTACGCTCTGCGTCATCGCTGCCATCCGCGTTATCGTATTTTTCAGAAAAAGCCTGAAATCGAGATCGATGAAAGCATAGGCGAGTGCAAGTCCAACATGCGCCATGAAGACAGGATTGAAATTCAGCTCTTCAAATTGGTAGCCGACTATGACCCCAATCGCTGAATAGGCAAAGAAACTGATCTTCCGTTTTCGGAAAACTGCATAGATGGTCGCAAAGGCGCTGAGAATGCAAAATCCAATGCCCGATGCATAAGCGGTGGCCAGAAAGCCATTATGTGGCGTGCCGATTCTCGTCATTTGAGACAATTCGCCATATCGTGCAGTAAAGCCAATACCCAACGGATGGTTGAGCATGACCTGAACGCCGGCGACAATTGTTTCCCACCGTTCCTGTGCGTTATTACTCGTGTTGGTGTCCTCAAGAAAACGCTTCGAAAAAGCTTGTTCGGCAAAATCGAAAGCGCCCAATGGCAAAATGGCGGCGATGCTGAGGGCCAGGAGAGCAAAGCCGAAATATGTACTGAGGAGCATCCGGATTGAAAAATTTCTGACGTAGTAATAGAGCCCTATGATGAGAACCGCAAATATCCCCGACCGGTTAAGCGTGAGAGTAAAGGTCGCCAAGTAGATAATTAAAAATGCCGCAAACAGCGTGGGACGCCTGTGGCGTTCTGCAAGATAGGCCGCCGCCGCACCGGCCAGAGCGAATACCGGTCCCGCGGTGTTCCCCACGGGCCAGATTCCTCCCGCTTTTTCAACGCGCAAAAGTAACGGACTTATTTCACCTTTTGCCGCAGCCTCCAGCACCCCGACTTCATCGAACATGAAAGACAGGCCAAGAGAAGCAAGCCGATCATGAATGACGATATCGAGAAACAAGAGTATCGTCACCGCGATAAAACCGGCGAAAATACTCCAGCAGAACAGCTCAAGAAGATCCTCCTTGAACAGCATATAGGCAAAGAACAGAAAGTAAACGGCGTAGAAATAGGTCATCGCCGTGGTGTAAAATTCGCCATCGCCGCGCTCATCGGCAAAAATAGTCGTAAGAGCGAAAATCACAGTCAGCGGAACCAGATATAACAGGGTGATCGAAGGCGTAAGGCACCGAATGTAAAGCAGTGCGATGACGGGTAAAGTCACCAGCACCAGCATGTCAGTGATGTTGAGAAAGCGCAGGCCGATATTGCTGGTCAAGACATTGCATTGAATGAAAAAACCGATCGAAAAAACAAAGATGGACAGAAAACGAGTGGGAACATTGAATGTTTTTCGAGGGTAGAGCGGCATCGCCATGACGAAGCCTGGTAACGGGAACTGACGCGATGTCAGCCCATTTGCGCGTCGGGTCATTCGCGGCCTGTCTTTCATTGGCGGACCTGGAGTGGCCCTGTTGAGAGGGCGTCATCCCCACGGGATAATAGGGGTGATGACGGTGAATAGTGGTCTTGACGGCATGGCCGCGCAAGACAATTTTTCTGTGTATCTCAGCCGCTCAGATTGCCTTTCGGCAAAGGACCTTCCGTGGCGATGACCCGTTGGATATAAAGTGGTTCATTGGAGCTTGGCGGGCTGGGACCGAAGGCTGGATAGATTTGCAGGTACAGGCCGAAACTGGTGGGGCTAAGGTCGGAATCTATTGCTATCTCGTTGGCGGTGCCCCACATCCAGCCGCTGTTACCGAGGCCATTCACTCCGCCGAACTGGAGGGCCGTGGCGTTGACTGTGCGGGATGTGCCACCGCTTTTCACGACCAGTGCAACAAAGGGTGGGCGTTGCCCCTCGGAATATTTGTAGAGCACCGCAAATGAAACGGTTTTGCCGATCATCGCGACAGCTTCCGAATTACGGAAATAGCGAAGAAGTCCCACTGCTTGGCTACCATTCGCACGCAAGGCGAGGCTATGTGCGAAGGTGGGGGAAAAGGTTACGTCGGCGGCTTTGATAACCGTGCCTGGGGCATTCAAGCTCCAGCCCGTTGGAACGGAGCCTGTCCAATCGGTGAAATCGCCGTTGGCTATGAGATTGGTGGCGGGAAGCTTCGGCCAGCAGGGTGTCTGAAAGCTGCTTTCGGGTGCCGACGCCAGATAACAGCCGAACAAGGTTTGAGCGATGAGCCGAGAGCCGGCGTCGTTCGGATGGATATTGTCACGATAAAGGGTCGCGTCCTTACCTTTTGCTACAAATGCTGCGTGGGTATCCACCAGCGTGAGGTTGGGGTGAGTCCGACCCACATCGAGGATCGCTTGATAGACTTTGTCGTAAGCTGTGTTATCGCGCCAGGGATTTTGCGTGGTGATGAGTTGCGGAGTGTCGGGCCAGTGCCATTCGGTCATACCCAGCGGCCCAAGCAGAGTGGATCGTCCCGAACTCAGGATGCCGCCAGGCGCCTCAAAGCTCTGCATATTATGCCCATGATGCATGATGCACAGGTCGGGACGTGGAATCTTCAGCGCAGCCGCGCGCTGTTCCGCAAGCATGTAACCCGCCGTTCCCCCCGGCAGTGCGGCGAGATAGACCGTGAGCGTTCCGCCAGTGCCGGCGCGCAGTGTCACCGGCTCGGCATAGGCTTTCGGTCCTGTCGGGGCGTTTGTCTGCCATTCCGCCCAGCGGTATACCACCACTTTCATATCGTGCAGCTCGCCAAGCATGACGGCAAATTGCTGGAAAGGTCCGGCTTCGGCATAGGCGGTACTGTCGCCATTCACGAAGATAGTGGCGTCCCGTCCGGTGGTCAGGCGTGCGCGCAAAGGTGAGAGTGCGTTCAGGGAAGGGACGAGGGCGCGGATATTGCCGGGAACGATACCGAGCGACACACCGATCATGCCGGCACCTCTTTCGTTCCCGTCATATATATGCATATGTTATGTTCGAGTACTGTCATCGTTCGTTCTCCTGGTCTGGCCGCATTATAGCGCTGCCGTGATACCGGGGGAAAAACGCAGGAAGCCAAGCGGTGAACAGCATAAGAAATTGAACGTCACGCATTTTTCTTCGAATTATTTTAAAATACAAAAATAGAATATTTTTCTTTTATTTTAAGCGGACCGGATTTTTGATCCGCATGAAGGTTTAGATGTCATTTTTTTCAAGCGTAAGCAAGCATTGTCGTTCTTACACTGAAGCTCATGATCAGGATATGCCCGTCGCCGCCAGGCGTGCTGGGGCCATTTTCGAGCCTCCTGTTCGTGCCCGCGATAAGGGGCAATGGTATGGCGAACGCCCCGCCGCACGACAGGTGATGTCATGACATCCGCTCTTTTTGTCAGCCATACCGGTGAGAAGGGCGGAGCCGAGCTTTTCCTGACGGATCTGGTCAAGGCCGGGCCTCCTTCCTGGCGTGCCTGTTTTCTCAGCGGCGGCGGCGCCGCAGATGATCTTGCGGCCTCAGGGCGGCCACCAGTCATGTTGTCCGCTGGCAAAAAAATGCTGTCGATACGTCGCGATTCATCTGTCGGTGCAATGCTGCGTGGAGCTGCCGACGTGATGGCCGTCGCATGGCAGTTGAGCCGGGAGGCGAAACATTACGATGTCATCTGTGCCAATTCGCAGAAGGCGCTTTTTGTCTGTGCTCTTGCAGCGAAGCTCAGCCGCCGCCCGCTTGTCTGGGTTTTACATGACATTGTCACCGATCCGGCTTTCAGCGCCGCCAATCGCCGCGCTTCGCTGGCATTTGCGCGCCATTTTGCCAGGCTTGTGGCCGTCAATTCACAGGAAACGGGCAGGGCTTTCATTGAGGCGGGCGGCGAAGCGGAAAAAGTCCGCATCGTTTACAATGGCTTCGATCCCGCGAAGGCAGCCATTTATGATCCTGCCAAGGCCGCACGGCTGCGTGCCGAACTGGGCCTTGGTCCTGAGCCCCTCGTCGGGTTGTTCGGCCGGCTGAGCGAATGGAAGGGACAGCATGTTTTTCTGGAGGCGATTGCAGCGATGGATGGTGTTCAGGCCGTTGTCGTTGGCGGAGCGCTTTTCGGGCAGGAGGCCTATGAGGCGCGCATCCGTGACCAGGCATCCCGTCTCGGTCTCGATGGTCGCGTCCGCTTCCTCGGTTTCCGTTCGGATGTTCCTGAACTGATGGCTGCAATGGATGCGGTTGCTCACACCTCGATAGTCGCCGAACCCTTCGGCCGGGTGGTGGTCGAGGCAATGATGTGTGGCCGGCCGGTTGTCGCCACACGCGGTGGCGGGGTTACCGAAATCATTCGGGATGGGGAAACGGGTCTTCTCGTGCCACCGAACGATGCCAGTGCACTTGCCGCAGCACTTGGCTGCATTCTTTCGCATCCGGCTCTGGCAGAAAGGCTGGCGCAGAAGGGGCGGGATGATGTGAGCCAGCGTTTTTCGCTGGAAGAGACCAGCAGAGCGGTTTCCGCGTTGCTGGCGGAAGCGGCGTGAGGCAGTCGATGCGCATTCTCGTAAACATGCCGAGCCAATATGGCGGCAAGGCTTCCGGCGTCGCCCGCGTGACATTCAGCCTGCTGGAGCGGCTTCTGGAGCAAACGCAGGACGACTATATTCTGCGTTCTCCCTGGATGCGGGCGCAACTGCCCGAAAGCCTGCGTGACAGCCGCCTTCAATTGATAGAGACACCGCGGCCGCGCATCATGGTTTTCGATGTGCTGCGTCAGGCCCTGACGTTGCCTGCACTTTGCCGCCGGCACAGGATTGATGTGCTTTTTAATGCCGATCCCTTTGGAAGTCCTCTTGGCAGCAAACGGCGTGTCACGCTTGTTCACGATCTTTATTTCAAGACGATCCCGGAACAGATCGGTTGGCGGGCGACCCTGACGACCGATTTCATTTTTCGCCTTATGATGGCTGGTTCCGATCGAATAAGCTGCGTGTCTGATGCGACACGACGGGACTTGGCGCGCTTTTATCCCTCCGCTGCCGGCAAAAGCCTGACCATTTATTCCGACAGTACCCTGAAGGTTGACCCGGACGCTGTAAACGAGCCCTCGCTGATAGCCGGGCCTTATATACTGGCGGTCGGAAACGCGACGTCCAATAAAAATTTTGCACTGCTCGGCAAGGCTTTTGCGCGGCTTGGCAAGGCGTGGCCGGATTTGCATGTGGTGCATGTGGGCCAGGACGATGCCGAGGAAATCGGCAGTGCGCTGGACGATCCGGAGTTGAAGGCGCGACTGGTCCGGCTCTCTGGCATAGACGACCGGCAACTGGCCGAACTCTATCGACATGCCGCCTGCCTCTGTGTGCCCTCCACCTATGAAGGGTTCTGCCTGCCTGTCTTGGAAGCACAACAGCTGGGATGTCCGGTCGTCTGCTCCAACCGCTCCGCGACGCCGGAGATAGCCGGCAAGGGCGCGCTTACCTTCGACCCCGCCGACGCCGACAGCCTTGTTGCCGCGCTTGACCGGCTTTTCCGGGAACCTGGCCTGGCGGATGATCTTCGCCAGGCGGGTTATGAAAACCGCAAGCTATATTCATGGCAGAAGGCGGCGGAAAGCTATGCGCAGCTTTTCCATAAAAATATCAATTCTCACGGCTTATGACCGAATGCTGCTGCGCAGATCCGCATAGAGCGCTTCATAGGCCGCGACCACCCGCTCGGGGGAGACACCCTGCGAAATTCGCGCCATGGTTTCGGGCGTCTCCACGAGAATTTCGGGATTGCGCATGGCATCGACCATGCGTGCGGCGAGTTCGATTGCCTTGCCCGGTGTAAAAAGACGTTCCGGCCTGTCGTGGCCGATTTGTTCGGCAACCCCGGCGAGATTGGCACCGATGACGGGAACGCTGCGCAGGATAGCCTCGGCGACAGTGCGCCCGAAAGCCTCCGGCCATAAAGGCGGCACAATAAGACAATCTATACCCGCGAAGAAATTATCGGCCTCCACATAACCGGGGAATTCGACGGGAAGGCCTGCGGCCTTCTGCCGATAGGCTTCGATGCCGCCCGGTGCCCGACCCGCCATGACCAGCCGCCAGCCTTGCGGCGGCAGGAGGTGCAGCGCCTCGATCAGCAGATCCGCGCCCTTGGGCGCCTCGATGCGGCCGAGATAGCCAAAAACAATCGGCTCACCGGCCGTGCGGGGCTTGCGCGAACTCCGTGAGACCGGTGGTGCTATGGCGTTCCAGATAACCGCGCGGCGGTTTTCGGGCACATGGGTGAAGAAGCCGGCCTGAACATGGCGGTCGACAATATCGCGGCCGACGCCGGCCACGGCATCGACGGCACATTGGCAACGCCGGTGCAGATAAGAAAAGGTGCGGCATTTCTTGCTGCTGCCATCGCAAATGTGCCCATCGTGAAACAGCGATCCGTTGGTGCACATGCTGGTGAAATCATGCAGGGAATGAACAAGCGGAATGCCTCGCCTGCGGATCATCGGCCAGATCAGCGGCGTCAATTCAGAGAGCGAATGGGTGTTAACGACATCCGGGCGGAAATCATCGATGACACGTGCGAGCCGGTGCACAAGGCGCGGATCCAGTTGCACGGCGGCTTTGTAATATTTGCGCTTCCATCCCGGCTGCTGCTCCCAATCGCCGATGAAAAACGGTGTCGTATGTCCAAGGCGGTGGATGGCGAAACCATCACGCAGCTCCGCAGGCTGTTGTTTCCGGGAAATGGCGGCCACCGCAACCGCATGTCCCTTGTCCGCCAGCCCGCGTGCAAGGTCTTCCACGAATATCTCCGCGCCGCCCACCCGGTCTGGAGAAAATAGAGATGTTACCTGCAATATCCGCATGCCAATTTCCCGCGCCTATTTGGTTCTGCAATTATTTGTTTCGCGCTGTCCGAATATGCACCTCATAGCGGTTACGGTTGCCAAAACGCGGTTTTCACCGCCTCACCCTGCCCGGTCGAGCCTGGCATCATGGGGCCGGCCGAAGATTGTCTACGCCGTCGTCCCTCCCGCTCCACTCCCGGCGGGCGAAGGCAAAGAGTGACAATGGGGGCAAGGAAGACCGCATAGGCCATGGCGAAGCCTGGCACCTGTAACGAAAAATCAAGTGTGGAATGGAGTGCGACAAGCAATAACCCCGCAAGGCCGAGATGGGAGGCGTAACGGTAGCTTTTGCGTTTGCGCGCTCCGCGAATAAAAATAGCGAGGTGAGCAAGCACAAAAAAAGCCGCGTAGAAAGGAAATGCGATGCCGAGTGTCAGCAAGCCTTCGGCATAGACATTATGGGCATGGGTGACGATGGCATCCACGCCGCATTGTGCCATATGATAGGGTGCATAGGTTTCCGCAAAACTTGCAAGGCCTGACCCCCAGGGCCAATTATCGGCGATGGCGCGCATGATGCCCGGCATGTAGCAGAAGCGCATATCGTCTTCCACGCGCGTTTCCATGCGCAGCGCCACCCGACTGGCGAAAAGCGAGAACAGGGCGACGGTGATGGCGAGCATGACTGCCGCCTTGCGTTTAAACCCGCGCCGCCTGCGCCGTGAAGCCGCCGCCTTGCGGCCTGCCCTCAATGGGGAGTTGAAAACGGTGAGAAGAATAAGGAAAAGCAGCGCGGCGAAGCTCGACATGATCCCCGCGCGAGATCCGGTCAGCATCAGGGCGAGAAAGCAAAAGGCGGTGAGGGTGCCGATGAAGGCGGCTTTGCGGATGAGCCGTTTCTGTTCGTCCGGCACCGTCAGGCGGTTTGCCACAAGTGCTCGGATCATCCTCCAGTCAGGCGCCACGAGCCTTTTGTGCAGCAGTACGACGAGGGTGAGAAGGATGAGGCCAAAGAAGGTTGCGGCGGTGTTGCGATTGACGAAAAGACCCGTCAGGCTGCCAAGATAAAAGCGTTTCTGAATAAAGCCGAGCATGTCCGGGAAAAGCAGAAATTGCAGGATCGCCCATAGCGCCAACCAGCCGCCGGCTATTGCAAACCATCGTAGCGCTTTTGCTGCGCGCTCATCGCTATCGAAAATCACAAGGCCGGCCATGAAAGCCCCGAAGGGCAGGGCAGCGCTCAAAAGTCCGAGCTGATCATCCGCCGGGGTGAGAGAGATCGTGGCGGCGGGCACGGCCTGCGCGAACATCGCGGCGGTGGCCCAGGCCGGGTTAGGGGGTGCGATGCCCGGTAAAGGCGATGTTTGCAGCAGGGTCTGGATGATGAGCGCCGCCAGCAAAAAGCAGGCGGCGACCAGCGCTTTGCCGGAACCGCCTTGAGGCGGCCCGAACACCAGAATGGAAGGCACCAGCAGTACATAAATTGCTATGGTGACGACGATGCGGCTTTCGATTTCGGTCGCGCCGCGGTTGAGAAGAGCGAGAAGGAATATTGCCCAGAATGTTACCATTGCGGCCATCCGGAAATAGTCCTGAAACGCGACCGGTCGGGACGGTGAGAGGGACAGCGGTTCTGGTTGGGCTTCGAATGGCGGCATGGTTTTCGGCTTTGTAAGACGTTTGCTGTGACAGTGTCAGGAGCGAATAGGCATTTCGCGCTATTTCGCGGATTTTACCTCATGGCGCCGGCTTGGGCCGTTTCGTGCCGCTTGCCGGCTCCTGGGGACAGGCATCCCGCAAGGTCCAGCGCAGAATTTCACCTTCCTTGCCACAGACGACTGCTGTATCCGCCTCCCTGGCCGCTTCGGCCTGTGGTAGCGTTTCTTTCGGAAATTGCTGCCACATCACGAAGCGTCCGCGTATCAGATTGGCGTCGGCCGGCCCGTAGAGATGGGAAAAATTCATCAGCACGGCGATTTCCAGGGGCGAGGCGTTGCGCAGCGAACGAACCATGGCCAGACGCAGCCAAACATCGCCATTTGCCGGAAAACAAAATAGGGCATGACGAATATAGGTCTCGGCAAACCCAAGGCGCTCAGCGCCGGTCTTAGACGTCACGTCTTTGCCATTTGCGTCGAGATCGGCCAGAACCAGCCGCAGCCCGGCTTTGATGATATCTGAACGGCAGATTCTCTCTGCAACGACGGGGCGAAGTCCGTCGACGGCCGTGGCGAGTAGATCGGGTGCCAGGCCGTTTCTGTCGTCAGCAATTCTCGCCATGGCGACGATATCGGAAAAGCGCCGTGCTTCGGAAAACGCCTGTGCCGCAACCGACAAAACGAAAACGGAAATGATGAGGACCGGCACAACTACCAAGATATTGGGTAGGCGCATCAGGCCGTCCCGCCTAGTCATGGTAATATCTGGTGTAGCGCGAATGATAATATTCGCTCGAACCATACGCCCGGTAGAGCTTCAGCTTTTCAGTGTCGACCTTGTTGAGAATGACGCCGAGGCATTTCTTGCGGATATGGACTTCGTTTTCGATGGTATTACGGACCGCCCTGCGGGCGGTCTTGCCCCATTCGGTAACAAAAACGAAGCCGTCTATCCGGCTGGCCATCGCGCGGGCGTCGACAACCGGCCCGAGCGGCGGCAGATCGACAATGATGTAATCGAAGACGCTGCCGGCCTCGGCTAGTAATTTGTGCATTTGTGGCGATGTCAGCAGCTCGGAAGAATGCGGTACGCGTTGCTTGACGACGGTCGGGAGGAAAGCGAGCCGGGTTTTTTCGTCGTGTAGAAGGACATCGCGAATATTGCGGCCTTCCAGCAGCACTTCGAGCAGGCCTTCGGTGGCGTGACGCGCCAGGGCACGTGTGGCGCCCGGATTACGAATATCGGCATCCAGCAGCAGAACCCGCGCACCTTGGCCAGCCAGAAGCTGCGCCAGATTGATGGAGATCGTCGATTTCCCCTCGCTGGGCAAAGCCGATACGACGCCGACCACCCTTGCGCCGTGTTTCGAGGCAATGCCGAGATCCATGGCAAGCCGCGTGCTGCGCAGCGTTTCGGCGAAAGATGAAAGCGGGTGGTCGACAGCGTAGCGGGCGACGCTTGAGGGGCGTGTGGCGCTGGATGCATCACCCTGATCCTTCAGGGTATCCGCGCCCGGCTTGCCCTGGACGAGCGGCGTGTTGCCGAGGAACTCCAGACCGAGAACGTCGCGAACCTGCTCTCCCGTGCGGAAGAAGCGGTCGCGGAATTCGCGGAACACAGCGATACCGCCGCCGGCTGCAGCCCCCATGATCATGAACAGCGCCAGAATCATGGTTTTGTTCGGCTTGCTCGGCGTATAAGGCGGCATGGCCTTGGAAATAACGCGTGCTTCCGTCACGGGGAAGGACTGTTGCTGCATCGCTTCCTGATAACGCTGCAGGAAAGTCTGATACATGTTCTTGTAGGTTTCCGCCTCACGCTGCAATTCGCGAAGCTGAACCTGGGTCTGGCTGGCGGAGGTGCTGACATTGGTTGCCTTGGCAACACTTTCCGCGAGAGATTTTTCCCGCGCTTCCGAGACCTCGAGATCGCTTTTGTAACTCTGCGCGATTCGGCTGATTTCCTGGAACATCAGCCGGCGATATTCCTGCATCTCGTTGCGCAGGCGCACCGCCTGAACATGGTTGCTGCCGAGCCGGCTGGTGATTTCCGCTTCAAGCTTTGAGGATTCGAGATATTTTTTGCGCAGGTCGTTTGCAACCGCGCTGTCGAGAATATCGGTGACGACCGCATCAACATCATCGGTGGCGAGGATATATTCGATACGTTGCACCCGCGCCCGCGCCCGCGCCGTATCCGACTGCGCCAGTATCAGCGCGCTGTTGGACGCCGCCAGTTGTTGATCAGAGAGCAGGCCGCTGGTGCCGGTCTCGATCAGGTTGTGTTCGGCGCGAAATTTCTGCACGGCCAGATCGGTTTCAAGGGCGCGCTGGCGCAACTCGGCGATGCGATCGGACAACCAGTCGCTGGCCCGCTTCGTCGCCTCATATTTGGAGTTTAGCTTGTCGACCAGATAGGCCGACGCCACCGCGTTGACGATCTGTGCGGCGAGAACCGGCGAGGTTGAATTGTAGGTCAGTTCCAGTGCGTAGGTTCGGCCAATGCGTTTGACACTGAGGCCCTGAAGCAGCCTGTCAGACAGCGATCTTTTCAGGGTTCCATCGTCAATCACCGTCTCTTTCTTGACGGGTGAGAACCATTGCGACACGTTGACCAGCGAACGGACGGTGCTGAATATCGAGCTCAGAAGCGATGCACGTGTTGCCCTGAATTCCTGGTTTTCCGTCAGGTTGAGACTGTCGACGACAGCGAGACCGATGGTTTCCGATTGCAGGACTTCGACCTGGCTGAGAATCGACGCTTCGTCCTCGATGACGCCGCCGATTGTCGAAAGCTGCTCGACGATCTGACTGTTGTTGCGGTCAATCAGGAGAGTTGCCGTGGCGGAATAGATTGGAACGGCCGTTGCGGCAAAGGCGAGACCAATTGCCCCGGCAACGACGATCGCGGCAAGGACGATGCGCCATTGCCGACGGATCATCGCAAGGGCGGCGTCGATATCGATAAAGTCGGCTGTAAGTCCGCTTTTATCGTAATCGGTCATCGTCAGGGGATCGTGCCTTTGCAACAACTGTCAGCCTCGCTCTTTATGGCGGGCGCAGCGCCCGCCAAGTCTCGGTTGCATCGTGGAACAGGCGGCCGCCATCTCCGAAGGAAAGGGCGGCAAAGCCAGGCTCAAACGGGACTTGTGCTCGTTGGCGTGCTGGTGCTGCCGGTTGAAACCGTTATGGACAGCAGAGTGCTCGTGCCACCGGTCGTTGTTGTTCCGCTTCCGCCACCGCCGACGGGGGCTGCTCCACCGCCCGCCTGGATCGTCCCGCCATCGGCACCCGTATCCCCTGAGCCACCAATGCTGTTGGCGCTTGCAGGTGAGGAACCGGCGCCGCCAATCGGGGAAGCGGCTGCGGCGGCAGCTGCGGGTGCAGCCGGGCCGGCGGCCGTTCCCTGAACGTTTTCGCTAAAGGCGATCAGAAGATCGGGGGGCACGCCGGTGCCCTTCGTCTGCAACTGTATGGCGGCGGCAAGTATCGTGTCGCCCCTTTGCATCGCTGTGGAATAAGCGAGTGCGAGACCTTCGCCGACAACTTCGGAGAAGTCCTTGTTGGCGACCTTCTGGGCCAGCGCAACGATGGTGGGCAACTGACTGGAATCACTCAGAACCAGCGCAGAAAGCTGTTCGGAGAATTGTGCGGCGCTGGTGGAAACGGCGATGATGGGAAACCCGCTCGTCACCTCTCCTGCCACGTCGGCGGTCGCCGCATCGGTGCTGGATGCGATGGTGATGAGATCTTTGATCGTTCCGGGCGCGGGAGACTGCTTGAACAATTCTGCGGCGGAAACAGCGACGGTACCGGGATTGGTGCTATGAACACGTGTCAGAAATGCGGCGTTGGTTTCATCTGCGGCTTTGACGGGAGCGCCTGTCGCTGCGCTTTCAACCGGTGGCGTCTGCTGCTGAGCAGCCGGAGGCGCGGTTTCGACCGTCTGGGCATTGGCAGATGCAGAAAAAAGGCCGATGCTGGTAACCAATATCGCACCAGCGAGCGTCGAGCCGTTACGAAGGCGAGACATTCCAACTCTCCAAATTTTTAAAATACGAACTTAAGTATGCGCAATGTTGAACAGAGTTATCCAACATTTAAAATTTCTTCTTAAATCGCACAGCCCAAGCAAACGATCAAGTGTTAAAATGCGCGCTGGATGGCAAGCTGTAGCTATCCTTAATGACCAGGTAGCTTTGATTTCGTTTGAAGGGCTTATGATACGGCGATCTTCGTTCGAGGTGCTATGATCCTGTCACGAAGCCATGCTGTCGTCGGCATTTCGACGAAGCGGTGAAAGGCGTGGGCGATCGCGATTGTGCTGACGACAACGGCAAGGTAGACGCCATTGTTCCACGCCTGCGGGAGTGCCAAGGCTCCCAAAGCCCCCTTGAACCCGAGAAAAATGAATGGGTGCAGCAGGTAAAGCGCATAGGAGGAATCTCCGAGCGCTGCAAAAGGCTGCGCGACGCGCGGCAGAGTGATCCCCCTCGTCAGGGTGGCGGCGACCATAAGCAGAATAGCGCCGCCGCCCAGAACGAACAGCCTGGGAAATGAATAGAAGCCCGGATTACCGTAGGATTCGAACATGCTCAGGTCTACGAATGCCCAGATCGCCAGGCCGGACATAGCTGCCGCAAAACCAATCACAGCCGGCAAGCGCAGGCCGCGCAGGAACAACACGGCCAGCACCATTCCCGCGACGAATTCGAGAACGATAGGCTGAAGCCAAAAACTGAAAGGCAGGGCTAAATCAAAAACGGCGCCGATCAGGACGCCGGCGGAAAGGGTGCCGGCTGTCGCCCAAACGGCGCGTTCCAGCGGCAGGACAATGAAGAATGCGAACACGACATAAAAAAACATCTCGTAGTTCAGCGTCCAGCCAAGATCCAGAATTGGGAATGGATAGGCGTCACCGTAACCCATGCTGTCATGCGGAATGAAGAAATAGGACGTGAGGATTGCCTGCAATGACGGGAACGCCTTGACGCCGAGAAAGGCCGCCGCTGCCAGCGCCACCAGCCGCAGCGTGAGCGCGAACCAGTAAAGGGGAAGAATGCGGATAAGCCTTCGCAGGAAAAAGGCCGATCGTCCGCCGGGCGTGGCGAAATAGGGTCTTGAGGCATAAACGATGACGAAGCCGGAAATAACGAAGAACAGATCGACGCCAGCCCCGAGTTTCGTGGTGGGGAGGGGAAAAAGAGAAAATTCCCAATTGGCATGGGCGTGTAGCGCAACAATCATCGCTGCTGCTGCTGCGCGCAGGATCTGAAGCACGTCCAGACGTTGTGAACCGATGGCTGGCGGTTTTTTTGATGTTTGCGCTATCATTTCCATCTACAAAAAATATATTTAATAATATCTGGCCGCTCGTTCGTGCAGTCTGTATTTCCGCATTTCACAGCATGCAGCCGACCGAGGCAATGCATAAAACCGAGGGGTGGAATTCCGGTTTTATATCACTCAAAACACTTCCAGAACCGTGAGCTGATCGCTAGCGGGAAGCTTATATTGCCCCCCTTCCTGCACAATGGCGTGCTGGCTAACGGACCCATCATCGTGGAACCGGTGTGCGATGACCTGGCTATGTGTGCCTGTTACCGAAAAAGCCGTGGGACGTTCAACAGGCGGATTCTCAATCCGCGCCGGCCATTGCCAGCCCCGGACAGCAAGCCACACCGGCACGAGTAAAGCGCCATCTGGTCTCGCCAGCCGCAGCGATACTCTTTGGGTATCGCTCTGGAGGAAATCGATGCGGCGTTCAGCCGGTGCCGTCTGCCGCTTTGCCCTGCAAAGCGAAAGCAGGGCACGGACGGCCTCGTAAGCCGGCGTACGGCTCAGGTCATGCCGTAACAGGCCAAACGATGTTTCGGGGTTGGTCTCATCGTCAGCGAAACTGGAGACCATCTCGTAAATATAGGACCGGCGGATACCGCTGATGAAACACCATAAGAGCGTGCGCGGCATATAACGCGCCTTGATGCCTTCGGTGACAGGGAAATGGAAGCTCTTGGTCTTCAGCGAGGTGTGGTATCCGATCTCCGTGGCCAGTATCGGCCGGCGTGCCGCTATGGGTGCCGACGCCGTCACGAATTTTGAAAGCTGCCCTGGCCCGGTTGTTTCGGGATGCTCCATGCCGGCATAGGGGTGAATATTGCCGAAATCGCACGTCTCCTCAAGATTGAGCGCCAGCGGTATGTTCGTCTGGATATAGCTCGGTGCGACAATGCCGATGGCGCTCAGGCGCGGATTGGAGCGGGCCGTTTCGTAAAGTGCTGCCTGATGCTGCGCCGAGCGGCGTGGCGCATTCTGGGGATCCTTCGTTAAAACAGGTTCGTTGCTGCCCTCGAAAAGTTCGACGCCGCCATCGCACCAGTCGTAGAAATCCGCGATCCTGTCTAGCGGCGTGGAGACGTAAGGATTGAGATCATCGTAACAGATGATGGTGAGACGAATATCCGCCGCCACGATCTGGCGCAGGCGCTGGAATGCGGGGCTGTTGCGGCGGTCTGAAGCGGTTATCAGGCCCTCGTCACGCAGGTGGCGCACTCCAAGGGCTTCCATTTCCGGCAGGATATGTTCGAAACGTTCCGGATAGACGCCCTTCGTACGGGCAAAATGGCCACACACGCCTACACTGTCCAGAAATGCTTCCGTGTCGGCAGAAACGACGGGCTGAGCCTGCGCGGTTGTGGAACGCAGGCCCGCAGCCGCGACCAATGCCGCAGGTGCGACGGAAAGAAGACCACGCCGTGTCAGGCGGCCCATGGCAACCGGCAGTTTTCCGTTCATCTGCGTCTCCTGGCAATCCGGGCGAAAGTCTAGCGTAGCCGCCATAGGGCGGGGCGACGCTGGCTTAAATGGCAGCAAAGCCTGTCAAAATGTCAGAATGTCCTGGAAGCTTTTGGCATTTTCCGTCGCAATCAAATCCATGGTTCTGAAATGAAATAAATATAAAAAGCAGTAGTATCAAAATCTGGCACGGCGAAAGTTTCCCGCCTATGCCTGAACGTCTCTCATAAAAAGAAGCTAACACGAGACCTGTTCTTTTCGCAACACGGGATGGCTTTTGCCGCGCCGCGAAAAAAATGACTTGAAATGGCGTCGATTACCGTGCTCTTTAAAAGCAGATTTTTGGTTATTCATATTTTCAGACGTTAGATCCGTTCCGGCTTTTTGTTTTTCTACATGCCCGTTTGTTCTCGAAAGTTCGGGTATATGGGCGAGGCCGGGGTGGATACATAAATTTTCGATGAAGGAAAATAGAGCGTATCCGCATGCGAATTCTCCATCTCAGCAGCCTTTATCCGCCGCATATTGTTGGTGGATGCGAACGCTCGGTCGAACATCTGGCCGAGGAACTCGTCTCCATGGGACATGAGGTCGGTGCCGCCTGCATAGAGCGGCAGGCCGAACCAAAAACCGTGCGCAACGGCGTCAGCGTTTATCGGATGTTCCACAACAACGATTTCTGGCTTGAGGACTGGCCGCAATATTCGCCGCAGCAAAGGCGGATGCAGAAGCTCAAGCAGCAATGGAATTTCGATGTCGAGAAGCAGTTTGAGGCTGTACTCGACGATTTCAGGCCCGATGTTCTCAACACCCATTCCTTGCTTGACGTCACGACACTGGTATGGCGGGCGGCTCATAAGCGCGGCATTCCGATCGTTCACACGATCTGCGAATATGACCTTCTGTGTGGCAACGCTGCGATGTTCAAGGGCGGCAAGCCGTGCGAGCACATTCATCTTGGCTGTCAGGTGGTGAATTTCACCAAGAAATTCACGCAGCGTTATATTGGCGCGGTTGCAAGCGTCGGTACGGAAATCCTCAAGACGCACGTCAATCACGGGTTGTTCCATCACATTCCGGAAAGCCTGCGCCGCGTCATCTTTTATTCCTGCACGGTTCCGGAGGGCGATCCTGTAGCGCGCCGGCAGATCGACCGGGCCGACCGGCCGCTGACCTTCGGCTATATTGGCCGCATCAATACGGAAAAGGGCGTCGGCAACATGGTCGATGCTTTCAGGCAAGTCGGCCACGGCAACTGGCGCTGTCTGGTTGCCGGCCAGGCGATGGACGATTCCATCGAGCGGTTCAAGGCTCAGGCCGGTGATCTGCCGATCGAGTTCATCGGCTGGGCGAAGCCGAAGGAATTTTTCGAAGAGATCGATGTTCTTATCGTCCCATCCTTCTGGGCCGAGCCTTCGCCACGCACGATCTACGAGGCTTATGCCATGGGCGTGCCGGTCATCGGCGCAGCCTCCGGCGGTATTCCTGAACTTATCGGCGAGACCAATCACGACTGGCTGTTCGAACCGGGCAACGCCACCGACCTTGCCGCGCGCATTCGTCGGGTTTTGACGCTTTCACGCGAGGAATTGCCGACGGAGGCCGATTTCGGAAACATCGTCGAGGAATCCACCTCGCGCCGTGTCGGCGAGAACTACGTGAAGCTCTACGAGGACGTTTTGGCAAAGCAGAGTGAGAACAGGACGTTGCGCGCATCGTAGGCGAGTTCGGGCTTTTCCCTGACCGGATTTCTTGGAAGGAAATGACACATGGCAGAAGGCAAGGCCGGTAAAGTCCATTTTCTGATGCCGGATTTCCGTCGTTCTCCTGCCGAAAAAGGTGCGTCCTGTATCCCGCAAGGCCGAAGCCATGGTTTCACAAAATCGGGAATGGATTTGGGCAGGTCCGGCATGACATGCCGCGACCGAGGAAGACCGGCGGTGAATTGATGGCAAGCTCAGACTCGATAGGCAATGCTGCCGTGACAGGAGTTTTCTGGTCCATTGTCCAGAACTGGGGTGGAAAGCTTTTCACCTCCATCCTCTTCATCGTTCTCGCCCGTTTCCTCAGCCCCACGGATTACGGCATGGTCGCCACGGCCGGTCTGGTTCTGATGCTGATCCAGATGCTGTCGGAATTCGGATTTGCGGATGCGATTGTGCAGAAACGCGATCTGGAGCCCAGTGACGTCAATCTGCCGTTCTATGTTTCGGTCGCGGTTGCGACGCTGCTGGCCGCTACTGTTTGCGTGTTCTCGCCTGAGCTGGAAAGCTGGTTCGAGGTGGATGGATTGGCGCCAATCATCGTGGCGATCTGCATATTGCTGCCGCTGAATACAGCCTCCCTTTTTCAGGAGGTGAACTATCGGCGTGCGCTCGCCTTCAAACCGCTGGCGATCAGAACCTTCATATCGAATATTATTGGCGGTGCTTTTGCGATTATTTTCGCAATTACCGGCCTCGGCGTCTGGAGCCTTGTCGTTCAAGGATATGTCGCGACTGTCGTTAACCTCGTCTGGCTCTGGCGAAAACCCTACTGGGTTCCGGGTGTTACCCTCAAGCCGGATACTTTCATCGGGTTGCTTCGTTTCGGTTCGTCGGCGCTCGGCTTGCGCATCGTGGAGTTCGGGTCGACGCGCCTGATCGACTTTCTCATTCTCGGACGATACGGCGTGGCGGCCTTCGGGCTCTACACCGTTGGCAGCCGCCTCTATCAACTTATGATGCAATTGCTTCAGTCGGCGCTTTATGACGTGTCCCTGACGGTGCTTTCCCGTGTATCGCACGAGCGGGAGCGAATGGCGGAGCTTTACAAGCAGCTGATTGCCATATCTGCAATCGTCTCGACACCGGCCTTCGTGCTTTTCGCCGCATTGGCACCGGAGATCTGCCGTGTCCTGTTCGGGGCGCAATGGCAGGGCGCGGATCAGATCGCACGGCCCCTGCTTCTTCTTGGTGCCTTGCAATGTGTGCAGTTTCAGAACGGCCCGTTTCTCTCCGCGCGCGGAAGTCCGAACAAGGTGCTGATTGCCGGTACCGTCAAGTCGGTCGCGACAATTCTCATGATCCTGCTGATACCGACAGACAGTATCGGTGAACTCGTCATCGTCTATGTTTTTGGGCAACTCGCCTCCACGCCCTTCACTTTCTTTTTTGTCTCGCGCGAACTGAATGTCCCGCTCCGGCGCATCGCTCTTGTATTGCTGCCGAGTTTTGCCTCCAGCGGTCTGTGCTTTGCGCTGGTTCAGTGGATGCGACCTGAAATCGCCGGGCTGGGCCTTGGCGATTTTCTGTCCGGCATCCTGCTCGGATCCACGTTCGTCGTCACTTATTTCCTGCTCATGGCGACGGTTGCCCGCACACAGGCGCGATCGGCGCTGATGTTCGTCATGAGCAAGGTGCTCTCACGGAAGGAAGCGCATGCGTAAACTCGTAAAAAAGATCCTCCCCGCACCGCTGCACCGTGAATGGGTCAAGTACAACGAACGCCGCAACAGGGAGCCGACTATAGACGAGTTCTTCAAGGCCCTGCAGAAAGAGAAGCGTAAGCTGCGGTTTGCACGCCCTGCGAGCACCGTTCTGAAGCGCCTTTTGATCGTGGCCTGCGATCCCAGAACCGTCTTCGGTTCCATCGGCGATGATGCGATGATCACTGCGGTGGTGCAACACGCGCGGGCCATAAATGATCGCGTCGAAGTCGATGTCGTCGTCAACGGATTGGAATGTGCCGATGTTCTAAGCGCACGTGGTTTTGTTCCAGTCGATATTTTCGGAAGGCCTGATTTCGTCGGTGCCCTGCAGCAGCAATTCAAGACAAGAAAATATGATTGTGTGGTTGTCGTCGGCGCTGACGTCATGGACGGCTATTACAATGCCCTGGTGAGTGCGAAACTGCTGGCTGCCGCGGATTTGGCGGCAGCGGCAGGAATAAAAAACGTCATCCTGGGCTTCAGTTTCAACGAAACGCCTCACCCCGCTCTTTCGATGTTTTATAGCGCGCTTCATCCTGACGTCGCGATTAATGTACGTGACCCGGTGTCCCTTGGCCGGCTTAAATCCTTCGCCAGGACACATGCGGCGCTGGTGGCCGATTCAGCCTTCAGCCTCGTTTCTTCGGAGCCTGACGAGGACACGAGCGCCTGGATCGCGCAAAAACGTGCAGAGGGCTACAGGGTTATGGGGTTCAACCTGCACCCGATGCTGTTCAAGGATGCGGATCGCAACCAGATTGACACGATCATCGCGCGCGGCGCTGAAGCGTTGCGGTTTGTGGCTGATGAACGGCCGGTATGCTGGCTGCTTATTCCGCATGACTACCGGGAGGGTTTTGGCGACCAGTTCTGCCTTCAGGCCATTTCTGGGCTCGTGCCCGCTTCACTGGCTGATCGGGTTCGATATCTGGATGGCCAATGGTCGGCCCCGGTCCTCAAGGGCATCGCCGGCAAGCTTGACGGAATTGTCAGCGGCCGAATGCATCTTGCCATAGCCGGGCTTGGCAAAGGCGTTCCCGTCACATGCGTCGCTTATCAAGGCAAGTTCGAGGGGCTCTATCAGCATTTTGGTTTAGCCGCATCCGAATTGCTGTCGCCATCCGCTTTTTATACGGATCAGGGCCTCAAGGATGCCCTGCTGCAATTCGTCGATCAGGCTGACGACATTCGTGAACGCGTGAGGCAGAAATTGCCGGAGGTACTTGGCCTGTCAAAAAACAATTTTCAATTATTCGAAACTTTTTCCAAGAGTGTTGATCGATAGTATGAAAATCGCTTTTATCTCAGCCATACCAGCCGTGCCTGCCAGCGAGGGGAATCGCAGCAGAATACTGCAATTGACCCGCGCCGTGCGGGCGCTTGGTCACGAGGTTCATTTCGTTTATGTCGACACGCCGATGGTGCTGGATTTTGAGGAAGAGGCCCACGCCACCGAGTTTTCGATCGGGTACTTCCATAAGATAACCCGTCGCCGCGAAGACTGGAAAACCCGCTTCATCGAAGATTTCGGTTTCAAGTTCAGCCACAAGGCTTTCCGTGGCGTCCGCAAGGTTCACCGGCTTCTCGGTCACGACAGTGGTTTCTACAATTACCTCGACGAGTTTTATTACCCTGAAATAGGCCGGCAGGTCCGCGATATTCAGCGCCGGCTGGGAATTGACGCCGTTATCGTGGAATATGCTTTTCATTCCAGGGCTTTTCTGGGCTTGCCTGACGATGTGCGTCGCATCCTCGATACCCATGATTCCTTTGCCGACCGTCATAAGGCATTCATCAACACTGCCAATAAATACGGCTATTGGTTCTCGGTACCCCCGCAGGTGGAATGTAAAGCGTTCCGCCGCGCCGATGTGGTTGTCGCCATACAGGAGGAAGAGGAGCGCACCTTCAGGCAGCGGCTGGGCAAAGAGACACCGGCCGTCGCAACTGTCAGTCATATTCTCGACCTTGACGGAAGGGTGGAAGACCTCACCTCGAGTGACTTCCTGTTCCTTGGCTCAGGCAATGATGCCAATATTATTTCCCTGAATGCATTCCTTGATAACGTCCTGCCTCTCGTCAGGGCGGCACGCCCGGATATTCGTCTGGTCGTGGCCGGCAGCGTATGCGGCAAGATCGAAGACCGGGAAGGGGTTGTCAAACTCGGCCGTGTGGACCGCTTGAAGGATGCGTTTACGCGCGCGCCGCTCTCGATAAACCCCATCGCACTCGGCACGGGCATCAATATAAAACTGCTCGATGCCCTGGCGGCCGGTATCCCGACGATCACCAGCCGAACTGGCGTAAGGGGGTTGCCGGAGCGCTATCGCCGCGGCGTGGTCGTTGTGGAAGACAGTGACCATCAGGCTTTTGCCGATGCTATCCTACAAATCTCCTCCAGCCGCGATCAGCGCGAGGCGCTCGGAAACAAGGCCTTCGAAGATGCAGTCGAATGGAACCGTCAGCAAATGACGGCGCTTGGCAACATCCTCAGCGGTCAGTAATCCGGATTTCAGGTGAATCCTGACCGCCTTGGTGCCGGAGCACGCCCCGTTTGAACGGAAGCGTTCGACGGGCTCACGAACGGTAGGCGCACGCCGTCAGGAAATCAGGTGCAGCCCGGCATCCGAGAGTTTCAGAACGGTAAGCCTGCCCGTCGTAAAAGCGCCGGTGTCGATGCCGATACGTTGCGGGCCGCTCTCTGGTTCCGCGACCGGGGTGTGCCCGTGGATGACGAGAAGCTCTAGGCCCGCGCCTTCCGAAAGGAAGGGTTCCCTGATCCACAGCATATCCTCATCGGTCTGTGCCTCAAGCGGCGTGCCAGGTCTGAAACCGGCATGCACAAAGATGTAAGGCCCGATGCGGGCATAGATTGGCAGGCTGGACAAAAGCTGACGGTGGGTCTGGGGAATGGCGCCGATCAGCGCATCCTTGAATGGCTGAAGCCGAAGACGGCCCTTGTGCAGGAAATAGTCTATGTCGACGCCATAGGACAAAAGCGTTTGGCGACCGCCGAAATCCAGCCAGTGCATGTTGTCTTGCGGATTTTCGAGAAAATCGCTGAAGAGCTGCTCGTGATTGCCGCAAAGCGCGATGCGACGCAGCGGCGCCTGTGGTGGTCGCAACAGGTGTTCCAGAACGCCGCAGGAATCGCGCCCGCGATCGACGTAGTCACCCAGGAGAACGACCAGAGCAGGAGACGGGTTGCCAGCCATGTCCGCAAGGATTTTCCGTTCCGCATGCAGGAGCAGATCCAGGCTGCCGTGCACATCGCCAATGGCGTAGATCGGAAAGGATACCGGCCTGTCGCCAAGGTCTATTCTGCGCCGCCTCCGGTCGTCGCGGAGGGCAGGCTGTTTACGACCGCGAATCCAGTTTAGCACCTTGGGCATAGCTGGCGATACTGTCTCTCAGGCACCGGGTCAAGAGCGTTCAAGGCGGATGCTTCTCGCCCGGTAAAGCCGACCGCTGGAAGGCATGTGGGCTTTCGCCAAAACCTTGCTGAAGGACACGGTTCTGGGAGGATGGATACTGGTTCCGATAGTATCGATAACCAGAGCCAGCGCCGATTTTTCACAATTTTCAGCGGCGCAATTGAAGGGGGCCAAAGTCCCCTCCGTCCTGTTTGAAAGATATGGTCCCGTGAAATCGGAACCTAGAGTTTCAGCCAGACACGCGGGTTTTCGTGCGACTGAATCTTGATCCATTTCAAGTCCACGGATTTCCACGGTTTGACGACATTGGTGCGGTTGTCCAGCACCAGGTCGCCCTGGCTTGTGCTGACGACGAGAACTGCGTGGCCTATGCCATCAGTGGTGCGGGCGGTGGCAATGCGCAGGGCGCCCGAGGGCCAACCAGCGCGCAGGAGCCGCTGCCGCTTGGTCACCGCGTAGTCGTCGCAGTCGCCGCTCGCCGGGTTCAGCTTCCATTCGTCCTGTCCGGCCGATTCGCTGACATAGATTATCGAGCTATTGATCTGGGAGTTGATACTCTGAAGCTCCGCACGCTTCTGTTTCGTCAGCTCGACCGTGTCGCGATCGCCAATCCGCACACATTGGTCGGCGGCATTATCACAGAATTTCGCAAAGGCGATTGGCGCGATGGTCGGACGGCTCGTTGTCATGAACTGGCCGGGCCGCGATACGACGGGATTCTTCGCGAGGCCGCCAAGCGGAACGGCCGGTGCCGTTGTTGCGATACTTGCCGCCATACCGGTAGCGACTGCCAAAGTCTTTGCGAGACGGATTGCTTTCTTCGCCATGTCTTGCCCCTGCACAGTTGTTTTCTCTTGTACCCGGGAAGATAGCCGCCCTTTCTTGCAGGCCGTTTAAGTCGATAGATTGCTTTTTAAGGAAATTGAATTTTATTCCCGGTTGATAAAAGGCGGCAAATCAGACGCTGCTACGCTCACTTGCAGCGGGTCTTGCCCTGGGCGTCGATAATGCAGGTCTGCTGCGGAACGGCATTGCGTTGCTCGCGCCTTGTCTCAGGCGACACACGGCCACCGGCCGGTGGCCGGTCGTAATTGCGATAGACCTCGAAATTGCGCCCGCCGACCGTGCCCTGCGCACCGCCGCGGCCGTCCGGTGTGACTTCGAAATTCTGATATTGCTGCGCCTGGACGGAGGTGGTGACACCCATCAGCGCGGCAAAAACGCCAGCCGCCAGGCTTGCCCACAACGGTTCTGCTCGATGCCTGCGCAGGACCATGGCCGTTTCCTTCCCTTCATGGAATGACAGAAGCGTTTCCCGCTCATTCGCCGCGATGATTATACCACCGATGCCCTTTCGTGCGTGAAATTGATTTTGCGCCCGGCGGCAGCCGAATCGCCGCCGTGTCGTCGTCACGCATCAGCGGAAGGCGGCGGGGAACCCCACCCGTCGTGTGGACGCCAGAACGTAAAAAAGACGTTTTTAGCGCTGAAAAATTAAGCTCTTCTCCGCTGCATTTATAGGCTTCACAATCCTGTAACAACGGACCTAATATACAAGTGCAGATGCCGAATCGCTCAGGAGAAGCCCTTGACGATTGCAGTTTCACCACAGGCCCTGCCGGCGCTCGTTCTGAACGCAGACTACAGGCCACTGAGTTATTATCCCTTGTCGTTATGGTCCTGGCAGGACGCGATCAAGGCCGTCTTTCTAGACCGTGTGAACATCATTGCAGAATATGATCACGCGGTGTCGTCCCCCAGCTTTTCCATGCGGCTGCCGAGTGTCGTCAGCCTCAAGACCTATGTGCAGCCCACCCGCAACCCCGCCTTCACGCGCTTCAACGTTTTCCTTCGGGACAAGTTCGAATGCCAGTATTGCGGCACGCGGGACGAACTGACCTTCGACCATGTGGTTCCACGCGCGCATGGCGGTGAAACCACCTGGCACAATGTCGTTGCGGCGTGCTCTCCCTGCAACCTTAAAAAGGGCAGCAAGCTTCCCAAGCAGGCGGGCATGTTCCCGGCGCAGAAGCCTTTCCAGCCCACGGTTCAGGATTTGCACAATAATGGGCGGCTGTTCCCGCCCAATTATCTGCACGAAAGCTGGATGGACTATCTTTACTGGGATACCGAGCTGCAGCCCTGATCCTTCAGGACTGCAAGGGAGTTTTCCCGCTTACCGGCTTTTACGGCTCGCGCCAAAAAAGGCGACTGCCGCAAGTGCAACGCTTGCGATGACATTCCAGCCGGCGAAGGAAAGGCCGAGTACCCGAAGTGCCGCATCGTTGCACGAAGGCGCCTTGATGGCGTTCAGATTGCCCAGCAGATCGCCGGCATTGGTGGTGATGGACGGCGCGCCGGTGGCGCAGGTGATCGGGCCTTCCCAGAAACCCCATTCCACGCCGGCATGATAAACGCCAAGCCCGGCGCCGATCAGCATCGCCACGCCGATGAGGGCAAGCAGCAGCCGGGTGATCTGAACCGGCAGCTTGAAGACGCTGGTGGCAACGGCCAATATGCCCAGCGGAATGGCATAATAATAGGGATCGCGCTGCAACAGGCACAAGGCGCAGGGCGTGTAACCGCCAATATGCTGGAAACCGAGGGCGGAGCCCACGGTGAAGATCATTCCCGCCGTGACGCCAAGAGCGGCGAGCGTGCGGCTGTTGTCGGCGGTCGTTGCAGTGGCCATGATGTTTTCCCCAAACTTCGCGAAGAAGCAGATATCCCGAACGGGCTTTCAAAAAGGCGGGCGTGATGGCGAAATTAAGTCGCCAGTTCAACGTGTGTCACAGGATGCGTCTAATCCAGTCCGCTGCATCTGGCAAATGAAAGCCCGGTAATAAACGAGGTGCGTAAGCAAAGTTTCGTGAGGATGCCGGCGACCATTGGGCAATCGAACGGCCTTGCGGCAAGGCCGAGGCAAAAATAAAAGAAAATCAATGCTGTTTCTGGAAAGTGGTACCCCAAGCCGGGATCGAACCAGCACTCCTTTCGGAACCGCATTTTGAGTGCGGCGCGTCTACCAATTCCGCCATTGGGGCAACGGTGGTAATGCCACGGCGTCTATCATGGTCAAGGCCATGCGTGCAACCCCAAAGCTTTGAGTTAGAGGCATTTACGGCCTTCGTTGTCAGTCTCCTCTTGTTTTTGGAACCAGCGCAGTTGAGACTCAAAACCTTAACTCGCGAAAATGTAGGCATTTATAGTGTGACCCAAGCCGGTCGAACTATTTGGCGTTGTTCAGGTGGTAGTAGAATTTGACTAGCTGCATTCGCGCTCTCATCATTATGTATTCGTTTTGGCTCATTGATGGTGGTTCCAGTAGGCCAAGCAATGGCTAGTGAATGAGCGTTTCCCAGATGTGCTGCCGCGACTGTCCTGGGTTTGGTTGAAGTATAGACTACAGCTAGTAGGCTGCCGACGACGAAGGTAGTTGTCTGAGCCATATATAGGCCATTCTTCAATACATTCTCTGCATCTTTTGCCGTAAAGGCAATCGTGTGCGGATCAAAGCCAAAATGATTGAACCCTATACGCCATTTCTCCCCTGCGATTTTTCCGATCCAGACAATTGTTTGCTCTGGTATAACGCCAGTCGACTGAGCAAGCCTTTGCTCCGCTGGGATAGCGCTAGTGAGCGGGTGGGCAAAGTCCATCATCGTAGCCAACATCAAACACCAGCGAACTAGATCACGTTGCCTAAGCAGATCCAGTTTTGGCCATTGCCCTTTGATAAACTCTTCAATGATGGGTTTGTTTTGGTTTTGCAGTCTACTCATCCAGCCGTTGTTGCAGGGTAAGCAGACTACACGAAGTCGTTGCGATATTATTGTTCCCGGTCGATAGAGTTGACCTTTGTCCATTACATTGACTATTTGCCCATCGATAATGAACCCTTGACTGACTGTATGTCGCGATGGACCGGGATCTGGGATATGGTTCTGCAGCCATTTGGGCCAGATGTGCTCTTTACTTAAACGGTTGTTCGATTTTCCGCAGAAGATGCACGTGCCGCGGTTCTTTTGTTCTTTCGGTGGCATTCTCGTTTCCTGAATTACTTCATCGATTTGAAGCAGTGAGCGGCAAATAATCTAGCACGATCTTACGTCGGATTTAGATTTTGTCCCCTATATTACTCGCAATATCTACGCTTTCCCACATCGATACACCTGTAGTTGCGTCGGCAATCTAATATTAGGCACCTCTAATAAATTAGAATATACGCAATTGCTAATTGAATTATGATGTCCGGGTGGAGTTTCCACGCGGGGCGGGAATGGCCTAACTCATATGGAGGAAACTATGAGGGCGCTTTCTCGCAATTTATTATTGTCTGCCTGTCTCATCCTGCCGGTCAACGCTCATGCGCTGGATATCGGGATTGGCGGTGAGAATGGGGTGAATGCCAGCGTGGGCGGCAATGGCAGCGGTGGGCTCGGTGTCGACGCCTCCGTTGGCGGCAGCAGCGGCGTGAATGCAAGTGCGGATGTCGGCGGCAGGAGCGGCGGCGGGCTGGGTGCGGATGTCAACGCTTCGGTCGGTGGCAGCAACGGCGTCAATGCGGACGTCAATGCTTCCGTTGGCGGATCGAGCGGTGTCAACGCGGGGGTTAATGCCTCGGTTGGCGGCTCAGGCGGCATCAATGCCAATGTCGGCGCCAATGTGGGTGGATCGAGCGGTCTTGGCCTTGGGGTCGGGGTTGGTATCGGCGGCTCATCCACGAACCCCGGAAATCCCGGTAACCCGGGCAATCCATCCAATCCCGGCAATCCGGGAACGGTTTCCCCCGGTGGCATGCGCAATGCCATACAGGCCTATAATGACATGTCACGGACCGAGCAGATCAAGCTCGCCCGCCGTTGTATCGATATTCTGGGCGGCGGCTACGATGCGGCCCTGACGCAATTGTGCAAGATGATCCGCACCGCTTCACGCTGATCGGGTCTGATACCGCAGCATCGACCGAAGGACGCTATCCGCGTCCTTCGGTTTTAATTGCCCTTGCGTCCGAAGGACAGGATCTTCTGCCGCAGGCTGCGGGCGAGGTTCCGGGTGTTGCGATACATGTCCACCTGCGTGGAAACCTGCCGCACGTCGCGGTCGCTGTTATGGGTCAACCCCACGACCAACGTGCCCATTTCCTGACGCTGTTGCCAGAAGCGGCTCATGATCGGATGGTCGGGCACCGCACAGCTGTCGCTGCGCATGATATTGGCGTCGTCCAGATGCCAGCCGGTCAGTTTCTGCACCAGCAGCTTGCCGGGAGAGAACTGCCCGTAGTTTTCGTCAAAGGCGGTTTTCCACGTATAGGCCTCGCCGGCCGTCAAAAAGACGACCATGGACGCAATCGCGCTGCCGTTGAGATCGATGGTGTGAATGCGCACCGCATCCGCTTCGGCCAGATTGGTGATCGCCTCGCGGGCGAAGGCCGCGCGATAACGATCATTGACCAGCGCGGTGCGTTTGCGGCCTTTCCAGCCGCTCGCCTCCAGCGCCAGGAATTCCTCCATGCGGTAGCGTATGTCCTTCGGCTGACGGGCAACCGTATAGGATAGCGTGCCGAGTTGCTCGAGTTGTCGCCACTGCCGGCGCATTTCCCGCATATGGTGCGGCGCAAGCGAGTTGCGCAGATAGGCCTCACCGTCGAGAAGGCTTTCCAGAACCGGCCGCTGATAACTTCCTGTCGTGGTCAATGGCAGGTTGCGGCTGATGGCGATGGCCCTGAACATGCTGGCGAAAGGCCCTTCAAGCCGCACATCCGGCAGCACGAGCACATTCGGCAGGCGCATTTCCGGATCGGAGAGCGCGTCGAAAAGATTGTCGAGCGTTTCCGCAGCGCCTTCGGTATCGACCAGCGGTGTGCCGAGCGGACCGAAGGGGTTCGCCCAGACGCGGATAATGGAAGGACCGATGGAAAAGCCCGGCTTTTCGACGGTAAAGGGCATCAGAAAACGCATGCGGCTTCTGGCGCCGTTTTCGTCGCGAATGAGGGCGAAACGCACGGACTTATCGTCGATACGCGGCATGGCGGGCGCAAGCAGCCGCCCGGTGAAGAAGACATTCGCTTCCATGACGCGATTGGACAGGAAGTCGAGTTCCTCCTGCATTTCATAACCGAGCTGGCCCGGATAGATACAGAATTCGCGGCCGTCGCGTCCCACGCGCCGGCTGCTGTCTGCAACGGGGCGGTCACGCTCCGCAGACGCCATCAGCGCAGCGATGCGCGGGTCCTGAAAATCCGGATTCTTTGGGTCGCTGGACATGCTTATCGTTACACCGCCTTCCCAGTGTCTTGACCCGCCCGGGGATCGTTGAAGGCAAAAAGGACGATCCCGAGTGTACGGCGAATGGCAATATGCAATAGCACAGCTTCTATGCACATGGCTATCGCGACCGCCGCCGCGGCCCCTTTCAGACCATAGACCGGAATCAGCGCCATGTTGAGCAGAATGTTGCAACCGAAGATAATAATATAAAGAGCCACGCACAATTTTTGTTTGCCGGCCATATTCAACAGCGTTTCTCCGGGGCCGATCAACGCTTTTGCAAGGAAGCCGGCAAAGAGGAAGAACATCAACTCGTAACCCTGGACGAAGCCCGGACCGAACAGCGATAGCAGGAAAGGGCCCGCCAGAAGCACGACGCCGCCCACGGCCAGCGACGGCCAGAAAGCCCATCGCGCCGCCTGGCTGGCGAAGCCCGCCAGGCCCTGCCGGTCATTTGCCGAAATCAGGGCGGCGAGGCGCGGCGCCGCCGCTGCCTGCACTGAGAAAAACACGAATTGCATCAGCACGATGGTCTTTGCCGCGGCGAAATAGATACCGACCTGATCCGGCGGCAGATAAAGACCGACGATCACCACATCCGAATTGGTCATCAGAAAGCCGATGCCATCGATCAGGAAGACGGGAAAGGCGAAGCGCAACCAGTGGCGGAAATGCACCTGGCGGGTAACGCTGCGGAAGTGCCGGTTGAGCCTTCGGTTCATGAAGGCGAAATGGAAAAGCGTGGTCACATAGGTGGCCATAAGGGCCGTCAGCATCGCCGTCGTTGCGGTCTTTTCCGCGCCGAGGCCGATTGCCACCAGCATGAACAGCAGGATCAGCACGGGACGGACGATATAGGTGGGGCTGAGCGCGGAAATGGCCCAGCCATTGGCGCGTGCGGTGCCGTTCAGCACGTCCCCAAGCGCCACCATTGGCAGGGTGAAAAGCGCCAGCGCAACGGGAATGAGGTAATAGGCTGCGATCCGCTCGCCGAAGAAATACAGGAAGATGAAGCCGAAAAGCGCCAGAGCGCTGGCCGAAAGCATGGCGAAGATGCGCGCCGTCGAGGTCAGCCCCATGATCTTGTCATGGGCCTCTTCCAGACGATAGCCGGGCAAAAAGCGAATGACGGTGGTGTGGAAGCCAAGACAGGACAGATTGCCGAACAGGATCACCAGAACCCAGACGAAGGCGAACAGGCCGTATTCGAATTCGCCCATCAGGCGGGCGAGGATGATCTGGGAGATGAATGCAATACCGGCACTGACGATGCGCACCGCAAAAGCGACCAGCGCCATGCGCTGGGCGCGGGAGACATCATCTCCGCCGGACACAATGACAGCGATTTTCGCTACCAGCGGCGCGAGTTTCGCACGCAGGCCTGCGGGTAGGGCTTTTTCCGCCGTGTTGAGGATAGCCATGATCCACACGCCATCATTTCCAGTTGAGTGGGCAACCCGATTATAAGGGCTTCATCATTAACGAAGGGTGTGGGAGGCGGGGACTTGTGTGCCAATATCGTTTGCCACCGGCGGCCTGCGGATGCCGTTGAAAAGAAAGAGGGCAAGCGGACTGCACCGTATCGCCTGGTGCAGCATATAGGCCGTTGCTGTGGTGGCCGCGACGATGACGGCGAATTCCAAGACGGGCGGCAGTGAAATTAGAATGAAAAGCGTGCCGAAGGCATAAATCAGCGGATGATGAAGCAGATAGATGGTGAAGGAGGCATCCGTCATCCGTTTGGCAAGCGGGCTGGGCCTGTCAAAATAGCGGCAGGCAAGGTCGATCAGGAGCCGGCTCGTCGTCACGGCTGCAATCGCCGAAACCAGTACCAGTGGCGCCGAGTTTGAAAAAGGGTTTTGCAATCGCAGCGTTACCGCCGTCGCGATGGAACCGGACGCGACGATACCCGTGAGAATGCCGGTCTGGCGAAAGCGGTGAAACAGGCTTCTGTCACGGCGCAGCAGAGCCCCGATTAAAAAGAATGGCAGATAGCGCGCATAGGGGTCCGAGGCCCGTTCATAAAGAAGAAAAACGCTGTTTTCGCTTTTCGCGGCAAGCAGGTCGGAGCCATAAACCAACAATTCCCACAGAACGGGGAGGGCGCAGAGGGCGGTGAAGAACAGGCGCGGATATCGGTCCTTCACCCTGTCGAGCCAGTCTTTTGCATCTGCAAACGGTGGTTGCTCCAGGAGATGCAAGAGGCCCGCAAGCAGCACCGAATAGGCGAGAAGGGCAGGCAGGAACCATAGATGCATGATCCACTGCTCGCTCGGCTGCAACAGATCCGGCAGGTTCTGCATCATTTCGCCGGCAGTGATGTCGCCCTTGGCAAATTCCGACAGTTTGAGCATGAAAAGCTGTGATGGCCCAAGCAGGAGCACCGCCACGACGAAGGGTATGCCAAGGCGCAGGAAGCGCTGTTTGAGCCAGCGCATCCTGCCTTTTTTGCCGATGACCATGACCGAGAAATACCCGGCGACGAGAAAAAACGCAGGCATGCGGAACGTCACGAATGCCGCTCCAAGCGCGCTCAGGAACGGGCTGGTCTCGAAATCTTTGATGTCCCAGGGCAGGGCGTGGCTGTAGAGCAGCGAGGCGTGATAGGGAATGCCGAGCAGCATCAGGAGAGCCCTGAGCGGGTCCCAATAATGCTCATAGTCTGAATTGCCCGGTTGCATTTTTCCCTCGCGTTGAAAACGCGATCCCGTGTGATCTGTTACGACCGGCACGACTATTAGTGGAAAACGCTAATAAACCCTTCATGCCCCCGATGGCGTGGGCGGTGCTTTCCTGCCGGGCAGGAGATCAAGTACCAATGCGCAGCCCAGTATGATGATGCCGGCGCCAAACAGCTGGGGAAGCGATAGGGGTTCATCGAGCACCAGGGCGCCGACGAGCACCGCGACGACAGTTACGGCGAACTCCACGCTGATCGCCTTGGTCGCGCCGATGGAGGAGACAAGCCGGAAATAGGTGATGTAGGTGAGGCCGCTCATGACGACCGCCTGGATGAGAAGATATCCGTAATCGACAAGACCCGGCGTTCCGGGCAAGGGTACGGCGAGAAGAAGCGGGAAGGTCATCAGGCCGCCGGTCAGGAAGGAGCCGATGGTGATTTCCCAGGAGCCCACCCCTTTCAGGTGAAGGCTCGCATAATTACTGCCATAGGCGGCGCAGATGCAGGCGGCGACAGCGGCGGCGCAGCCGATGATGAAGCCGGTGGTAACGGGCACGGCGGGAAAACCGACAAGCAGGACAATGCCGGCAAATCCGATGACGAGACCCGCAATTCCCTGTCGCGTCAGCCGCTCGATCCCCCATATCTGCGAAATGAGCATGGAAAAAAGTGGGATTGTGGCGACCAGAATGGCGGCCATTGCGGTGCCGATCTGGGGTGTCGCGTAGGACAGGCCGATCAATTGCCCAGCGACCGTCGTTGCGCCGACAATTGCAAATGCCCGCCAGCCCGCAGAAAATGTGAGCTTCCGGCGCGCCGCGAGCGCGATGAGAAAGAGGGCCACGGCGGTCATCAGCGAGCGAAGTGTGACTGCGCCTATCCAGCCGAAGGCGGCCACAACATGGAGAAGCAGCAGGAAAGACACACCCCACGCGAGTGCGAGAAAAATATAGGCGGCGAGATCGCGAGGGGCCATGGGGGCAGTTTCCAGCAGATGATCCGGCTCCCATATGGAAAGTGCGAATACCAGTCAACACCCCGATCGGTGGCAACGATCCGCCACAAACAAAATCGCCCGTAACGCGGGTTACGGGCGATTTTTCATTTCTGGTCGACCGGGCTTAAGCCTGTTCGTAAACGCCGTGGCAGTGCTTGTATTTCTTGCCCGAACCGCAGGGGCACATTTCGTTGCGGCCGATACGGCCCCAGGTGGCGGGGTTTTCCGGATCGCGCTCCTCGCTCGGCACGAAAGCAACCGGCACGACTTGTCCGCCATGCGACATCTCGTCTTCGCCCGTGACCGGGTCGAGGTGATGTGCGGTCATTTCCGGCAGTTCCGGCTGCTGCGGTTCCTGCTGCACGAGTTCCACGCGCATCAGCTGGGCGGTGACGCCTTCACGCAGATTGGCAAGCAGTGCCTGGAACAGCTCGAAGGCTTCCGCCTTGTATTCCTGCAACGGATCGCGCTGGGCGTAACCACGGAAACCGACGACGGAGCGCAGATGGTCGAGATTGACGATATGTTCGCGCCACAGATGGTCGATCGTCTGGAGAATGACCGAACGTTCCACATAGGTCATGATCTCGGGACCGAAACGTTCCGCACGCTCGTCGGCGTATTTGTCGGCCGCCTCGGTAACGCGCTGAAGAATGTCGTCCTCGGCGATGCCTTCTTCCTTGGCCCATTCCTCCACCGGGAGGTCGAGGTTCAGGAACTGGGCGATACCCGCCTTCAGGCCGGCGATATCCCACTGTTCGGCATAGGCATTTTCGGGAATATGCTTGGCGACGAGCGTTTCGATGACTTCATTGCGCATGTCGGCTGCGGTTTCGCCGATATTGTCGGCTTCCATCAGCTCGAGGCGCTGATCGAAGATCACCTTGCGCTGATCATTCAGCACGTCGTCATATTTCAGAAGGTTCTTGCGGGTCTCGAAGTTGCGGGCTTCGACCTTCTTCTGGGCGCGTTCCAGCGCCTTGTTGATCCAGGGATGGACGATGGCCTCGCCTTCCTTCAGACCGAGCTTCTGCAGCATCGAGTCCATGCGCTCGGAGCCGAAGATGCGCATCAGGTCATCCTGGAGCGACAGATAGAATTTCGAGCGGCCGGGGTCGCCCTGACGGCCGGAACGGCCGCGCAGCTGGTTGTCGATACGGCGGCTTTCGTGGCGCTCGGTGGCGATGACGTAAAGACCGCCGGCGGCAAGCGCCTTTTCCTTGAGCACCTTGATCTCGGCGCGGATCGCCTCTTCCTTGGCATCAAGCTCGGGACCCGGCTCCATGCCTTCCAGCTCGCGCTCGAGGCGCATGTCGACGTTGCCGCCAAGCTGGATGTCGGTACCGCGGCCGGCCATGTTGGTGGCGATGGTCACGGCGCCGGGAACGCCGGCCTGCGAAACGATATAGGCTTCCTGCTCGTGATAACGGGCGTTCAGGACCTGGAAATCGGTAAAGCCGGACTGGCGCAGCATATGGGCCAGAAGTTCGGATTTTTCGATCGACGTGGTGCCGACGAGAACCGGCTGGCCGCGTTCATGCGCCGCCTTGATCTCGGTGATGATGGCCAGGAATTTCTCCTCGCCGGTGCGGTAAACCTCGTCATCCTCGTCGATACGCTGGATCGGCAGGTTGGTCGGCACTTCGATGACATCGAGGCCGTAGATGTTGCCGAATTCTTCCGCTTCCGTCGATGCCGTACCGGTCATGCCGGCAAGCTTTGAGTACATGCGGAAATAGTTCTGGAAGGTGACGGAGGAAAGCGTCTGGTTTTCCGGCTGGATCTGCACCTTTTCCTTGGCTTCCAGCGCCTGGTGCTGACCTTCGGAATAACGGCGGCCGGGCATCATGCGGCCGGTAAACTCGTCGATGATGACGATCTCGTCGTTGCGGACGATGTAGTCCTTGTCGCGGGTAAAGAGCTTGTGGGCCTTCAGCGCGTTGTTGATGTGGTGGACGATGGCGACGTTTTCGATGTCGTAAAGCGATTCGCCCTTCAGAAGGCCCGCCTGACGCAGCAGGTTCTCGAGCTTCTCGGTGCCGTCTTCGGAGAAGTTGGCCGAACGCTGCTTCTCGTCGATCTCGTAATCTTCCGGCGACAGAAGCGGAATGAAAGCGTCGATGGTGTTGTAAAGATCGGAGCGATCGTCCAGCGGGCCGGAAATGATGAGCGGCGTGCGCGCCTCATCGACCAGGATCGAGTCGACTTCGTCGACGATGGCGTAGTTGTGGCCACGCTGCACCATCTGGGCGCGATCATATTTCATGTTGTCGCGCAGATAATCGAAGCCGAGTTCGTTATTTGTCGCGTAGGTGATGTCGCAGGCATAGGCCTCGCGGCGCTGGTCGTCGTCCAGGCCGTGCACGATGACGCCGGTCGTCAGGCCGAGGAAGCCATAGAGCCTGCTCATCGTGGCGGCGTCGCGCTTGGCGAGGTAGTCGTTGACGGTAACGACATGCACGCCCTTGCCGGCGAGCGCGTTGAGGTAGACCGCAAGGGTCGCCACCAGTGTCTTGCCTTCACCGGTCTTCATTTCGGCGATGGCGCCGCCATGCAGAATCATGCCGCCGGTCAGCTGCACGTCGAAGGGGCGCATGTGCAGAACGCGGCGCGACGCCTCACGGGCGACGGCGAAAGCCGGGATCAGCAGGTCATCCAGCGTCTTGCCATCGGCAAGCTGCTGGCGGAATTCCGCCGTCTTGGCCGCCAGCGCTTCGTCGGAGAGTGCCTTGGTGGCCTCTTCCAGCGCATTGATGGCTGCGATCTTGCTTTTATAGGAGCGGACGCGGCGATCATTTGCCGAACCGAACAACTTGCGGGCTATTCCGCCGAGACTGACCATCTTACTGGCCCTTTCTGAAATTCCGTTTTGCCGGGCGCTGTTCTCCGTCACGCTGTTTTCAGCACAAATGACGGACTTCGCCCTTCAACGTATCTGGACGCGAGGTTGCGTGACAGATAAGAGGGGGGGCAAATGATGTCAACGGTTCTGCCCGTTACAGAATGGCCACAATCCGGTGTTTGGAAGTTTTTTCAGAGCCGGAAACCATGTCTGGAGCCGGCATTGTCCCCGAAAGGTTCAAAATGTTGCGCTATAATAAAATTGCGGCTGCGGTGATTGTGGCCACGCTCGGCCTCCAGCTTCCGGCTTTCGCACAGGAAGACAAGGTTGTCGCCAAGGTCGGCGATCTGGAAATCCACCAGTCCGAACTCGACCTCGCCATGGGCAATCTCGACCCGCAGCTCGCGCAGCTTCCCGACGAGCAGAAGAAGGTTGCAGCCCTTTCCGGCGCGATCGACGTCAAGCTTCTGGTGAAGAACGCCAGCGCAGAAGGTCTCGAAAAGACCGAGGATTTCAAGAAGCGCATGGAATTCATCCAGGACCGTGAGCTGCACAATGCCTATTTCCGCAAGCATGTGGTCGATGCCGTTACCGCCGACGAAGTGAAGGCGCGTTACGACAAGGAAGTCGCAGCCCTGCCTCAGGAAGAAGAAATCAAGGCCGCCCACATTCTGGTCGCGAGCGAAGATGAAGCCAAGGACATCATCAAGCAGCTTGATTCGGGCAAGGAGTTCGCAGCCCTCGCCAAGGAGAAGTCGACCGATTCCAACAAGGATGACGGTGGCGATCTCGGCTGGTTCGGCAAGGGCCGCATGGTGCCGGAATTCGAAGAAGCCGCTTTCGGCCTCGAAAAGGGCGCCTACACCAAGACCCCTGTGAAGACGCAGTTCGGCTTCCACGTCATCAAGCTGGAAGACAAGCGCATCGCTCCGCCGCCGGCTTTCGAGCAGGTTGAGCCGCAGGTTCGTCAGCTTGTCATGCGTGACAAGTACGTTGCCCTCATCGAGAAGGCAAAGGCTGACCAGAAGATCGAAATCATGGATGAGACGCTTAAGAAGGGCTACGACGAAGCCACGAAGGAACAGCAGGCTCAGCCGCAGCAGTAATAATGACCCATGTTACGGGGCGGCTTACAGGCCGCCCCGTTTCATCTCAGGCATTCCCATACCTCTCTTTTCCAGAATTTCAGGCGCTTCCCCATGTCCGTTGCCGTTTCCCCGCTCGCTCCGAAATCCTATCCCGAGATGCCCGCGCTGCGCGGTGTTCGCATGGCGACGGCTGCCGCCGGCATCAAGTACAAGAACCGTACTGACGTTCTCCTGATGGTATTCGACAAGCCGGCAAGTGTGGCAGGCGTCTTCACCAAATCGAAGTGCCCCTCGGCCCCCGTTGATTTCTGCCGCGCCAATCTCGGCGGCGGCGTAGCGCGCGCCGTGGTGGTCAATTCCGGCAACGCCAACGCCTTTACCGGTGTCAAGGGCAAGGCGGCGACCGAACTGACGGCGAAATCTGCCGCCGCCGCCGTCGGCTGCTCTGAGGGTGAAGTGTTTCTCGCATCGACGGGCGTGATCGGCGAACCGCTCGATGCCTCGAAATTTGCCGGTGTTCTCGGCGACATGAACGTCAGGGCGGAAGCCGATTTCTGGCAGGAAGCTGCCAAGGCGATCATGACCACCGACACCTACCCCAAGGTCGCGACCCGCACAGCCGAAATCGGCGGCGTGATCGTGACGATCAACGGTATTTCCAAGGGGGCGGGCATGATTGCCCCCGATATGGCGACGATGCTCTCTTTTGTGGTGACGGATGCCGATATTGAGCCTGCCGTCCTGCAATCCCTGCTTTCCGCCGGTGTCGGCCCAACCTTCAATTCCGTGACGGTCGACAGCGACACGTCCACGTCAGACACGCTGATGCTGTTTGCCACGGGTGCGGCGGCTGAAGATGGCCAGGTGAAGGTGACGAGCGCCGATGACGAGCGTCTGTCCTCCTTCCGCGCTGCGCTCAACGATCTTTTGAAGGATCTGGCGTTGCAGGTGGTGCGCGACGGTGAGGGTGCGCGCAAGATGGTGGAAGTCACCGTCACGGGTGCGGAAAACGATGCCGCCGCCAAGAAGATAGCCCTGTCCATCGCCAATTCGCCGCTGGTGAAGACCGCCGTTGCCGGCGAAGACGCCAACTGGGGCCGTGTCGTCATGGCTGTCGGTAAATCCGGCGAAATGGCCGATCGTGATCGTCTTGCCATCTGGTTCGGTGACGTGCGTGTGGCCGTCAATGGCGAACGCGATCCCGCCTATTCGGAAGCCGAGACCACGGCCGTGATGCGGCTGGAGGACATTCCGGTGAAGGTGGATATCGGTCTCGGTCAGGGCACCGCCACTGTCTGGACCTGCGATCTGACCAAGGAATATGTTGCGATCAACGGCGACTACCGGAGCTGACCGTTGGAGCCGAAGAGAATGCAGGAAAACAAGGCCGTCAATCTGCCGCTTGTTCGCCGTCTGGAAGCCGTCAGCTTCCGGGCATGGCCGGCCTCGTCGGTGATGTATGATGGCAGCTGGCAAATTCGCCTCACGGGTTCGCACCCCTCCAAGCGCATCAACTGCGTGGTGCCGCTCGACCCTTCCGATTACGGCAATTGCGCGGTGCGGCTGGAAAAGGCGCGCAAGCGTTTCGAGGATTTCGGCCGCCAGCTGGTGGTGCGTGAAACGACGCTGATGCCGCCGCAGCTCAAGGCTTTTCTCTTGGACGATGGCTGGTCCGTTTTCGAAGAGGTCAAGGTCATGACGGCTGATCTTGCCGGCATGGAATTGCCGGAAACCCTCGTAAGCCTGCCTAGCCACGATATTGGCCGCTTTGTCGAAGCGAGCATCAAGGTCAGCGATGGCGACCCGGCCCAGAGGCCGGCGATTGCGGAAATCGTCAGCTCGATCAAGCCGACGCTTGGCCTGTTCATCAACGAGGAAGTTGAAGGCAGCGCGCTTGCGACCGTCATCTGCGTGCAGGACAACGATCTGGCCGGCATCCTCTCGCTCGATGTTGCCAGGTCGCAGCGCCAGAGGGGGCTTGGCACCCAGATTCTGGCCTCAGCGCTGCGGTGGGCCAGGATCAGCGGCGCCAAAAGCGCCTGGTTGCAGGTTGTTTCAACCAATGCACCCGCGATTGCGCTTTACGAAAAATTCGGTTTCAGCGAGGCCTATAGCTATCGCTACTGGCGCAAGGGTGCGGGAGAATGAGTGAAGCGGGCAAAAAAATCCTGCTGGTCGCCGCCTGTGCCCTGCTCGATCAGGATGGCCGCATCCTTCTGGCCCAGCGTCCGGAAGGCAAGTCGCTTGCCGGTCTCTGGGAGTTTCCCGGCGGTAAGGTGGAGCACGGTGAGACGCCGGAGGAAACCCTTGTCCGTGAACTGGATGAGGAACTCGGTGTGAAAACCAAGGTCGCCTGCCTTGCGCCGCTGACTTTCGCCAGCCACACCTACGAGACTTTTCATCTGCTGATGCCGCTCTATGTCTGCCGTCGTTACGAGGGCATTGCCCATGGGCGGGAAGGGCAGGCGATAAAATGGGTGAAGCCGCAGGCTCTGCGCGACTACCCCATGCCACCGGCCGACGAGCCACTCATTCCCTTCCTTCAGGACCTGCTTTAAAGCGCAGCTGGCGTGCCTCACGCCGTAACAGCTTCGTGAAAAGGCAATGTATCCCGGTTTTGCCGTGCCAAAACGGGGCTGCGTTAAGAGATCGTTCAGCACCCTCTGGCAGATTGTTAATCTAAAGAAGCGGTAAACTGCGCGAGACGAGGTTGGTCATGAACGAGGATTTCTGGAAGACGGTGGAAGGTCGTCACTCTTATTCCAATAAATCCCGTCGCACCGGCGTTCTCAACGTCGCCCTGCTTTTCGGGACGGCGGTGATCGCTCTCTCCCTGATCGTCACCCCCATGCTGGCAGGCAAGTCCTCGACCCGGGTTGCGCAGTTCCCCGATAATTACGACATGATAAGCACCGGCTCCATCAAGAAGACCGATGCCGGCAAGACCTATTCCATCCGTCGCAGCATAACACAGCCGATGCCGGAAATGCCCTGTGTCGTCACTGGCTATAGCAATGAGAGCGGTTGCTGATCGTTTACCATCATCGGTAACGAATCCCTCATGCGCTCGGCCTTAAGATAAATCCGATTTCAATATGTCATAATGCCGGCTGGCTGAGCGCACCGGATGGCGGATGGGGAATATCCTGTGCTGCATTTTTTGATCGGTTTCTATAAGGACGAACGTGGCGCGACCGCGGTCGAATATGGCTTAATTGTCGGACTGATTTCCGCCGCACTCATCGGTGGCGCAACCGCCATCAGCGGCAATATCAATACAGTGTTCCAGCTTATCGCCGACACTTTCGCCAACAGCTGAAACCGCCCCGGTAGCTCAGGACAGTTTCACCTCAGTTGTCTTCAGAGCGTCGGCAAGGCGCATCTTGGCGGAGCCGGGCTTCAGCGGTTTCTGCTGGCTCTCATGCGGCGCCCAGCCTGAAACATAGATGATGGAAAACGTCGCCCTTATCCGCCCATCCGGATCGGAATAACGCTCGGCGTAAAGTTCCGCTGCCCGCAGGAAAAACGCCCGATCGAGCGGTTTTCTGCTGCGGCTTGCCAGCGGATTTGCCATGCCCATGGCGCGCAGGTCGCGCATCAGGGGAAAAATCGAGTCGTAACGTACCGTATATGTTTCCGAATCGGTGACAGGGAGCGCAAAACCGGCGCGCTGCAAAAGCGCACCGACGTCGCGGACATCGGCAAAGGGAATGACGCGCGGGCTTGCGCCGCCGGTCAGTTCCGCCTCTGCCGTCAAAAGCACGTCGCGCAATTCCTGCAAGGTGCCGCTGCCGGGAATGGCGCCGAGAAACAGCCCGTCCGGCTTCAATGCCCGCCTTATCTGGATCAACGCACCGGGCGTATCATTGGTAAGATGCAGGGCAAGCGGCGAAACGACGAGATTGGCGGAGGCCTCCTCTAGCGGCAGATGCTCCATGGAAGCGGCCTCGGGGATATTTCCATCCGTCGTAAAACTGCTCTCGGTCTCGATGCGGCGGATAATATCCACCTTGCCGGTCTCGGCCACGCGCCGGGCAGTGACGCCCGTTCCGCCATGCAGCTCGATTGCGGTCTCGAACCGGCGCTCGACGATTGCGAGCCTGTCGGCAAGCTCCTCGGCTGCCATGTCGAGAAGGAACAGGGCCTTGTCGTCACGCCGGCTCCACGCCCGGTGACGGTTTTGTTCAATCAGGGCCTGGTCAAAGAGAATATCCATCGTCTTGCCTGCTCGGCCTCCATCGCCTTCGGGATCGGCGGGCCGCATCGTTGCTGTCATGCCGCTTGGGCATCGTTTTGCCGGGATGAAACCGGACCGTATCGCTCTCGCAAAGGCACCCGTTCGGCGGTAAAGTCAACCTCATGGGTGCTGGCGATGATCTGTTTTCGGGATTGCTGTCGAAGTCCGCTGCCGTGTCGGCGGCGGCACGTATCACATTGCGCTCGGCCTTCCGCATGGTTTATCCACCGACCTGCGCCGGATGCGCCCGCATGACGGGCGGCGAGGGCGCCCTGTGTGCCGATTGCTGGCGGGATGTCAGCTTCATCGATCGCCCGTTTTGCGAGATTCTCGGCATTCCCTTTTCCCGGAATCACGGCGAAGGCGCTGTGAGCGCTGAGGCTATCGCAAATCCGCCGCCCTTTGATCGTCTGCGCGCAGCCGCAAGCCATGAGGGAACCGCCCGCAAGCTCGTGCATCGGCTGAAATATCAGGACCGGACCGATCTTGCCCGGCTTATGGCACTGTGGATGCTGAGAGCGAGTGATGGGACGGTTGACGCCTGTGATTGCATCGTGCCTGTGCCCTTGCATCGCCACCGTTTCTGGCGTCGCCGTTTCAATCAGTCTGCTGAACTGGCACGGCATCTGGCCAAGGCCGCCGGCAAGCCCCTGCTTGTGGATACGCTATTGCGGGTAAAGCCCACCGAGCGGCAGGTGGGGCTTTCGGCACTTGCCCGGCGGGACAATATGCGCGGTGCTTTTGCAATATCATCCGGTCGGGAAATGGGAATTTTCGGCAAGCGTGTGGTGCTGGTTGACGATGTTTACACCACGGGTGCGACGGTCGGTGCGGCAAGCCGTGCGCTAAGGAAAGCGGGTGCCGCGGAAGTGACCGTTTTGACCTTTGCAATGGCCATTTCCGCGCCTATATGAAGCCTGAATGCGATGAGGAAATTGTGCGCTTCGGCGCATGTTTGCGAGGCTTGGAAGAACATGGCACCGGTGACGATCTATACGCGGGATTTTTGTGGTTATTGCGCGCGCGCCAAGGCGCTGCTGGACAGCAAGGGCGTCGACTACGCTGAATATAACGCCACGACGACGCCGGAATACCGGCAGGAAATGATCGAGAAATCCGGCGGGACGACCTTCCCGCAAATCTTCATCAATGGCGAGCATGTCGGCGGCTGCGATGATCTGCATGCGCTGGAGCGTGCCGGTAAACTCGACATTATGCTGGCCGCCTGATCGGCTCTATTCCGGGCGTGGAGGACGTGATGACTTTCAAGGCTGCCGCCATTCAGATGCGATCCGGCGTCGACCCGGTAAAAAATGCTGCCGATATGGAGCGCCTGGTGCGTGCCGCTGCAGCTGAAGGTGCTGTCTATGTCCAGACGCCGGAAATGACCGGCGCCATCCAGAAGGACCGGCAGGCGCTGCGCGCCCAGCTGCGTGATGATGACGGCGATATTATTGTCGCGACCGCCGCGCGGCTGGCACGCGAACTCGGCATTCATGTCCATGTCGGTTCGACGGCGATTGCCCGTCCGGATGGCAAGATCGCCAATCGCGGTTTTCTCTTCGCGCCGGATGGTTCGCGTATCTGCAGCTATGACAAGATCCACATGTTCGATGTCGATCTCGACAATGGCGAGAGCTGGCGCGAAAGCGCTGCCTATGAACCCGGCGTCGAGGCGCGTGTCGCCGAACTTCCGCTGGCAAAATTCGGCTTTGCGATCTGCTACGATGTTCGGTTTCCGCAGCTTTTCCGGGCGGAAGCGCTTGCCGGCGCCGAGGTTCTGACGGTTCCGGCCGCCTTCACCCGCCAGACGGGGGAAGCCCACTGGGAAATTCTGCTGCGCGCCCGCGCTATTGAAAATGGTGCTTTTGTCATTGCCGCCGCACAGGCCGGCGTGCATGAGGACGGGCGCGAAACCTTCGGTCATTCCATCATCATCGATCCATGGGGCAAGGTGCTGGCAATTGCCGGTGGCGCCGGTGAAGAGATTATCTTCGCCGAGATCGACACGTCGCTCGTGGCTGCCGCGCGCGGAAAAATTCCCAATCTGCGCAATTCCCGCGAATTCGCGCTGGATACGGTTGTTCCCCTGAAATCTGCCGGAGGTGAGGCGGCGTGATCCGTTATGCGCTGGCCTGTGACAAGGGCCATGAGTTCGAAGGCTGGTTTTCCGGGAGTGACGATTTCGACAATCAGTTGCAGCGCGGCTTCCTGTCCTGTCCGGTCTGCAATTCGGTGCAGGTCTCCAAGCTTCTGATGGCGCCTTCGGTCTCCACCGCCCGCAAGAAGGATGAACGCCAGACACTCGCCATGGATACGGCGAAAAAAGAAGCGCTGGCAAAAATCCGTGAAGCCGTCGCCAATATTCGCGCGAATGCGGAAGATGTCGGCAATAAATTTCCCGAAGAGGCCCGCAAGATCCACTATGGCGAGGCCGACGAACGCGGCATCATCGGCCATGCCTCGGCTCAGGATGCCAAGGCCCTGCTGGACGAGGGCATTGAAATTGCGCCGCTGCCGGTGCTGCCTGACGACGTTAATTGAACTTCATTCGGTTTTGACGATATCGACCAATAAGCAAGGTCATCCTCGGGCCTGACCCGAGGATGCATCCCAACGTTCGCAAATCGACGGTCGGGTCAAACCCGACCATGACGGAGAGTTGGGCGCACTAGTTTACGACGGCCTTTTCGCCAGCATCATGTAATTGACATCCATGTCCGGCGAAAGATTCCAGCTGTCCTGCAGCACGTTGTAGAAGACGCCGGTGCGGTGGACGATATCCATGCCGCTTGCCACCAGCGGCCGCTCAAGCTCTTCCGGACGAACCAGCTTCTCATACTGATGTGTGCCGCGCGGCAGCCAGCGCAGCACGTTTTCGGCGGCGAAGATCGCGAGCGCCCGGGCTTTGAGCGTACGGTTGATGGTGGCGGCAAACATCAGCCCGCCGGGGCGCACCATTTTCGCGCAGGTGGTGACGAAGAGATCGACATTGGCCACATGTTCGACCACCTCCATGTTGAGGACGACGTCAAAGGTTTCGCCGGCCTCCAGCAATTGTTCGGCGGTCACGGCGCGGTAGTCGACGGTCACACCGCTTTCCCGCGCATGGGTGGAGGCGATGCCGATATTCTTTTCCGAAGGATCGGCGCCCACGACATCCGCGCCCATACGCGCCACCGGCTCGGAAAGAAGACCGCCGCCGCAGCCGATATCGAGCACGCGCAGCCCTTCCAGCGGGCGGTGCGCTTTCGGGTCGCGGCCGAAATTGTCGCAGATGCGGTTGCGGATATATTCCAGCCGCACGGGATTGAATTTATGCAGCGGGCGGAACTTGCCCGTCGGGCTCCACCATTCCGCAGCCATCGCGGAGAAGCGATCCACCTCGCTCTGGTCGACGGTCGTCTTTGCGGTTTCGCTCATGGTTCTGCTCCATATTGCTGTTGCATTGAAGTCGGATGATTGCCCCCCGAAGTCAAGACCGGCGGTCCATTCCGCCGGCAAATTGTCGGGTGCCTCATTGCCGCAGGTGGAACCGATGGGGCGCCTCATTTGTTTCATGCTGCGTTCATGGAGGAACGCGTATTTTCCGGTCGTGGCAGTATGCGGAACGCATACTCGTCCATCGACAGCGATGGATGCCGACATGGGCAAAGCGGGCCTTTGCTTGAGGAGAAAGAAGTGAAGAAAAAACTGTTTGGCGCAATAGCGCTGGTGGCCATGCTCGCCGCGCCGGCACTTGCCGAAGCCGCGACGCGCGGCTTTGCCACCGCGAATGTGAATATGCGCTCCGGCCCGAGCACGGCCTATCCGGCCGTCGTTGTCATCTCGGCGGGCGCGCCCTTGACGGTGCATGGCTGCCTGTCCGATACGCCGTGGTGCGACGTCTCTTTCGTTAGCGGTCGCGGCTGGGTCGCCGGTCGCTATATTCAGACGACGTACCGGCAAAACCGGGTCTATGTGGAGCCACGCTATTATCGTGATCTCGGCGTTCCGGTGATCACCTTCGAAGCCGGTCGTTACTGGGACCGTTATTACCGCGACCGCGATTTCTATCGCGAGCGTGATCGCTGGCGTCGCCCGCCGCCCTCCGGCGGTTACTGGAATGTGGCCCCTCCGCCGCCGCGTGGCGACTGGGACCGGCCGCGTCCGCGCGACGAGTGGCGAGACGGCCGCCGTGACGAATGGCGCGATCCGCGCCAGGGCGGCGGACCGAATGACGGACGCTGGGAGCGCCGTTACGGTGACTGGAATCAGGGTGACAGAAACCAGGGTGACAGGCCGCGCCGTGAGGATAATCGCCCGCGCTTCGAAGAGGAAAACCGCGACCGCAATCGCGATCGCCAGCCAAATCAGGACGAAGGTCAGCGCCGTCCCGAACGCCGTCAGTGGGATGACCCACGTCGTGCGCCCGCCTCGGAAAACCCCCAGGGTGGATGCCGGATCGGCGACCCGGGTTGCGACCCGCGCTAAAAAGACAAAGCCCGGCGAGATTTCGTCGGGCTTTTCATATGCTGCCTTTGACTATCGGTCGGGCGCTTATTTCGCGGCCGCAGCCTTGCGGGCACGGGCCTTGGGTTTTGCAGGCGTCTCTGCGTCCGGAGCGGCTTCAGCGGAAACGGCCTTGGGAGCTGCCTTTTTGCGCTGCGCCGGTTTCGTCGCTTCCGATGTCTTCAAAAGCGAAAATTCGTGTTTTGCCTGTGCCCAATGTTCCGCATCGCGGCCGTGGGGGTGGCCTTCCTTTTCCCAGAGGGTATAGGCCCGTTTACTGATCCATTCGTTTTCCGAAACCTGCATGCTCGTCTCCCGTTGCTGTTTACAGCGCCTTTGAGAAGGCGACATCCCGCTTGGTCCGGCACACGCTCGACAGGAATCAATGCCGGCATTTCCAAGTTGCATTACATGCCATGATCTTCCGGGCGTCAAGCAAACATGCTGCATTGCGAAAGCGGATTTCAGGCATTTTACGCCGGTGAAAGCGGTTTAGGCGAAAGACGTTCCCACACGACAACATCAACGTTGCGTGATGACGCCAACCCCGCCAAGATGGGCGGATGAACAATAGTGCAGGAGGGGACCTTGGAGCTTGCAACCGAAGCGGAGGCGCAGGTCATTGTCGAGCAGCGGGGAGGCTCAGGTATCATCCGCCTCAACCGCCCGAAAGCCATCAACAGTCTGACTTTGCCGATGGTTCGCCTCCTGTTTCAGGCGCTTGCCCGTTTTGAGGATGACCCCGAGGTTTCCTGTGTGGTGCTGTCAGGAGAAGGTGAAAGGGGCCTTTGCGCCGGCGGGGATGTTCGCATCATTCATGATCTGGGCAAGGCGGGTGATCCGCAGGTGCTTGATTTCTGGCGGGAAGAGTTCCCGCTCAATTATCGCATCGCCCGCTTTGGCAAGCCCTATGTGGCGCTGATGGACGGCATCGTCATGGGCGGCGGCGTCGGTATTTCCGCCCATGGCAGCCACCGCATCGTCACGGAGCGGACAAGGCTCGCCATGCCGGAAACGGGCATCGGTTACTTTCCAGACGTCGGAGGCTCCTGGCTTCTGCCGAAAGCGCCGGGCGAATGCGGCACCTGGCTGGGCTTGACCGGCAATGCCGTCGCTGGCGCCGATGCGATCTATGCCGGTTTCGCCGACTATCTCATGCCTTCGGAGGGTCTCGAATCTCTCGTGGAGGATCTATCGAGGGCGAAGGATATTGAAGGTATCGAGGTGGCGATCGCGGCCTATGCCGGCGATGCGGGCGAAGGTGTGCTGGCTTTAAACCGCGATATCATCGACGCGACATTCCGCTTCGACACGGTGGAGGAGATTTTCGCGGCACTTTCTGCACGCGATGATGCGTTTTCGCGAGAGACCCTCGAGGCCCTTCAGAAACGCTCCCCCACCAGCCTGAAGCTGACCCTGAAATTGCTTCGCCTCGGTCGGGAAAGCGCGAGCCTCATCGAATGCTTGGAGCGCGAATTTGCCGCCGGGACCGAAATATTGCGGGGCCATGATTTTTATGAGGGCGTGCGCGCTGCCTTGGTCGACAAGGATCGCAATCCGCGCTGGCGGCCGGCGCGGCTGGAGGAGGTGCGTGCAGAAGATCTTTCGCCGTATTTTGCCGAACATGCCGGAAATTTGTTTCCCGAACATCGCCTCTAGATTGTGCGACGCAAAAGAAATCCGGCTTGCAGCCAAATATGAAATCATCGTCTTTTGAGCTGCTCCTGTTTGGGTGAAATTTCCAATCCCCGGCTCCCTAACGCACGGCTGTTTCTCGCGGGCGTTGCCGCCGCCCGTTATGTTGACGACCATTCGATTTTCCGGGGGTATTTATGAAACGTCTTCTTATCATCGGCACTGCCATAGCCGCTCTCATTGCTGGCGCGGCGCAGGCACAGTCTCCGACCACCATCCTCAACGCGTCCTACGACGTCGCCCGTGAGGTCTTTGCCGCCGAAAACGAGGCGTTCATCAAGCAGCATCCGGGCGTTACGGTCGATCAGTCGCATGCCGGCACCTCCAAGCAGGCGCGCGCCATCGTCGAGGGTCTGGAAGCCGATGTCGTTACCTTCAACCAGGTCACCGATGTCGATTTTCTGGTGAAGCAGGGCTTTGTTTCCGCCGACTGGCAGAAAGACTTCCCGAACGACGCTTCGCCGTTCTATTCCTTCCCGTCCTTCCTCGTGCGCGCCGGAAACCCAAAAAAAATCAAGGATTGGGACGATCTTGCCCGTGACGATGTGAAGGTGGTTTTCCCCAATCCGAAGACCTCTGGTAATGCTCGCTACACCTATCTCGCCGCCACGGCTTACGCCAAGGAGAAGTTCAACGGCGACGAGAAGAAGGTTCAGGAATTCGTCAAGAAAATCTTCGACAACACACCGGTGTTCGACACCGGAGGCCGTGCCGCCACCACCACTTTCGTGGAGCGTGAAATCGGCGATGTGCTGATCACTTTTGAGGCCGAGACCCGCGGCATCGCCAAGCAATATGGCGCTGACAAGGTCGAAGGCGTCGTGCCCTCCGTCAGCCTGCTGGCCGAATTCCCGGTCGCCGTGGTGGATAAGGTGGTCGACAAGCGCGGTTCCCGCGATCTGGCAAAGAGCTATCTCGATTTCCTCTACACCGAAGAAGGCCAGCGCATCGCCGCCGAATTCGGTCATCGTGTTCACAATGAGAAGGTCGTCGGCGAGTTCAAGGACAAGTTCCCGGCCATCCGCCTCGTCAACGTCAACGATACCTTCGGCGGCTGGAATAAAATCCAGAAAGAGCATTTTGCATCCGGCGCGACGCTTGATACGCTTTACGGCAGCCGTTAATCACAGCGATATGCAACAGGCAAACGACCCGGCGGGAAACTGCCGGGTCGCTTTATGATGAAATGGGGGCGGGGTTTGAAGCGGAATGTTCTGCCGGGACTTAAATTGTCCCTTGGCGTTACCCTCACTTACGTCGCCATCATCGTGCTCCTGCCGCTCTCGGCGCTGGTGTTCAAGGCCGCGAGCCTTGGGCCGGCCGAATATTGGTCGATCATCTCCTCGCCGCGCGCCGTTGCAAGTTACCGCGTGACCGTGCTCTGCGCGCTCGCCGCCACGCTCTTCAACGTCATCTTCGGGCTGGCGCTCGCCTGGGTGCTGACACGATACCGTTTTCCCGGCTGGCGTCTTATCGATGCCATTGTCGACCTGCCTTTTGCGCTTCCCACCGCCGTTGCCGGCATCGCGCTTACCACGCTGTTTGCGGGCAATGGCTGGTTCGGTTCGTTGCTTGCGCCGCTCGGCATCAAGGTGGCCTATACGCCACTTGGCATCATGGTAGCGATGGCCTTCACCAGTCTGCCTTTTATCGTACGTACCGTGCAGCCGGTACTGGAAGACCTCGATCCGGCGCTGGAGGAAGCGGCACAATCGCTTGGCGGTTCCGATCTTGAAATCTTTCGCAAGGTCATCCTGCCGCTCCTGACACCGGCACTGCTCGCCGGTCTTTCGCTGTCCTTCGCGCGCAGCCTCGGTGAATTCGGGGCGATCATATTCATCGCGGGCAATCAGCCGTTCTCGACGGAAATCACGGCATTGCTGATCTTCATCCGGCTAGAGGAATATGACTATCAGGCCGCCGCGGCCATTGCTTCCGTGCTGCTCATCACCGCTTTCGTGATGCTGGCGGTGACCAATTACCTGCAGGCGCGCGCGCTTCGCTACACGGTGAGGAGCTGAGATATGAGCGCTTTTTCCTCACACCGCAAGCCGCCGCGCGTTGGTGATGCAACCTGGGTTCGCCGCAGCCTGATCGCTTTCGTTCTTGTGATCGGTGCTCTGCTGGTTGTGGCACCCCTCATCATCATCGGCGTCGAGGCCTTTTCGCAGGGCTGGAAGGTCTATTCGGCCACCATTACCCATCCAGATACCCGCCACGCGATCATGCTGACGGTGCTGACGGCGTTGATCGCCGTGCCGGTCAATACGGCCTTCGGCGTTGCGGCGGCATGGGCGATCACCAAGTTCGATTTCCCCGGCCGGCGCTTCCTGCTGGTGCTGATCGAGATACCTTTCTCTATCTCGCCGATCGTCGCCGGTGTCGCCTATCTCTTCGTTTACGGGCTGCAGGGGCTGTTCGGCCCGTTCCTTGATGCGCATGACATCAAGATACTCTTTGCGCTTCCCGGCATTGTCATCGCCTCGATGTTCGTCACCGCACCTTTCGTGGCGCGTGAGCTTATCCCGCTGATGCAGGCGCAGGGCCGCGATCTCGAGGAGGCGGCGACGTCTCTCGGTGCGTCCGGCTGGCGCACCTTCTTTTCGGTAACGCTGCCGAACATCAAATGGGCGCTGCTTTATGGCGTGGTGCTGTGCAACGCCCGCGTGATGGGCGAGTTTGGCGCGGTGTCGGTCGTATCGGGCAATATTCGGGGCCAGACCAACACGCTGCCGCTGCATATCGAGCTGCTTTACCACGATTACCAGACGGCCGGCGCCTTTGCTTCGGCCTCCATCCTCGCTTTGCTCGCCGTCGTCACCATCATCGCCAAGGTGGCGCTGGAACGGCGCGGCGCGGGGCGCGGAGCCAAAAAGACCAATGGCGGTGCCGCCATCGCCACGGAGACCTGATTCCCATGAAAATCCGCCTCGAAAATGTGGTGAAGACCTTCGATACCTTCCGTGCCGTCCGCGATGTTTCGCTGGATATTGAAAGCGGTGAGCTTCTGGCGCTGCTCGGCCCCTCCGGTTCAGGCAAGACGACGATTCTGCGCATGGTCGCCGGTCTCGAATATAGCGATGGCGGCCGCATCTTTTTCGGAGACGAGGACGCCACCAATATTCCGGTGCGCGATCGCGGCGTCGGTTTCGTGTTCCAGCACTACGCGCTTTTCCCGCATATGACGCTCCACGAAAACATTGCCTTCGGCATGAAGGTATCGAAGGTCAAGCGCGACAGGTCGGCAATCGACGCCCGCGTCAGGGAACTGCTGAACCTCGTCAAACTCGATGGTCTCGGCGACCGGTTCCCGGCGCAGATATCCGGCGGGCAAAGGCAGCGCGTGGCATTGGCGCGTGCGCTTTCGGTTGATCCGAAAGTTCTTCTACTGGATGAGCCTTTCGGGGCGCTGGATGCCAATGTGCGCCGTGACCTGCGCCGCTGGCTGCGGGAAATTCACGATGCGCTTGGTATCACCACGATTTTCGTGACGCATGACCAGGAAGAGGCGCTCGATCTGGCTGACCGTGTCGTCATTCTCAATCAGGGTGAGATTGTTCAGCAGGGCACGCCGAAGGAAGTCTGCCGCCAGCCGAACAGCGCCTTCGTCATGCGCTTCCTGGGCGATGCCAATCGGGTGTCCGGTGTGGCGCGCGGCGGCAAGGTCTATGTGGGCGACAATGAGCTGCCTTTCTCCTATGGTCAGGCGGATGGCGCTGTCGAGATTTATGCCCGCCCCTCCGATCTGGAATGGGAGGATCTGCATGAGGGCATTCCGGCTTCCGTGGCCCGGGTTCTCGACCGGGCGGGTGAGCGCCGCGTGATCGCCAACACCGATGGCGGCGATCTCCTGGAATTCGATGTGCCGCCGGAAAACGATGTTGCTGCCGGAGACCGTGGTTCCGTTATCATCCGCCGGGCAAAGATTTTCCCGGCGGCGTGAGACGCCCTCGGCAGGTTCAGATCACAAGCTCGAAAGAGGCTTCGGCGGCCAGCCGGCCATTGAGCATGAGATCAACCTTGTGAACACCCGCATAGTGCTTGCGGGTGGTGAAATCGCGCATGGCGCGGCTTATCGACAGGTTGAGTGTTTCGCCCGGCTGAAGCTCGATCTCTTTCCATTTGAAAACCTTCGCCGAAGCGTCACCGCTTTTCTTCACGTAGTGCACGGCATAGTCGATCACCAGCTTCTGCGCGCCTTTGGCTGTCGAGGTGAAGGCGGCTGAAATCCGCACCGGATTGCCGAGGGCAACTTTTTCCGGAGACACCTGAAACGCCTCAAGTGCAATTTCTGCTTCCTCATGCGCGCCGAGATGGGCAAGCGCTGCGGCGTCACCCTTCTTGATCAGCGTGCGCAAGGCCTGCCGGACGATCCAGCGCGTATGCGGGTTATCTTTCGGCCATGAGTCGATGAGCGCCAGTACGAAAGCGGGATTGTCCTTGGTGATGTCGTTCAGATGATTGGCGACGGATTTACGCACGTAAAGCGCCTCGTCGGCCTTCATGGCATTGAGGATCGCCACAACCGGGGACGGATCGTCGATCAGGGGCTTGAGCTGGAACGACCATGGCAGGCGCGGCCGGCAGCCCTCGCTCGCCAGCCGCCGCACATGCTCGTTTTCGTGCTGAGACCATGTTTCCATCACCGCAAGGGTGCGGGAGATGTCCTTCTGCAGGAAATGCCGGATGGCGAATTCCGAGGAACCGAAGCGGGTGAAATATTGCAGCGCCTGCATGGAAATATCGAAATCGTCGAGCCCATGGAGGGCTACATATTCCGGCAGTGAAATGGATGCGAAGCCGTTGCCTATTCCGGGGGCGGCGGCGGTCAGAATTTCGATATTGCGGGCGTAGTCCCCGGGAAGCGTGGCGTGCAGGCTTGTCGCTACCTGCCGCATGCGCTGCATGATGCCCAGAGCCTCGAGATTTTCGGTGGCGAGCGCCATGAAGGCGGAAACGTCAAAAGGCGCGTAGACGGCCTTTGTTTGATCGGCGATGTGCCGCAGTTTTTCGTGGTTGAAGATTTCCTTCAGCGCCGGTGCCGCTGTCTCGCTCATATCGCCCTCAAAGTTCACTTTTTGTTCTTTTATGGCAGGAGGAGGTTCGAGGCAAGGGAGGGCTAGCAAGTTTCAGAGATTGAGGTCGGATCGAGCGAGCGCGGCTTGTCTCCTTCTCCCCGCCGGGGAGAAGGTCGCGGCAGCGGGATGAGGGGGCGAGGGTAGAGATATGCAGAGAGCTAGCCCCCTCATCTGCCCCTTCGGGCATATTCTCCCCAGATGGGGAGAAGAAATTTCGGCGCAAATCAACTCATCTGGCTGATGAAGCGGGTCTCCAGATAGGCCTGAACCGCTTCCGAGCCGCCTTCCGTGCCATAACCGGAATCCTTGATGCCGCCGAAGGGGACTTCCGGCAGCGCAAGGCCGTTATGGTTGATCGTCAGCATGCCGGCCTCGACCTGCTGGCCAAGCGCATGTGCGGTCTTGACCGAGCCGGTGAAGGCATAGGATGCAAGGCCGAAGTGCAGGCGGTTTGCTTCGGTGACGGCGTCATCGAAGGTCGAGAATCGGTTGATAATGGCGACAGGACCGAAGGGCTCGTCGTTCATGATCTTTGCCGTGGTTGGCACATTGGCGAGAACCGTCGGTTCGAAGAAGTTGCCCTTGTTGCCGATGCGGCGACCGCCGGTCTTCAATTCGCCGCCATGGGAAACGGCGTCGCTGATGAGGCCTTCCAGCGCCGGAATGCGGCGCTCATTGGCGAGCGGGCCCATGATGACGCCCTCTTCGAGGCCGTTACCGACCTTGACCGCCTTGGCGGCTTCCACGAAGCCTTCAAGGAAACGGTCCGCCACGCCGTCCTGCACGAGGAAGCGGGTGGGGGCGACACAGACCTGGCCGGCATTGCGAAATTTCGACAGCGAAGTCACTTCGATCGCCTTTTCAATATCGGCGTCGTTGAAGATCATCACCGGCGCATGGCCACCGAGTTCCATGGTGGCGCGCTTCATGTGCTTGCCGGCCAGCGCGGCGAGGTGTTTGCCGATCGGCGTGGAGCCGGTGAAGGAAATCTTGCGGATGACCGGATGCGGGATCAGATATTCCGAAATCTCGGCGGGAACACCATAAACGAGGCCGATGACGCCGGCGGGCACACCCGCATCCACGAAGGCGCGGATCAGTTCTGCCGGCGAAGCCGGTGTTTCTTCCGGCGCCTTGACGATGATGGAGCAGCCGGTGGCAAGGGCTGCGGAGAGCTTGCGAACGATCTGGTTGATCGGGAAGTTCCATGGCGTAAAGGCTGCGACGGGGCCGACAGGCAGCTTGATGGCGAGCTGGGAAACGCCGGTTGCGCGTGCGGGGATGACCTGGCCATAGGTGCGGCGCGCTTCTTCGGCAAACCAGTCGATGGTATCGGCGGCGGCGATGATTTCACCGGCGGACTGGGCAAGCGGCTTGCCCTGCTCGCGGGTCATCATATAAGCGATCTTGTCCTTGCGCTCGCGCAGGATATCGGCCGCCCTGCGCATGATCTTCGAGCGCTCGAAGGGTGAGGTGTCGCGCCACACCTTGAAACCGCGCTCGGCGGCGGCAAGCGCCAGATCGAGATCTTCCTTTTCGGCATGGGCGATGGCGCCGATGATTTCGTCGGTTGCCGGATCGGACACGGCGATCGTCTTGCCGGAAACGGCGTCTCGCCATTCGCCATCAATGAGAAGTTTGATGTCGGGATAGGTGTGCATAGGGGCTACCTTCATGATGCGGCCGATACGGCGAAATGCCGTCCGGCCCGGAGACGTGAACAGAATTTTCCTGGCCGGACGATATCCGGCATCGCGGCTCTCGCTGCGCGGAACGAATGTCTTGGTATTTCCGGCAAACAGGCTTTTCGAAAGGCCGGAAACGGAAGCGACAGTCTTTATATTAAGTTCCGGGCGGTATGTTTCAACCGTCCACTGCGGCAATCGCCATGATTTTTCTGTGAAATGGAACCAGTCTCCGGTCATTCCGGTTTGGCACGCATCCGGCGCTGAATTTCCAATGGTCCTTACGGCGAGTTCGTGCGAATCACTTGTTTCCATCCTTAGGCGGCAAAGCGTTTGCCTCAATTCGGCCTTTGTCACGCCGGACGGATTGGTGGGAGGAGGGAAACTCGGCTGCTGCTTGCGTCATAACAGTGCGCGAAACATGAAAAAGTACAATAAGACGGAAAAATTATCCAAAGGGTTTACTCAAAACCTAGAGAAAATACGGATAAAATCTCAGTGAGGATATAACATCCATTCCTGATATATATTGCGGATGTCGGTTCCCTTGACCTTCAAAGGTTGGCGAAAACCCTCGACCCGAACGTTATCGATGGAGAAAAAGTATGAGTTTCGCCCGGGTACTTCTCAGTGCTTTCCTGTCACTCATGTGGCTTTCCTGTGCCGAAGCCGGAACGATCGCCAAGCCGCAAGGCAAGCCGATATTAACCATATCCGGAAACATCACCAATACCAATGCGGAGGGTGCGGCGCAGTTTGACCGCGACATGCTGGAAGCGCTTGGCATGGTGACGGTGGAGACGACGACGCCCTGGCACGATGGCCGCGTCCGCTTCGATGGCGTATCTCTGGCAAAATTGATGGATGTCGTCGGCGCAAAGGGCGATACCGTCACGGCGGTCGCGCTCAATGATTATGTCAGCACGATACCGGTTGAGGATTTTAAGAAATTCAACGTTATCCTCGCGATCAAGCTGGATGGCAATTACATGACAGTTCGCGAAAAGGGCCCGTTGTTTGTCATTTATCCCTATGACAGCGACCCGGAGCTGCAGAAGCAGACCTATTATTCGCGGTCCGCATGGCAAGTCGCCAAACTGATAGTGGAATAAAGGTGTCGTTTGCGAAAACTTGTGGCGGTGATCATCTGTTGCTTCGTCCTGGCAACGGGCTATATCGCTTTCGTCATTGCCGAGCGGCAGACCGCTCTGCAGAAATTCGCCCGCTACAACGACTCTTGGGCCGTCAGCCAGACCGTGGCGGAATATCTGCGCCTCCAGAACAAGCTGGCCGTTTTCGCGCTTAGCCCCGGCAAGATCGACCGGGACGAATTGCAGCTGCGTCTCGATATCATGCTCAGTCGGCTTGAGCTGTTGAAGCAGGGCAATCTTGGGGCTTTCATTAATGAAAAGCAGCAGTGGCGGGATCTCGTAACCCAGCTCGATACGGTTCTGGCCGATATGGAGCAGCGGGTTGACCATCTGGAGCCGGCCGACGTGCCGGCTATGCTTTCGGCCATGAGTGCTCTCGATGCGCCGATGACCACGCTGGCATCGTCTTCCGTCGCTTATGACGTCAATCTGATCGATACCGCCCATGAGGATGTGCGCAAGCTGCATATCGTCTATACCGCGCTGGCCGGTGGTCTCATCCTGTGCGGCATCGCGCTGGTAATATTGCTGCTACGCCAGAATGATCTTTTGAACCGCGCGCAAAAGAGCATGCGCGGGCTGACGGATGACCTGCGTGCCGCCACTCTCGAATTGCAGGCGAAGAATGTCCGGCTGGAGCATGACGCCTATCATGATGCGCTGACCGGCCTGCCGAACCGCTCGTTGTTCCGGCAGGAGTTGATCGAGCGGTTGCGCCGTTCCTTCGGGGGCAGCGGCACGACAGCCATCCTCCTGCTTGATCTCGACGGCTTCAAGGACGTCAACGATACACTCGGCCACGATGCGGGTGATGCGCTGCTTCAGGCCGTGGCGCAGCGCCTTTCAGGCATCAGCGGCGATTACGATATGGTTTGCCGCCTGGGCGGCGATGAGTTCGCCGTTGTCTCCGACGATCTCAACGAGGATGCGGCGCGCCGTCTCGCCTCAAAGCTCATCGACCAGATCAGCCGGACCTATCAGCTTGGCGAGCAGGAGGTCAAAATCGGCACCTGCATCGGTATTGCCATATCGCACGGCGCCGTCGACGCGGACGAATTGTTCAAGCGCGCCGATCTGGCTCTTTATGAGGCCAAGGCCATCGGCCCCGGCCGGGCGAGCGTCTTCAAGGTCCGCATGCAGAAGCAGCTGACCGAGAAGAAATCCTTCGAGGCCGATCTGCAAACAGCGCTGCAGAACGACGAGATGGAGGTCTATTACCAGCCGCAGGTAGCGACGCAGACCCGCGAGCTCTGCGGCTTTGAGGCGCTTTTGCGCTGGAAGCATCCGGTGCGGGGCGATGTGCCGCCCAGCGTGTTCATTCCCGTCGCGGAAAGAACGGGCCTCATCCACTCGCTCGGAAAATGGGTGATGGAAACCGCCTGCCGCGAGGCGATGAGATGGGACGAGGACATGAAGGTGGCGGTCAATCTCTCGCCGGTTCAGTTCCACAGCACCAGCCTCATCCAGAACGTGATGGGTGCGCTGGAAAAAAGCGGGCTGGAGCCTAGCCGGCTCGAGCTTGAAATCACCGAATCCATCCTGCTCAACAAGAGCGACCAAACGATCAATACGCTGACGCGGCTGAAGGATGTCGGCATCCAGATCGCCATGGACGATTTCGGCACCGGTTATTCCTCTCTCGCAAATCTCCGCGGCGTGCCCTTTGACAAGATAAAGATCGACCGGTCCTTTCTGCGCGATATCACCAGCGACCGCGATGCGCTGGCGATCGTTGAATTCGTGGTTGGTGTCGGCCGCAGTCTGCGCATGACCACGATTGCCGAAGGCATCGAGACGGAAGAGCAATATGAGTGCGTCAGACGTCTGGGATGCGATCAGGTTCAGGGATATCTGATCAGCCGGCCTTTACCGGCCAAGGAGCTGGTGGCCTGGAGTTCCGTCTGAACAAGAATTGCTTCCGCTTCGGCGGAGCGCATCCAATTTCAGGATGATGCGCCGTTCAGCGCGAAAACCGATACCGGTTGTCGCGCCGATGCTGTAGACCACTCCCGGTCGCTACGGGATCATTCGGGTAAAGCGACCGGGTTTTGGGAAAAGGTTTGAGACATGGAAATACTGGACGTGCATGGAGTAGCTCTACCCCTCTCTTCCCATGAGGTGTCGCCCGTCATCTGGCAGGCGCTGACCGATGGCAGCTATGAGGCGAAAGAGGCCCGCAGCGTCCTGAAAGCCATCAAGCCAGGTGACCGCGTGCTTGAGCTGGGATCCGGTATCGGGATTATCACCTCGATCATCGCCGGCATAAAGGACGTGTCCGTCTGGGCCTTCGAGGCCAACCCCTCGACGGCGGCGCTGGCAGAGCGGGTGATCAAGGCCAATTGCCGCGGTAACGTTGAGTTTTCACAGGGGCTTCTTACCGCCGACGAGCCAAGCTCCTATGCTTTTTATGTCCGCAAGGATCTCTGGATGTCGTCCATGGACGAATACCAGGGCCCCTATGAAAAACGCATCGAAATCTCTTCCGAGAATATCGATGAATTTATTGCAAGCAAAGGCATCACAGCCCTCGTCATGGACATCGAGGGCGCGGAACGCGATCTGCTCGGCAGGGCCGAACTTGCCGGCGTGGAGCGGATATTCGTCGAACTGCATGACCATCTTTATGGCCTCGCCGGGGTCCGCGATATCATGCAGGCGCTGACCGCCAAGGGATATGCCTATGATCCGCGCGGCTCGCGTGGTCCCTGTGTGTTGTTCTCGAAGGATGACAGCCCACGGGAATATGATCCCGAAGTAGACTGAGGCCGCGTCGAATTCACGGAACCCTTCGCCGGTCATCCCCGTTCTCACACTCGCATGAGGGCGCGGAGCGGGTCGACACGTGTGCCGGAATGGTATGCGGGCCGAGAAGATAATTTCATAAACGGCAATTCATTCCCAATTATTGTTGCAATTGTTGCAACCGTTATCCTGCGTCATCATCCCTCCATCAAACCGGCGCACAACAGGCTGCGCCGGAGATGCCAACGCAACCGAAGGAGTAACGATCATGGGCTTTGTTAAGACGACAGACGGAACCGAAATCTTCTACAAGGACTGGGGCCCGAAGGATGCCCAGCCGATCATGTTCCACCATGGCTGGCCGCTCTCGTCCGATGACTGGGATGCGCAGATGCTGTTCTTCGTTTCCAAGGGTTTTCGCGTCGTCGCCCATGACCGCCGTGGCCATGGCCGTTCCGCCCAGGTTGCTGACGGACACGACATGGATCACTACGCCGCCGACGCCTTTGCCGTCGTCGAAGCTCTCGATCTGAAGAACGCCGTCCATATCGGCCATTCCACCGGCGGCGGCGAAGTCGCCCGTTATGTCGCAAAGCATGGCGAACCCGCCGGCCGTGTCGCCAAGGCGGTTCTCGTTTCCGCCGTGCCGCCGCTGATGCTCAAGACCGAGGCCAATCCGGAAGGCCTGCCCATGGAGGTTTTTGACGGCTTCCGCTCGTCGCTTGCCGCAAACCGTGCGCAATTCTTCCGCGATGTGCCGGCCGGTCCCTTCTATGGCTTCAACCGCGATGGCGCGACTGTTCATGAAGGCGTTATCCAGAACTGGTGGCGTCAGGGCATGATGGGCGGCGCAAAGGCCCATTATGACGGCATCAAAGCCTTCTCGGAAACCGACCAGACCGAAGACCTGAAGAATATCAGCGTTCCGACGCTGGTGCTGCACGGTGAAGACGACCAGATCGTGCCAATTGCCGACTCCGCCCTGAAATCGGTGAAGCTGTTGAAAAACGGCACGCTGAAGACCTATCCCGGCTTCTCGCACGGCATGTTGACGGTGAATGCCGATGTGCTGAACGCCGATCTTCTGGCCTTCATCAAGGGCTGATCTTTGGGCGAAAAGGAGTACGGCCTGATATTAGGCCGTATTTCGGGATTGGTCCAGAACCTCTCCCCCACACGCAACGTCATCCTGGGGCTTGACCCGAGAATCCATTCTTCGTGCGGCGGAGGATCCTCGGGTCAAGCCCGAGGATGACGCTGCGTGTGGGGAGACGGACGGAGGTACTTCCCACATCATGTCATCAGACGAGCTTTGCCTTCCAAGCCTCGCGATAAGAACCAAGTCCTTCAATGACGCCCGGGGCAAAATGACGCTCGCGGCCGGCAAGCGGCCTGGTGCCGGTAAGGAGCGCGGCACCGGCGCTGGTGCCGGTGGAGCCGCTGACTGCGATCACTTCCGTATCGGCAAAACCCGCTAGCGCCTTGAGATAAAGGGCGTTGCTGGCGAATGGGCCTTCAACGAGCACTGGGCCTTTCCGCCCGATAAGCGAAAGACTGAACTCCGTCATCAGGGCAAGATAAAGCGCTGCCGCTGCGTGTCTCTCGGCGACAGTGGCATTGTCGTCGCCTATCCAGCACGCTGTTTTATCGGGGAAGGGGCCGGAACCGCTGACAATGCTGGGCAACAGCATCATGCCTTTGGCAATCACGCTTTTGAGCGAGGCCTCGATTGCTTCCTCCGGGGCATGCCCGAATTGCTGTGCAAGCATTTCATATTCCCTGCCGCCCATGAAGCGAGACGAGGGAACGGGACGGCCGAAAGCATCGACATTCAGGAGTGTGTCACGGGTGGGGTCGAGCGAACCCGCCGCGCCGCCGATGGCGAAATTCACCACCCAGGTGCCGGTGGAGACGACCGAAAAATCTCCGTCCCGGCGCAGAAGATGCGGCAGGAGCGATGCGTTGGAATCGTGGATGCCACAATAGACCGGCATATGCGGTGAAAGACCGGTTTCCATTGCCAGCGACGGGCGGATTGTTCCCAGCACATCGAAAGCGGAGCGAACCGGCGCCATCAAATGCTCGATGCCGAGACGCGCGACAAGCGAGGAGAAACTTTTCCGCCGTGGGTTCCAGAGATCCGTATGGCAGCCGAGCGAGGTCGTTTCCGTGGCCTGAATGCCCGTCAGTCGCCCCGCCCAATATTGCGCATAGGTGACGATGCTGCGCACTCTTGAGAAATCGTCTGGAAAGGCCGTTTTCTGGAAATGGATTTGCGCGCCAAGGTTCAGCCCGACGGGAAGCTGCGGTGAGCCGGTCTCGGCAAAATCGGGCCTGATGCCGCGATAGGCTTCTTCAATGGCTCCGGGATAGCTGTGTTCATAATCGAGCACCGGCATGGCGAGATCGCCGTTGCCATCGAGAAGTGCTGCCGAAGCGCCATGGGTGGTGATGGAAATTGCATCGAAACCGGGCTTCTGGCCGAAACGCTGAAGTGCGGAGAGAATGAAGCGCCAGAGCATTTCCACATCGTAGTGCGGATAAATTCCATCACGAAGGACGGGGTTCGCCTGTTTCTCGCCGACAATCTCTTCGCCGCTGCCGGTGTCGATGACGACGACCTTGGCATTGGTCTTGCCGATATCGATGACCGCGACGCGGCCCGGTTTGATGCTCTCGCTCATGGCAGATGGAACACCGTCACAAGATCTTTTGCGACCGGCGAATGATCGGGATTGCTCTCCATGATATCGGCCATATGAGCCCACCACTTCTTCATCACGGGATGGTCGGGCAGTGCCGCCATGCCGTGGTTCTTCGGGCGCGTCAGCACGCCGAACAGGATGTTGGTTTCCGGGTCGAGATGGATGGAGTAATCGCTTACACCCGCCTCGCGCAGCAGCGCCACCAGTTCCGGCCATATCTCGTCATGGCGCTTTTTATATTCGGCCTCTTTTCCGGCAAAGAGTTTCATCCTGAAGGCGTGTTTTTCAAGTTCCGGCATGGCTCAACCTCTCATTGTTCAGTTTCTGAGGGCCCGAAGGCGACGGACAACGATGGGGATGGCGATGGTGACGATGAGCAGCAGACCGACGAAGATCGACATGACGATACCGGGCACATTCAGAAGACCGAGCCCGAAGGTGACGAGGCCCATGACGAAAGCGGCAATGACCACGCCTGCAATGGTGCCGGAGCCACCGAGGATGGAGACACCGCCGAGCACCACCATGGTCACCACCTCAAGCTCCCACCCTTGAGCAATGGACGGGCGCGTGGAGCCGAGCCGCGACGTGAGGCAGACGGCGGCAATGCCGCTCATCAGGCCGGTGAGCAGGAACAGGATGAACTTTACCCGCTCGACCGGAATTCCGGAGAAACGGGCGGCGAAGGAGTTGTTGCCGATCACATAGACCTGCCGGCCGAAATTGGTGGCGTGCAGCAGAATGGCGAAGAGGATGGCCATGGCGATGAACAGCACGAATTCGAAAGAAATCACCGAGAAAACGTAACCCTGACCGAAATAGGCAAAATCGGCCGGATATTTGCCATAGGCCTGATCGCCCAGCACCATGTAGGAAATGCCGCGAAACAGGCTCATCGTGCCGATGGTGACGACGATGGACGGCAGCTTCAGCCCTGCGACCAGAAAACCGTTGAAGGCCCCGCACAAAAGCCCGGTGCCGATGCCGATGGCGACGAGGCCGGGCGTGCCGACCCCCATCTGCACTGCCGCACCCATGGCGGTGGAGGCGAGCGCGATGATGGCGGCGACGGAAAGATCGATTTCACCGGCGATGATCAACAGCGCCATGGCGAAGGCGATGATCGCCTTTTCCGTGAAATTGAAGGTCGCATCCGACAGGTTCCACGCATTGAGGAAATAGGGCGAGGCCAGGGAATTGGCGATGAAGATGAGGATCGCAACGCCAAGCAGCAGCACTTCCCAGCTGGCCATGATGCGGCGTAGCGGCGTGCCGAGCTTGTCTGGAATGACGCGCGGATTCTGCGCTGGTTGAGGTGTCGTGCTCATGCTGCGGCCTCCCTGGCCTGATCGCTTGCTGCGCGGTCACGCAGGATGATGCGGCCTTTTCGCGCTTCGGCGCGGGCGTTGAACACGACGGCAAGCACGATCACCACGCCGGAAATCGCCATCTGCGCGAAGGGCGAGATGCCGATGACGGGCAGGGCGTTCTTGATGACGCCGAGGAACAGCGCGCCAAGCACCGCACCCGCCACCGAGCCGATGCCGCCGGCAATCGAGATGCCGCCGATCACATTCGCCGCCACGCTGTCCAGCTCGAAACCAGCGGCGATATCGACATAGGCAACCGCATAACGCGAGACCCAGAGATAGCTGGCGAGACCGGCGAGCGCGCCTGACAGCACGAAGGCGAAGAAGCGCGTGCGGCCGACATCGATGCCAGCATAGACGGCCGCACTCGGATTACCGCCCGATGCATAGGCCGAGCGGCCGAAGGAGGTGCGGCTGAGCACCAGCCACGCGCCGGCGATGATGAGGATCGCCACCCAGGAAAGCACCGGCATGCCGAGGATCATGGTGCGCGGCACATTGAGGAAGGTCGGCGAAAGCTGGTGCGCATTCACCCAGCCGCCGCCCGACAGCACGAAGGCCATGCCGCGATAGATGGTGAGCGTTCCGAGTGTGACGACGATGGGCGGAATGCCGAGCCACCAGACCAGCACGCCGTTGAGCGAGCCGAGAAAGGCGCCGATGCCGACCGCCATGACGATGAGCAGCGGCAGGGGAATACCCGGAAAGGCGGCATTGGTCATGGCCACCGCCATGCCGGTGAAGGCGAGATTGGCGGCAACCGAAAGATCGATGGATTTGGTGAGAATGACCGCCATCTGGCCAAGCGCCAGAATGATGAGGATGGACGTGTCATTGAAGATATTGACGAGATTGCCGGGCCGGCTGAAACCGGGCGCGCGCAGCGCAAAACCGGCGATCATGATGAGGATGATGCCTGCCAGCAGCCATTCGCGATTTTTGAGTAGACGTTGCATGGTTTTGCCCCTCTCAGGCATTGCCGGTGGCGGCGCGCACCAGCTTTTCCGGAGAAAAATCGGCGCGTTCGAACTGGCCCGCCATCAGGCCTTCGCGCATGACGATGGCGCGGTCGGACATGCCGAGGATTTCGGGAAGTTCGGATGAAATCATGATGATGGAGAGCCCTTCGGCGGCAAGCTCGCTGATGAAACCGTGCACGGCGGCCTTGGAGCCGATATCGATGCCCTTGGTGGGTTCATCGAGAATGATGACCTTGGGCTGGGTGGCGAGCCACTTGCCGATCACCACCTTCTGCTGGTTGCCGCCTGAAAGCGTGCCAACCGGCACCGAAAGGGCGGCCGCGCGCAGATCGAGCCGCGAGGCATATTTGCGCGCGAGCGCGAATTCATTGGCGGCGGCCAGAAACCCCTTGCGCGAGGTACGCGTGAGCGATGGCAGCGACATGTTCTGGTAGATCGGCATGTCGAGTGCCAGCCCATGGCGGCCGCGTTCTTCCGGCACATAAACGATGCCGGCGCGGATCGCGTCTTCCGGCGAGCGGATGGTGAGCGGCTGGCCTTCCAGCGATACCTGTCCCGAAGCCGGCCGGGTAATGCCGAACAGCGACTGGCAGAGTTCGGAGCGACCGGCGCCGATCAGCCCGTAAAGGCCGAGAATCTCGCCCTTGCGCAGTTCGAGCGAAATATCGCGGAATTCCGTCTGATGCGAATAATCACGGACCGAAAGAACCGTCTGACCAAGTGTGACGGCCTGCTTGGGAAAGGCGTTCGTCACGTCGCGACCGACCATCAGCCGCACAATCTCGTCCTGCGGCGTGGCCGCAAGATTGCCCGCACCGACCATCCTGCCGTCGCGGAACACGGCGTAGTTCTCGGCGATCTCATAGACTTCATCGAACTTGTGGCTGATGAAGAGGATCGCCTTGCCCTGCCGCTTCAGGTTTTCGACGATGCGAAAGAGATCGTCGATCTCCTTGCGAGAAAGCGCAGCCGTCGGTTCGTCCATGATGACGATGCGCGCCTCGACCGACAGCGCGCGGGCGATGGCGACGAGGTGGCGCTGGGCAATGGACAGGTCCTTCAGCCGGATCGTCGGATCGATGGTGCTTTCCGTTTGTTCCAGCAGGGTTCTGGCGCGCGTGTTGATGGTCTTCCAGTCGATCAGACCGAAACGGCCTTTTGGCGCATGGCCTAGGAAGATGTTTTCGCCGACGGAGAGCTCGTCGAACAGCACGGTTTCCTGATGAATGGCGGTCACGCCGGCATCGATGGCGTCCTGTGCGCTGTGAAAATGGACAGGCTGACCATCGAGAAGGATTTCGCCCTCGTTCGGGCGGTAAATGCCGGTGAGGATTTTGACGAGCGTGGATTTGCCCGCGCCGTTTTCACCGATCAGCGCGGTGACCTTGCCGGGATAAAGCGCGATATCGACACCATCCAGCGCTTTGACGCCGGGGAATATCTGGCTGATGCCGCGCATTTCGAGAATGGGCGTGGCGCTGGAAGTCGCTGGTATGTCTATGGTTTGGGTTTCAGCACGCATCATTCCGTCTTACCGGTCTGTTTTGAGTGAAGTGGCGAGGGGCACCCCCCTCTGCCCTGCCGGGCATCTCCCCCTCAAGGGGGAGATCGGCAAGCGGATAGCACCCTGCCTTATGGATCGAGCGGGTGCGGCATATCGATCTCCCCCCTTGAGGGGGAGATGCCCGGCAGGGCAGAGGGGGGTGCCCTCCGCAGACTGCCGTCACTTCTCAAGATCAAAAAATCTTCGAGAACTGATCGATATTCTTCGCATCATAAACAAACGGATCGGCCATCGCCGCTTCGCTGTTTTCGCCAACCTTGATCTTGCCCATGCGGCCGGCTTCGATTTCCGAGCCCGGCTTGCCATCGGTTTCGCCCTTCACCAGGCGATAGGCGATCTGGGTGGCGGAGTAGCCGAGGTCGATCGGGTTCCAGATGGCGAATTCCTTGGTGGCGCCCGACTTGATGGCGCCGGCCATTTCAGACGGCAGGCCAAGGCCGGTCACATAGACCTGACCGATCTTGCCCGCGTCCTTCACGGCCTGCGAGGCGGCGAGAACGCCAACCGTTGTCGGCGCAACGATAACCTTCACATTCGGCTGCGAGGAGAGCAGGCCCTGCGCTTCGCGGTAGCTCTTGTCGGCCAGATCGTCGCCGTAAACCGTGGTGACAAGGTTGAGGCCGGGGAAATCCTTCAGCTGCTTCTTCATCTCATCGATCCAGATATTCTGGTTCGTGGAGGTGGTGGTGGCCGAAAGAATGGCGAAATCGCCCTTGCCGCCTTCCAGATGCGATGCCGCAAGCTGCAGGCACATCTTGCCGATCAGCGCGTTGGAAGAGGGATTAAGCTGGAGAATGCGGCCTTCCGGTGCGACGCCCGAATCCCAGGAGATGACCTTGATGCCGCGCTGTGCCGCCTTTTTCAGTGCGGGAACCACGGCGTCGGGGTCATTGGCGGAAATGGCGATGGCGTCTACGCCCTGCGCGATCAGCGAATTGATGACTTCGATCTGGCCTTCCGCCGTGGTGCTGGTCGGGCCGGTATAGATGATCTCGACGCCGCCGAGGTCTTTTGCTGCTTCCTGCGCGCCCTTGTTGGCGGCTTCGAAAAAGCCGTTGCCGAGCGATTTGACCACAAGTGCGATCTTCACATCGGCGGCCTGGGCAACGCTGCCCAGTCCTGCGACGGAGAGCGCCGCGCTGAGCGCCAGAGCGCTCGTCAATGTTCTGCGTGTAAGTTTCATGTCCCTTTTCCTCCCGTTTTGAACCTTTTCCTCCCTCCGGTGCTCCTCAGGCGACCGAAGAAGAATCCTCTTCATCCGGTGGGGCGGCTGTCTTGCCATCCCTCACCGCGCCGACGACCAGCAATTCGACGCCGGCATCTTCCACCATCCTCGCCGCCTCATCGGAAATCCCGTCATCGGTAATGATGGTCGAGACATTTTCGAGCGGGCATAAAATGAGGCTGGATCGCTTTCTGAATTTCGAAGAATCGACCATGACGATCAGCTCTTCCGCCTGCCGCATCAGCTTCTGCTCGCTCTGGATAACCAGTGCGTCGGATTCCATGATGCCGAGTGCGCCCACGCCTTGCGCACCGAGAAAAATCCGACGCGCATAAAAATTGCGGATCGCATCATTCTCGAAAGGCGAGAGGATAAGGCTCTGATCCCGATAGATCGCGCCGCCCGGAACGCTGACATTGCATTTGGAATGCTTGACCAGATGCTCGGCGATGGCGAAAGAATTGGTCATGACCTGCAGGCGTCGCGCTGCCATGTAATGCACCATCTGGAATGTGGTCGTGCCGCCATTCAGGATGATCGCGTCGCCATCGTGGCAGAGATCGACCGCCTTGCGCGCAATTGCGCGTTTCTTGTCGATATTGACCGATTCGGACACGCGGAACGGCCTTGCGGCCAGATTGCCGAGCTGCGGCGGATGCACCGCTTCGGCCCCGCCGCGCACGCGGCGCAATTTGCCCTGAACATGCAGAGACGCGATATCCCGGCGGATCGTCGCTTCAGACGCATCCGTCAGTTCGGCAATATCCTGCACCGTCACGACAGCTTTTTCCTGCGTGGCGCTCAAGATGATGCGATGGCGTTCGCGTTCGTGCATGGGGTCCTCCTGATTGTGATTATTCGCAATCTCTTTACGTTGTCAATCAAGAACGATCAAATTAATCAATATCGCGCTGCAACATGAAAATTTATGATCGTTTTTGATTGACATTATGCTTTTGGATGCGCGATATCTGCCGTCAAAGGAGGCGGGCCGGTATCGGCTCCGCGAATGCAGACAGATATTGGGAGGAAGACATGACGGGAAAATCCCGCCTTCTCGAAAGCCGTTGGGACGACGCCTATGCCAGAACGCTCGATGAGCCCGGCAAGCTGCTTTATCGCTCCAATCTGCTGGGTGCGGACAAGCGCATCACCAATTATGGCGGCGGCAATACCTCCGCAAAGGTGTTGGAAACCGATCCGCTGACCGGCGAGAAGGTCCGCGTCATGTGGGTCAAAGGCTCCGGCGGTGATGTCGGCACCATCAAGCTCGATGGTTTTGCGACGCTTTATCTCGACAAGCTGGAAGCGCTGAAGGGCATTTACAAGGGTGTCGAGGATGAAGACCGCATGGTCGGCTTCCTGCCGCATTGCACCTTCAACCTCAATCCGCGCGCGGCTTCCATAGATACGCCGCTGCACGGTTTCGTGCCTTACGATCATGTCGACCACATGCATCCGGACGCGATCATCGCCATTGCCGCCTCGAAGAATTCGAAAGAGCTGACGCAGCAGATTTTCGGTGACGATATCGGCTGGCTGCCCTGGCGTCGCCCCGGTTTCCAGCTCGGTCTCGATCTCGAAGCTTTCGTCAAGGCCAACCCCAAGGCCAAGGGCGTGGTGCTGGAAAGTCACGGCCTGTTCACCTGGGATAACGACGCCAAGGCGTGTTACGAGCTGACGCTAGCCATCATCAACAAGGCGATCGAATGGTTTGCTGCGCAGACCGAAGGCAGGACGATTTTCGGCGGTGCTGTCGCCAAGAGCCTGCCCCTTGCCGAACGCCGTGCCATCGGCGCCCGGCTGATGCCGGAAATCCGTGGCCGCATCGGCCGTGAGGAACGCAAGCTCGGCCATTTCGACGATCAGGACGCGGTGCTCGAATTCGTCAACTCGAAAGACCTGAAGCCGCTCGGCGCGCTCGGCACATCCTGCCCGGATCACTTCCTGCGCACCAAAATCCGCCCGCTGATCCTCGATCTCGATACGGCCAATCCCGATGTGGATGCGCTGACGGCCGGTCTCGACAAGGCGCTTGAAGCTTACCGCGCCGATTATACCCGCTACTATGAAGCCTGCCGCCACGACAATTCGCCTGATATACGCGACCCAAACCCGGTTATTTTCCTGATCCCCGGCGTCGGCATGTTGTCCTTCGCGAAGGACAAGGCCACCGCCCGCATTGCCGGCGAATTTTACGTCAACGCCATCAACGTCATGCGTGGTGCTTCTACCGTCTCCGAATATCAGGGCCTGCCGGAGCAGGAAGCCTTCGATATCGAATATTGGCTGCTGGAAGAGGCAAAGCTTCAGCGCATGCCGAAGCCGAAGAGCCTTGCCGGCCGGGTGGCCTTCGTCACCGGCGGTGCTGGCGGTATCGGCCGGGCAACGGCGGAAAGGCTGGCGGGCGAGGGCGCCTGCGTGGTTCTGGCGGATATTGACGAAGCGGCGCTGGAAGCCGCCAAGGGCGATTTCGTCAAGTGCTACAGCACTGACGCGGTGCGTACCGTCAAGCTTGACGTGACGAAAGAGGATGCCGTCATTGCGGCCTTCGCGGAAGCGAGCGTGGAATTCGGCGGCGTGGATATCCTCGTTTCTAATGCCGGTATCGCTTCCTCCGCTCCGGTGGAAGACACGACGCTTGCCATGTGGAACAAGAATATCGACATTCTCGCCACCGGCTATTTCCTCGTTTCGCGGGAAGCTTTCCGGCTGCTGCGGCGTCAGAATCTCGGCGGCAACGTGGTGTTCGTCGCCTCGAAAAACGGTCTCGCTTCCTCGCCCAATGCGTCCGCCTATTGCACGGCCAAGGCTGCGGAAATTCATCTGGCCCGTTGCCTCGCCCTTGAAGGGGCGGAAGCGGGCATTCGCGTCAATACCGTCAATCCCGATGCCGTGCTGCGCGGTTCGAAAATCTGGACTGGTGAATGGCGCGAACAGCGCGCGGCCTCTTCCAAGATCGAAGTGACCGATCTGGAGGAACATTACCGCAAGCGCTCCATGCTGAAGCTCAATGTCTTCCCGGAAGATATCGCCGAGGCGATCTACTTCCTGGCGTCCGACGCCTCCGCCAAGTCGACCGGCAACATCATCAATGTTGATGCCGGTAACGCGCAGAGTTTTACGCGGTAGGAATTTCGGCACGTCTTACCTCCGTCATTCCGGCTCAAGGCCGGAATGACGGAGGTGGGGCGATGAACTAGCATGCACTGGACCGATTCCGGGGAGGAAGAGATGACCGAGACGAAAATCGCCGCCGATGTGATCGCGGCGGAAAACGACAAGCGTGCTGCTGCGCTAAAGGACGATTATCAGGCGCTGGGCAACCAGCTTGCGCGCCGCAATATCGATATCGAGGCCGTCACGGCCAAGGTCGCGGAATTTTTCGTCGCGGTGCCATCCTGGGGTGTTGGCACCGGCGGCACCCGCTTTGCCCGTTTTCCCGGCACGGGCGAGCCGCGCGGCATTTTCGACAAGCTGGATGATTGCGCCGTCATCAACCAGCTGACGCGCGCCACCCCTAATGTTTCCCTGCATATTCCGTGGGACAAGGAAGACCCGAAGCGATTGAAAGCCCATGCCGATGCGCTGGGTCTCGGCTTCGACGCCATGAATTCCAACACGTTTTCGGATGCGCCGGGCCAGAGCCATTCCTACAAATACGGTTCGCTCAGCCACACGGACGCCGCCACGCGCCGGCAGGCGGTCGAGCACAACATCGAATGTATCGAGATCGGTAATGCCATCGGCTCAAAAGCGCTGACGGTGTGGGTGGGCGATGGTTCGAATTTTCCCGGCCAGAGCAACTTCACCAGAAGTTTCGAGCGTTATCTTGCCGCCATGGCCGATATCTACAAGGCGCTGCCGGATGACTGGCGCATCTTTTCCGAACACAAGATGTACGAGCCGGCCTTCTATTCGACCGTCGTGCAGGACTGGGGCACCAATTACCTCATCGCCAATACGCTCGGCGAAAAGGCCTTCTGCCTCGTCGATCTCGGCCACCATGCGCCGAACACCAACATTGAGATGATCGTCGCCCGGCTCATCCAGTTCGGCAAGCTCGGCGGTTTCCACTTCAACGACAGCAAATATGGCGATGACGATCTGGATGCCGGTTCAATCGAGCCATACCGCCTGTTCCTCGTCTTCAACGAGCTGGTGGATGCCGAATATCGCGGCGTGAAGGGTTTCCATCCCGCCCATATGATCGACCAGTCTCACAATGTGACGGACCCGATCGAAAGCCTGATCTCCAGCGCCAACGAAATCCGCCGCGCCTATGCGCAGGCGCTGCTGGTGGATCGCGCGGCCCTCGACGGCTACCAGCAGGACAATGATGCGCTGATGGCTTCCGATATGCTGAAGCGGGCCTATCGCACCGACGTCGAACCGATTCTTGCCCAGGCGCGGCAATTGGCGGGCGGCGCAATCGATCCGGTCGCGACTTATCGTGCGAGCGGCTATCGCGGCCATGTTGCGGCGAAGCGCCCGGCTTCGGTTGGCGGCAGCGGCGGGATTGTATAAGGGCGTTGTTTTTTGGGGACGTACCCCACACCCGTCACCCCGGACTTGATCCGGGGTCCAGTGCGATCAAGTCCTTGATCGCGCAAGAGTCTTTCACGGCGCAGACGCGCCGTGGCTGGATGCCGGATCGAGCCCGGCATGACGGAAATAATGTCACTTCCCGGAAGGCGATTGCCGGCGCACCTGAAACGTATGCTCCGGCCCGGGAAACGCCCCCGAGCGAACTTCACCGGCATAGGCGGCCGCTGCTTCCGAGACCGTCGGGCCCAGATCGGCGAAACGCTTGACGAATTTCGGTTTGAAATCGGTGAAGAGGCCGAGCATGTCGTCGGAAACGAGCACCTGCCCATCGCAGGCCGGCGATGCGCCGATGCCAACCGTGGGCGCGGCGAGTTTTTCGGTCAGCTCGCGGGCGAGCGGCTCGACGGTGCCTTCCACGACGATGGAGAAGGCGCCCGCCTGATCGACCGCAATCGCGTCACGCCAGATTTTTTGCGTTTCCGCATCCGAATGTCCGAGCGAGCGGAAGCCGCCAGCGGTGTGCACGAGCTGCGGCATGAGCCCGACATGGCCGAACACCGGAATGCCGCGCGCCACCAGAAAGGCGATGGTCTCCGCCATTTCCTCGCCGCCTTCCAGCTTCACGCCGTCGCAGCCGGTTTCCTGCATCAGCCGCACGGCATTGCGGAACGCCTGTTCCTTGGATTCCTGATAGGTGCCGAAGGGAAGATCGACGATGACGCAGGCATGTTCGACGCCGCGCATGACGGCGCGGCCATGGGCGATCATCATATCCAGCGTGACGCCGACCGTCGTGTCCATGCCGTAAAGCACCATGCCGAGGGAATCGCCGACCAGGAGCAGATCGCAATGCGGATCGAGCAGGCGGGCAATCGGCGTGGTATAGGCGGTCAGGCAGACGATGCGCGCCTCGCCTTTCATCTGCCGGATGGAGGCCGTCGTCAGCCGCTTGTGTTTTCCATGGGCGCTCATTCGGCCGCCTCCCGTTGATTGATCCTGTCGCGCCCGATGACGCGGTTGTCGAGGAGCCTCGTGCTGCCGAGCCTGACGAACAGCGCCACCAGCACCGGTCCCGCCTGCAATGAAGCAACGGGGGCGAGCGTATCGGGATCGCGCACCGCGACGACTTCCGGTGAGGCCAGCGGCTCGGCGGCGATGAATTTTTCTATGGCCGCCTCGAATGCGGCGGGGTCGTCGAAGCCTTCACCATAAAGCCGTTCCGCTTCGTCCAGCGCGCGCGGCACGATCACGGCGGCGGCGCGTTCCGCGTGGCTCAGATAGACGTTACGCGAGGAGCAGGCCAGCCCATCCGCCTCACGCACAGTGGTGACTGGCACGATACGGACCGGCTGGGCAAGGTCCTCGACCATGCGGCGGATCAGCGTCACCTGCTGATAATCCTTCTCGCCGAAATAGGCGGCATCGGGCTGGACGAGGTTAAAAAGCTTGGTCACGACCGTCGTAACACCTGCGAAATGCCCCGGACGTACCGCGCCTTCGAGCTCGCGGCCCAGTTCCGGCACATCCACGACGGTCTGCATCGGGCGTGGATACATTTCCGTCACCTCCGGCGCGAAAAGAATATCCACACCTGCCTCCTCCAGAAGTGCGCTGTCGCGGGCGAGATCGCGGGGGTAACGGGCAAGATCTTCATTGGCCCCGAACTGCAGCGGATTGACGAAGATCGACACCACTGTCACCTCGTTTTCAGCCTTCGCTTTGGCAACGAGCCTCAAATGGCCGATATGGAGAAAGCCCATGGTCGGCACGAAGCCGACAGTCTTTCCATCGCGGCGAAATGTGGCGGTCAGGCCGCGCAATTCGGCGACGGTTTTTACAAGGCGCATGGGCTCTCCTCCGGCTCCCCGATCGCCGTCCGGCGAAAGGTGCTGGATAGAACTCGATTTGCCGAACGGGGTCAACGCGGCTTTGAGCATTATATCGATTAACACCTTGAGGGGCGGTTCAGGACCCAGCAACCCAGATTGGCGGGCGCTTTTCAGCGAAGGCGTTCCTTCCTTCGCGCGCCTCTCCACCGGTGCTGATCGTGGCGATGACGCTTTCGGCAAAAGTGAGCCGGTCACCGCTCGGCATGTCGCGCATCGCCAGTAATGCCGCCTTTCCAGCTGCGATTGCACCCGGCGCGTTTTGCCGCAAGCGGGCAAGAACCTCCTCTATCACGCCATCGAGTGTAGCGGATGGCGCAGTGCGGTTGACAAGGCCCATGCGCTCGGCTTCCGCGGCGATGAACGGTTGGCCGAGATAGGCCATTTCGTGAAGCCTTCCCGGCGGTATTCTGGCCAGAAGTTTCGCCGCCACCATAGCCGGGAAAAGCCCGACGCGCACTTCCGGCAGGCCGAACTCGGCATGATCGGCGGCATAGGCAAGGTCGCAGGCCGCGATGAGCCCGAGCCCACCGGCCAGAACCCGACCATTGACGCGGGCAATCACGATCTTGTCGCAGATTTCGATGGCGCGTATCACATCGGCGATGGGGTTCGTTCCGTCTCTGGAGAGGAACATGCCGCCCGCACTTTCCTTCAGGTCAGCGCCGGAGCAGAAGCTGCGGTCTCCCGCAGCCGTTATCACCACGGCGCGAAGGTTGCCATCGCCGGAGGCCGCGCGGAGCGCATCCGTCAAGGCGTCGGTCATTGCGGCGTTCATGGCGTTGTGGACGTCCGGCCGGTTGAGCGTCAGCCACAGAACGTCCTTGCGCTTTTCGCTCAACAGTTCATCCGCCATGGGCATCACCCTCCATATTTGCGGCAAGCAGCGCCTTGCCGGCCCGGGCTGCATTCGCCCTGCCAAGATGCCGGCTGATCCAGTCTCCGGTTTTCGCCACCGCCATCAGGTCGATACCGGTTTTAATGCCAAGCCCGTGCAGCAGATAAACGACGTCTTCGGTGGCGACGTTGCCGCTGGCCCCCGGTGCAAAGGGGCAGCCGCCCAGCCCGGCGACGGAGCTGTCGAAGACCGAGATACCTTCATCCAGCGAGGCCAGCACATTGGCGACGCCCTGCCCATAGGTATCGTGGAAATGCATGGCGAGTTTTTCATGCGGGATGCGGGCAGACACCCGCTTGATGAGATTGCGAATCTGGTCCGCCGTGCCGACGCCGATCGTATCGCCGAGGGAAATTTCGTAACAGCCGAGCGCGATGAGCGCTTCTGCCATCGCCGCTACGTCATCTTGTGCAACCTTACCGTCATAGGGGCAGCCGGCAATGCAGGAGACGTAACCGCGCATGAGGATGTTTCGGCCAGCCGCAGCTGATGCGACATCGCGCAGGCGCTCGAGGCTTTCCGCACGCGAGCAGGCGATATTGTGCTGGCTGAAGCCTTCCGAGGCGGACACGAAAACCGCGATCTCGGTGACGCCAGCCTCAATGGCGGCCTCGAAACCTTTCATATTGGGGACAAGCGCAGGATAGGCCGTGTCGGGTCGGCGTTTAATGCCCTGAAACACATCGTTGGAACCTGCCATTTGCGGAACTTTGTTGGGTGAAACAAAGGCTCCCGCCTCTACAGCGGCCAGTCCGGCCGCAGCCAGTCGCTCGATCAATTCGATCTTGATGGCGGTGGAAACCTGCGCAGTTTCATTTTGCAGGCCGTCACGCGCACCCACTTCGACGATTTTGACGGTTCGCGGCCAACTCATCTCAGCCGCCGTCCGGCTCGAAATCCACCAGCACCGCACCGGCCGCGACCATATCGCCCTCGTTGCAATTGATGGCCGTGACGGTGCCTTTTGCCGGCGCACGGATCGTGTGTTCCATTTTCATCGCCTCCATCACCACAAGCGCCTCGCCGACTTCAACCGCAGCACCGCTGCTGCTCAGCAGGGCGCGGATGACGCCGGGCATGGGTGCTTCGAGACCGCCGGTATGGGTAGTGGAATCCGCGATATCGACGGGATCCGGCTGGCTGATGCGATAATGCTCGCTATCCAGAAAAAGCGCGTACCGGCCATCCTCCGCAAAGAAATGGCCCTGCCTTTTCCTGCCTTCCACGGTCGCACGGAATTTACCGTCCTCCGAGAGGATGCCATGGGCGCGGATCGCCCGTCCGTCGATCTCCAGCGAAAAACCATCCGCCTCATGCGTGACGCCGACGCCAAGCGGCTGGTTTTCAAACACGAAATACAGCTTTTCCCTTGCCGGCGCGTTCAGGCGGAAGGCGGTCGTCGTGTTCCACGGGCTATGGGGATCGGCCTGCGACCCCGGCTTTCCGTTTTTCTGCCGCGCGAGCAGCAGGCCAAGCGCGGCCATGGCTATCTCGTTCCCTTCCGTTGCTGCCGGAGCAAACAGCGCCGCTTCGTTACGGGCTATGAAGCCGGTATCGAGATCGGCCGCTCCGAAAGTATCCAGTCCCGCAAGCCGCGTCAGAAAGGCGGCATTGCTGGTGACGCCGAAGATCGCCAGTTTTTCGAGCGCCAACCGCAGACGCCGCACCGCCGATGGGCGATCATGGTCCCAGACGATCAGCTTGGCGATCATCGGATCGTAATGCACGGTGATGGCGTCGCCGGCGCGGATGCCGCTGTCGATCCTGACGTGAGGGCCCTGATCGGGAAAAACGAGATGGCTGACCTTGCCGATCGACGGCAGGAAATCATGCGCCGGGTCTTCGGCATAAATCCGCGCCTCGATGGCGTGGCCGTTTATGCTGAGACCGGTCCAGTCTTCCGGCAGGGCCTCTCCATTGGCGACGCGGATCTGCCATTCGACCAGGTCGAGACCGGTAATATATTCCGTCACCGGATGTTCGACCTGAAGCCTCGTATTCATTTCCATGAAATAGAAGTCGCCGGAAGGGGCGAGCAGAAATTCCACGGTTCCCGCGCCGCGATAATCGATGGCGCGGGCGGCGGCGATCGCCGCTTCATACATGCGCTGCCGAAGTGCATCGGGCAGGCCGGGGGCAGGGGCTTCCTCTATGACCTTCTGGTGCCGGCGCTGGATCGAGCAGTCGCGCTCGAAAAGCGAAACACAATTGCCCTGGCCATCGGCAAAAACCTGCACTTCCACATGGCGTGGCCGTTCCAGATATTTTTCGATCAGCATGCGGTCGTCGCCGAAAGCGGCAAGCGCTTCCCGCTTGGCGCCGGCAAGTTCGGCCGCAAATTCGCGTTTCTTGCGGACGATGCGCATGCCTTTGCCGCCACCGCCGGCCGAGGCCTTGATCAGCACCGGATAACCGATGCCGAGGGCCTCCTCGGCAAGCCGCGCATCGGCCTGATCCTCACCATGATAGCCCGGAACAACGGGGACGCCCGCCTTCGCCATCAGTGCCTTCGCCTCGCTTTTTCCGCCCATGGCGCGGATGGCATCGGGCGTTGGGCCGATGAAAACGAGACCGGCAGCGGCGCAGTCTTCCGCGAAACCGGCATTCTCGGAGAGAAAGCCATAACCCGGATGAATGGCCTCCGCGTTGCTTGTGCGCGCCGCGGCAATGATCTTTTCCGCATCAAGATAGGACGAACGCGCAGGCGCGGGGCCGATGCCAATGGCCTCGTCGGCAAGCGCCACATGCATGGCGTCACGATCGGCATCCGAATAGACCGCTACGGTGCGGATGCCCATCTTGGCGGCGGTGCGGATGATGCGGCAGGCGATCTCGCCCCTGTTGGCGATCAGTATTTTTGAGAACATGGTTGCCTCACATCCTGAATATGCCGAAACGGGTGGATTCTATCGGTGCATTGAGCGCGGCGGAAAGACCGAGACCGAGCACGAGACGTGTGTCCTTCGGGTCGATGATGCCATCGTCCCAAAGTCTCGCGCTGGCATAATAGGGATGTCCCTCCAGCTCGTATTTTTCCCGGATCGGGTGCTTGAACGCCTCTTCGCCTTCCTTCGACCAGTGGCGGCCATCGGCCTCGATGCCGTCTCGGCGGATTTGCGCCAGAACAGAGGCCGCCTGTTCGCCGCCCATCACGGAAATGCGGGCATTCGGCCACATCCACAAAAAGCGCGGTGAATAGGCCCGCCCGCACATGCCGTAATTGCCGGCCCCGAAGGAGCCGCCGATGATGACGGTGAATTTCGGCACCCTTGCCGATGCGACGGCGGTGACGAGCTTGGCGCCATCCTTGGCGATACCGCCCGCCTCATAGGCTTTGCCGACCATGAAGCCGGTGATGTTTTGCAGGAAAACGAGGGGAATACCGCGCTGGCAGCAGAGCTCGATGAAATGTGCGCCTTTGAGCGCTGATTCCGAGAAAAGAATGCCGTTATTGGCGACGATGCCAACAGGATAGCCATGGATATGGGCGAAACCGCAGACCAAAGTCGTGCCGTAAAGCGCCTTGAACTCATCGAATTCGGAACCGTCCACCAGACGCGCGATGATCTCCCGCACCTCGAAGGGTTTTCGCGTATCGGCGGGTACGACACCGTAAAGTTCATCTGCCGGATAAAGCGGCTCCGTCGGCTCGCGAATATCCAGTTCCACCTGTTTGCGGCGGTTGAGGGTGGAAACGATCCGCCGGGTCAGCGCCAGCGCGTGGCGGTCGTTATTGGCGTAGTGATCGGTAACGCCGGATTGGCGGGAATGCACATCCGCGCCGCCCAGCTCTTCCGCACTCACCACCTCGCCGGTCGCGGCCTTCACCAGCGGCGGGCCGCCGAGGAAGATCGTGCCCTGATTTTTGACGATCACCGACTGGTCGCTCATGGCAGGCACATAGGCCCCGCCCGCCGTGCAGCTGCCCATCACCACGGCGATCTGCGCGATGCCTTCCGCCGACATATTGGCCTGATTATAGAAGATGCGGCCGAAATGATCGCGGTCGGGAAACACCTCGTCCTGATTGGGCAGGTTCGCGCCGCCGGAATCCACCAGATAGATGCAGGGCAGGCGGTTCTCCGTGGCGATCTCCTGCGCGCGCAGATGTTTCTTCACCGTCAGCGGATAATAGGTGCCGCCTTTCACCGTCGCATCATTGGCGACGATCACACATTCGCGGCCGGAGACCCGGCCGATGCCGGTGACGATGCCGGCGGCGGGAACGGGTTCGTCATAGACCTCGTAAGCCGCGAATTGCGAGAATTCCAGGAATGGACTGCCGGGGTCGAGAAGGGCTTCGATCCGGTCGCGCGCCAGCAATTTGCCGCGGGAAAGATGCCGTTCGCGGGCCTTGTCGCCGCCGCCTCTGGAGATTTTCTCGACGTGCTGCCGCAGGTCCTCCACCAGACCCGACATGAAATCGACATTGGCAGCGAAGGTGGGGTCGCGGTTCAGAGTGGATGTCAGCTTCATCGCGTGTCCTCACCCGTTGCCCTTGACCAGTTCGCGGCCGATCAGCATCCGGCGGATTTCGCTGGTGCCCGCGCCGATCTCATAAAGCTTGGCGTCGCGCAGCAGCCGTCCGGCCGGGCTTTCATTGACATAACCGGACCCGCCGAGAAGCTGGATGGCATCCAGGGCCACCTGCGTCGCCCGTTCGGCGGCAAAGAGGATTGCGCCGGCCGCGTCCTGCCTCGTGATGCGGCCATTGTCGCAGGCCCGCGCCACTGCATAGACATAGGCGCGCGATGCATTCATGGCCGAATAGATATCGGCGAGTTTGCCCTGCACCAGCTGGAATTCGCCGATCGGCTTGCCGAATTGCTTGCGCTCGCGGGCATAGGGCAGCACCAGATCGATCGCCGCTTGCATGATGCCGACCGGGCCTGCGGCCAGCACGGCGCGCTCGTAATCCAGTCCGCTCATCAGCACCGTCACGCCGTCATTGAGGCGGCCGAGAATGTTCTCTTCCGGCACCTCGCAATCCTCGAATACCAGTTCCGAGGTAGGCGAGCCGCGCATGCCGAGCTTGTCGAGTTTCTGGGCCGGGCGAAACCCCTTGAAGCCCTTTTCGATCAGGAAGGCGGTGATGCCGCGCGGGCCGGCGGATATATCCGTCTTGGCGTAGACCACCAGCGTATCGGCCTCGTGGCCATTGGTGATCCACATCTTCGCGCCGTTCAGCACGTAGCGATCGCCCCTGCGCTCCGCCTTCAGCCGCATCGACACGACATCCGAACCGGCTTCCGTCTCGCTCATGGCGAGCGAGCCGACATGTTCGCCGGAGACGAGTTTCGGCAGATATCTGTGCTTTTGCTCTTGCGTTCCCCAGCGGTGGATCTGGTTGATGCAGAGGTTGGAATGGGCGCCATAGGAGAGGCCGATGGAAGCGGAAGCCCGGCTTATCTCCTCCATCGCGACGCAATGGGCGAGATAGCCCATGTCGGCACCCCCGAATTCTTCCGAAACGGTGATGCCGTGCAGACCGAGCTCACCCATTTCCGGCCAGAGCTTGCGTGGAAAACGGTCGTCGCGGTCGATCTCTGCCGCCAAAGGGGCGATTTTATCGTCTGCGAATGCGCTTGCGCTATCGCGCAATGCTGCGATTTCCGGGCCGAGATCGGCATCGAAAATGGCGGCGAGGTTCAAACTCATCGCGTCTCCTCCTCCGGACGGCAGGCCGTCCCTTTTGTCAGTAGCCGGCACCTCCTCCGCGCCGGCAACCCTTGATTTACGGCGTGTCACCTCCGGTGAAGGCGGCGGAACGGCGCACGAATGTCTTAATGGCGAAATTGGACTGGATGCGCGACACGCCGGGCACCGTGGTCAGGAAATCCAGAAGCTCCTGATAATGCGGCAGATCCCGCACCATGGCGTGGATCAGATAATCCGAACTGCCGCTGGTCTGGTAACCGCCCACCACTTCGGGAATGGAAGCGACATGGTGTTCGAAGGTTGTCAGCGCTTCCTTGATCTGCCGTTCCAATGTGACGGAGATGAAGACGCCCATATTGCCGAGCAGCCGGTTCTCATCGAACACGGCGGTATAACCACGAATGATGCCTTCCTCTTCCAGCTTGCGCACGCGCCGCAGCGTCGGCGTGAAAGAGAGACCTATCCGCGCTGCCAGGTCACGCCAGCTCACCCGCCCGTCATCGCCGAGCACATGCAGAATCTTCCGGTCGAAACTGTCGAGCTCAATCATGGATCATTTGCTCTATGATATGACTAATTGTTGGATCAAAGATATCGTCAATCAAAAAACTGTCAATCAAAATAGCTTTGAAATGAATTCGAGATAGTGATAGCGTTCACGTCAGTCGAGGTCTGGAGGAGATCGCGATGACGGTTGTTTTCTCAAGCGGGAGAATGGCCAAGGGAGGTGAATTTGGCTGTGCATGACCCTGTCGTGATCGTCGGGGCCGCTCGTACTGCTATGGGTGGGTTCCAGGGCGAATTCAAATCGGTGGCCGCGCCTGACCTAGGGGCGGCGGCGATCCGCGCGGCCGTCGAACGGGCCGCTGTTCCGTTTTCTGATATTGACGATGTGCTGATGGGCTGTGTGCTTACGGCCGGACAGGGGCAGGCTCCGGCCAGACAGGCGGCCATTGCCGCCGGCATTCCCAACTCGGTTGGCGCGGCGACCATCAACAAGATGTGCGGCTCTGGCATGAAGGCGATCATGCTGGGCTATGACCAGATTGCGGCGGGAAGTTCTTCCATCGTGCTGGCGGGCGGCATGGAAAGCATGAGCAATGCGCCCTATCTGCTGGACCGCGCGCGAAACGGCTATCGTCTCGGCCACGGCAAGCTCACTGACCACATGTTTCTGGATGGCCTCGAGGACGCCTATGACAAGGGCCGGCTGATGGGCACTTTCGCGGAGGATTGCGCTGAAGCTTACCAGTTCACCCGCGCCATGCAGGATGATTATGCGCTGACCTCGCTGGAGCGCGCCCGGCGTGCTATCGCTGAAGGGGTTTTCGAAGCGGAAATAGCGCCTGTCGGCGATGTCGCCGTGGACGAGCAGCCGGGCAAGGCGAAGCCGGAAAAAATCCCGCAGCTGAAACCTGCCTTCCGCGATGGCGGAACGGTGACGGCCGCCAATTCCAGTTCGATTTCCGATGGTGCGGCCGCTCTTGTTCTCATGCGTCGCTCCGAAGCGGAAAGGCGGGGCCTTTCACCGCTGGCGACCATTATCGGTCAGGCCTCCCATGCGGATGCGCCCGCCGGATATCCAACGGCTCCCATCGGCGCAATGAAAAAGCTGTTCGGAAAAACCGGCTGGGCGGCGAAGGATGTCGATCTCTTCGAAATCAACGAGGCCTTTGCCGTGGTGGCGATGGCGGCGATGCGCGATCTCGACCTGCCGCATGACAAGGTGAATGTGCATGGCGGCGCCTGTGCGCTCGGCCATCCGATCGGCGCTTCCGGCGCGAGGATCGTCGTCACCTTGCTGGCCGCCTTGCAGCGCCACGGGCTGAAACGCGGCGTGGCCGCCGTGTGCATCGGCGGCGGTGAAGCAACCGCGCTCGGCATAGAGCGACATTAAGGGAGGCGGCGATGATTCTGAATGACGCCCAGCAGCAGATCAGGGACATGGCCCGCGATTTCGCCCGCGAGCGGCTTGCCCCTGGTGCCAGCGCGCGTGACCGGGAAAGCCGGTTCCCGAAAGACGAGCTGAAAGAAATGGGCGCGCTCGGCTTCCTCGGTATGCTTGTCTCCGAGGACTATGGCGGGTCGGAAACCGGTGCCGTCGCCTATGCTCTGGCGCTGGAGGAGATCGCTGCCGGTGACGGGGCCTGTTCCACCATCATGAGCGTGCATAATTCGGTGGGCTGCGTGCCGATCCTGAAATTCGGGACCGAAGACCAGAAACAGCGCTTCCTGCCGAAATTGTCTTCCGGTGAGTGGATCGGCGGCTTTGCTTTGACCGAACCGCAGGCCGGTTCCGATGCGTCCAACCTCAAGACCCGCGCCCGGCGCGATGGCGACCGCTATATTCTGGATGGCGCGAAACAGTTCATCACCTCGGGCAAAAATGGCGATGTCGTCATCGTTTTTGCCGTCACCGATGCGACGGCGGGCAAGAAAGGCATCACTGCCTTCATCGTGCCGACCGATACGCCGGGTTACGAGGTGATCAGGGTCGAGGAGAAGCTCGGCCTGCATTCGTCCGATACCTGCCAGATTGCCTTTACCGACATGGTGGTTCCTGCCGAATTGCGGTTGGGCGAAGAGGGGCAGGGTTATCGCATCGCGCTCGCCAATCTGGAAGGCGGCCGCATCGGCATCGCCGCGCAGGCAGTCGGCATGGCGCAGGCCGCCTTCGAGGCGGCGCGGGATTATGCCCGCGAGCGCAAGGCCTTCGGACAGGCAATCATCGAACATCAGGCGGTGGCGTTTCGCCTCGCGGACATGGCGACGCGCATTGAGGCGGCGCGGCAGCTGGTGCTGCATGCGGCGGCGCTGAAGGAAGCGGGTGAGCCCTGCCTTTCGGAGGCCTCGATGGCAAAACTCTTCGCGTCCGAAATGGCCGAGCGTGTCTGCTCGGACGCCATCCAGATTCACGGCGGTTACGGTTACATGGCGGATTATCCGGTGGAGCGGATCTATCGCGATGTGCGCATCTGCCAGATTTACGAGGGAACCAGCGATGTCCAGCGCATGGTCATCGCGCGAAACCTCTGAACATTGTTTCGTCGTCTGGAGGAGATGGCGATGGGAGGAGTAGAATGGATATTACCGAAACCACGCATCTCAGCCTGCATGTGCCGGAGCCCGCGGTGCGGCCCGGCGACCAGCCGGATTTCTCCAATGTGAAAATACCCAAGGCCGGCTCCGTACCGCGCCCGGAGGTGGATGCAGCGCCGGAAAGCATGCGCGATCTCGCCTATTCCATCATTCGCGTCCTCAACCACCAGGGCGAGGCCGTCGGGCCATGGGCAGGGCTGCTCTCGGACGAGGAATTGCTGGTGGGCCTTAGAAACATGATGCGGCTTCGCGCTTTCGATGCCCGCATGCTGATGGCGCAACGGCAGGGCAAAACCTCCTTTTACATGCAGCATCTGGGCGAGGAGGCGGTCAGCTGCGCCTTCCGCAAGGCGCTTTCCAAAGGCGACATGAATTTCCCGACTTACCGGCAGGCGGGTCTTTTGATCGCCGACGACTATCCGCTCGTCACCATGATGAACCAGATCTATTCCAACGAGCTGGACCCGCTGCATGGGCGGCAAATGCCTGTTCTCCATTCCTCGAAGGAGCACGGCTTCTTCACCGTGTCCGGCAACCTTGCCACGCAATATGTGCAGGCGGTTGGCTGGGCGATGGCCTCGGCCATCAAGGGCGATACGAAAATCGCAGCCGCGTGGATCGGCGACGGCTCGACGGCGGAATCGGATTTTCATTCCGCGCTCGTCTTTGCCTCCACCTACAAGGCGCCGGTGATCCTCAACATCGTCAACAACCAATGGGCCATTTCCACTTTTCAGGGCATTGCGCGCGGCGGTTCCGGCACCTTTGCAGCGCGGGGGCTGGGTTTCGGCATTCCGGCGCTCCGGGTCGACGGCAATGATTATCTCGCCGTCTATGCCGTGGCGCGATGGGCGGTGGAGCGCGCGCGCCGCAATCTCGGCCCGACGCTGATTGAATATGTGACCTATCGTGTCGGCGCACATTCCACTTCCGACGATCCGAGCGCCTATCGTCCCAAGACCGAGTCCGAGGCCTGGCCGCTGGGCGACCCCGTTCTCAGGCTGAAGAAACATCTCATCCTGCGCGGTTTCTGGTCGGAGGAGCGGCACCGGCAGGCGGAAGCGGAAATCGCCGATGAGGTGATCGAGGCGCAGCGCGAGGCGGAAAGCCACGGCACGCTGCATGCGGGCGGCAAGCCGCCGACCAAGGATATTTTCGAGGGCGTATATGCCGAGATGCCGCCGCATCTCGTCCGTCAACGCCAGAAAGCCGGGTACTGACATGACGAGAATGACGATGATCGAAGCCGTCCGCAGCGCCATGGATGTATCCATGGAGCGCAACGACGATGTGGTGGTGTTCGGTGAGGACGTGGGTTATTTCGGCGGGGTTTTCCGCGCCACGCAGGGGCTGCAGGGAAAATACGGCAAGACCCGCTGTTTCGACGCGCCCATCAGTGAATCCGGCATTGTCGGCACCGCCATCGGCATGGCCGCTTATGGCTTGCGTCCCTGTGTCGAAATCCAGTTCGCCGACTACATGTATCCCGCCTATGACCAGATTACCCAGGAAGCGGCGCGCATTCGCTATCGCTCCAATGGTGATTTTACCTGCCCCATCGTTCTCAGAATGCCAACGGGCGGCGGCATTTTCGGCGGGCAGACCCATAGCCAGAGCCCGGAGGCGCTTTTTACCCATGTCTGCGGGCTGAAGGTGGTGGTTCCCTCCAACCCTTATGACGCCAAGGGGCTGTTGATCGCGTCGATCGAAGACCCTGATCCCGTGATGTTTCTGGAGCCGAAGCGGCTTTATAACGGCCCCTTCGACGGCCATCACGACCGGCCCGTCACGCCCTGGTCCAAACACGACATGGGCGAGGTGCCGGAAGGGCATTACACGATTCCTATCGGCAAGGCGGAAATCCGCCGGCCCGGAAACGCTGTCACCGTCATCACCTATGGCACCATGGTGCATGTGGCGCTGGCGGCGACGGAAGAGACCGGTGTGGATGCCGAGATCATCGATCTTCGCAGCCTGCTGCCGCTCGACCTCGACACTATCGTGAAGTCCGTTTCCAAGACCGGCCGCTGCGTCATGGTGCATGAGGCAACGCTCACTTCCGGCTTCGGCGCGGAAGTCGTCTCACTGGTGCAGGAACATTGCTTTTATCACCTGGAGGCCCCGGTCGTCCGCGTCGCCGGCTGGGACACGCCTTATCCCCATGCGCAGGAATGGGACTATTTTCCGGGTCCTGCCCGCGTCGGGCGCGCCCTCATCGAAGTCATGGAGGCCTGAAAATGGCGGAATTTGTTCTCACTATGCCCGATGTCGGCGAAGGCGTGGCGGAAGCCGAACTGGTGGAATGGAACATCAAGCCCGGCGATCCCGTGCATGAGGACATGGTGCTGGCCGCGGTGATGACCGACAAGGCGACCGTCGAAATCCCCTCGCCGGTTGCAGGCATCGTCACATGGCTGGCGGCGGAAGTGGGTGATACCGTGGCGGTAAAGGCGCCGCTTGTGCGCATCGAAACCGAAGCGGCTGCCGCCGCTCCGGTCGGCGACGCGCCGGAACCGGAAGCGCCATCCGACATGACGGAAGAGCCGCCAGCGGCTGAAATCCAGCCGGCCCGTGAAATCAATGATGCGCCGCCGTCTCCCGAGGTCGAACACCATAAGCCTCTGGCGTCCCCCGCGGTTCGCCAGCGCGCCGATGATCTCGATATCGATCTCGCACAGTTGCGGGGAACAGGGCCGGAGGGGCATATCACCCATGCCGATCTCGATGCCTATCTCACCACGCGGTCGCAAGCTGAACGGCCTGCGGTGCCGATAGCGCCCCGCGACAGCGCCGTCGAGGAAGTGAAGGTGACGGGGCTGAGGCGCAGGATCGCCGAGAAGATGGCGCTTTCCGTCTCCCGCATTCCCCACATCACCTATGTCGAGGAAATCGACGTGACGGATCTGGAGGATTTGCGAACCACCATGAACGCCAACCGCCGTTCCGGACAGCCGAAACTGACGATCCTGCCGTTCCTGATGCGGGCGCTTGTCAAAACGGTCGCGGATCATCCCGGCATGAATGCCACCTTCGATGACGAGAAAGGGGTCGTCAGCCATTACGAAGCGGTTCACATAGGCATCGCCACGCAGACGCCGTCGGGATTGACGGTGCCGGTGGTTCGGCACACGGAAACACTTGGCCTTTGGCAATGCGCAGAGGAAGTCTCGCGCGTTGCCGAGGCGGCCCGTACCGGCACCGCCCAGCGCGACGAGCTGACGGGCTCAACTATCACCATCAGCTCGCTCGGCGCCCTGGGTGGTGTGGTTTCGACACCGATCATCAATTACCCCGAGGTGGCGATCATCGGTGTCAACAAGATCATGACGCGGCCGGTCTGGGATGGCAGCCGTTTCGTGCCGCGCAAGATGATGAACCTTTCTTCCAGCTTCGATCATCGGGTTATCGACGGCTGGGATGCCGCCGTCTTCATCCAGGCCGTCAAGGCGCTGCTGGAAAAGCCGGCTCTGATCTTCATAGAGTAAAGCACCCGGCGCGCTCATTCCTGTGACAAGCCCAGGAATGGGCGCGCCTGCATAACTTTTTAACGGGTCGTTTTCGACATTCACGGAACTGTTTCGGTGTCAGTATAGGCTTGCGTTCGCGATCTTCGGGTATAGAAGAGAAAGAACGAGAAGCCGTGTTTTCTCATCATGATCATAGTGGCGGACGGGGGCGCTCCGGTGCCCAGCGCTTCGCTGTCCGCCGGCAACCGAATGAAGAAGAAGGTCCTTTCATGAGCACTCCCAAACCCGTTGTCCTGACTATTCTCGATGGCTGGGGGCTGAGCGAGGACAAATCCAGCAATGCGCCGGTGCTGGCGAACACGCCCACCATGGACCGGCTTTTTGCCACCTGCCCGAATGCAACGCTCACCACTTTCGGCCCGAATGTGGGCCTGCCCAGCGGGCAGATGGGCAATTCCGAAGTCGGACACACCAATATTGGCGCAGGCCGTATCGTCGCCATGGACCTCGGCCAGATCGATCTGGCGATAGAGGATGGCAGCTTTTTCCAGAATGCCGCGCTTCTCGATTTCGCCGCCAAGGTAAAAGCGGCTGGCGGTGTGGCGCATCTGATGTGTGTTGTTTCGGATGGCGGCGTTCACGGCCACATCGTCCACGGTCAGGCGGCGGTGAAGCTGATGACCGATCTGGGGCTGAAGGTCGTTGTGCACGCCATCACCGATGGCCGCGATGTCGCGCCGCAGTCGGCAGAGGGTTTCGTCACTGCTTTTGCAGCCAGCCTGCCTGAGGGCGCCAGCATCGGCACGGTGATCGGCCGTTATTATGCAATGGATCGCGACAATCGCTGGGAACGCGTTGAAAAAGCCTATGACGCCATGGTTCTCGGCAAGGGTGAGCATGCGCCGGACGCGGTGAGCGCTGTGGCCGGAAGCTACAAAAACAACGTCACCGATGAATTCATCCTGCCGACGGTGATCGGCGACTATCAGGGGTTCAAGGCCGGCGACGGTCTCTTCTGCCTGAATTTCCGCGCCGACCGTGCCCGCGAAATCCTGCTCGCCATCGGCGCGGATGATTTCGACGGGTTCGCGCGCGAAAAGCCCGTGCTTTCGGCCTTGCTTGGCATGGTGGAATATTCCACCCGCCACAGCACCTTCATGACGACGGCTTACCCCAAGCGCGATATCGTCAATACGCTGGGCGCCTGGGTGGCCAAGCAGGGTCTGCGGCAGTTCCGCCTTGCCGAGACGGAAAAATATCCGCATGTCACCTTCTTCCTCAATGGCGGCAAGGAAGAGCCGGAAGTGGGCGAAGACCGCTTCATGCCCAAGTCTCCGAAGGTTGCGACCTATGATCTGCAGCCGGAAATGAGCGCGCCGGAAGTGACGGAGAAATTCGTCGAGGCGATCGGCAAAGGTTACGATCTCATCGTCACCAATTATGCCAATCCGGACATGGTCGGCCATACCGGCGACCTGCAGGCCGCGATCAAGGCATGCGAAGCCGTGGACCGGGGGCTTGCCGCCGTCGTTGCGGCACTGGACAAGGTGGGTGGCGCCATGCTGGTGATTGCCGACCATGGCAATTGCGAAACCATGGTGGATCCGGTGACGGGTGGCCCGCACACAGCGCACACAACCAATCCGGTGCCGGTGATCCTGTATGGCGGACCCGAAGGTGCAAAGCTGCATAGCGGTATTCTCGCCGATGTCGCTCCGACGCTGCTGCAACTGATGAACGTGCCGCTGCCGGCGGAAATGACGGGCAAGAGCCTGATCGACCTGTAATAGGGCGCGCCTGCGCGGGAGTTTTCCGCTTCCGCGCAGGCCGTTTCATGCGCATCGAATTAAGAAGTCTATCGCTGTTTGGCGTAGATGCGGTCGTGGATGAGCATGCCGGTAATCATCGCCGCCACGAAGAGCATGACCGGCAACAATCCCAGAGCAAAGGCCGAGATTGCAGGGCCGGGGCAAAAGCCCGCAAGCCCCCAGCCTGTGCCAAAAATAGCCGAGCCCACGACCAGCGGCCGGTCGATGCTCGTTTTCGAGGGAAGGCTGAAATCTTCACCGAAGACGGGTTTGGCAAGGAAACGGCGTAGCTGAACGCCCGGTACCGCGACCAGGAGCGCGCCGCCGAGAACGAACATCAGGCTCGGATCCCAATGGCCGCTCGCCACGTCGAGAAAACCTGAAACGCGGGTTGGATCGATCATACCGGAAAGGGAGAGGCCGAAGCCGAACAGCGCTCCTGCCGCGAGTGCCAGCGCGACACGCGCAATGACCGGATTTTTCATGAGAGGGCTCCCGTTATCGTCGCGGCGAGCATGCCGGTGATCAGGAACGTTACGGTCGCGACGATGGAGCGCCGGGAAAATCGCGCCAGCCCCATGATGCCGTGACCGGAAGTACAGCCGGAGCCCATGCGTGTGCCGAAACCGACCAGCAGACCGGCAATGAGGATCAGCGGCCACGGTGTTGTTATGGTGAGGGCAGGAAACTGGCTGAATGTGATGGCATAAAGATAAGGCCCGGCCAACAGACCGGCCACGAATGCCAGATCAGTAAAACGCCGCTCTCTTCCAAGCACATTGCCCAGGATGCCGCTGATACCGGCGATGCGGCCGTTAAAGAAAAACAGGAGGATGCTTGCGAGACCAAGCAGCATGCCGCCGAAAAGCGAGGGCAAATAGGGCGTCACGGGTTTTCCTCCGGCGCGCAGAAAATCGAATAAAGGGCCTCGATCAACTGCGCCGCTTTTTCCTCCGTCAGCCGGTAGAAGATTTGTTTGGCGTCACGTCGGGTCTCGACGATGCCGGCCTCCCGCAACACCCCGAGCTGCTGGGAGAGCGTGGGCTGGCGGATATCCAGCTTGGTCTCGAGTTCTCCGACAGAAAACTCCCCCTGCGCCAGCGTGCAGGCGAGCATCAGCCGTGCCGGATGGGCGAGTGTCTTCAAAAGTATCGCAACCTCGACGGCACGTTCCTCCATCTCTGGAAGGGGGATTTCAGTGATGTGCAGGGGCAGTTTCAGCGTGTTTTGCTTCACCATGCGCTACCCTCCAGCACGTCGAGAGGGAATTTCAGATAACGTTTGCCGTTTGCCTCGGGCTCCGGCAGACGCCCGCCGCGAATATTGACCTGCAGGGCGTGCAGGATGAGCTTCGGCATCGGCAAGGTGCGATCACGGGCCTCACGAAGCTGAATGAAGCCTTCTTCCGTCATGCCGGCCAGATGGGGATTGCTGCGCTTCTGTTCGCCGACCGTGCTTTCCCATTTCGGGGCGCGGCCACCGGGCTGGTAATCATGGCCGGTGAAAAGCCGTGTTTCATCTGGAAGGGCGAGAATGTCCTGGATGGAGGCCCAGAGTTCTCTTGCGCTGCCACCCGGAAAATCGGCCCGCGCCGTACCGGAATCGGGCATGAACAGAGTATCGTGTATGAAGGCGGCGTCCCCCACCACATAGGTCACGGAGGCCAGCGTGTGCCCGGGTGAAAACAGCACGCGGGCTTCAAGCGAACCGATGCTGAAACGGTCTTCCGCTTCAAACAGCCGGTCCCATTGCGAGCCGTCGGTCTCAAGGCCGGGCCAGTTGTATTTCTCCTGCCAGAGTTTCTGTACGCCGGTGATCCTGGCGCCGATCGCCGTTTTCGCGCCGGTTTTTTGGCTGAGATAGTGGGCGGCGGAAAAATGGTCGGCATGGGGATGCGTATCGAGAATCCACTCCACCGTCAGGTTCTGTTCTTTCACATAGTCCAGAATGGCGTCGGCATTCATCGTTCCGGTCGCGCCGGATTTCTCGTCGAAATCATAGACGGGATCGATGATGGCGCAGCGCCCGGTCGAAGGATCCGAAACGATATATTGCACGCTCGATGTACGCGGATCGAAGAAAGCCTTCACATGCGGCTTTGCCAGAGCCCGCCGCTCCAGCCAGCGAACGGCGCCGGAAAGGTCGAAGCCATGCTCCTTGCCGAAAGCGCCGATCTCGGATGGCTCCATGCGCCCGTCCAGCGTTTCGCCGAGAACGTAGAGCGTGAGAGCACGGGTGCCGCCCTTGCAATGGGCGAATATCGGGCCCTTGGCCTCGGCCATCGTCTGTTGGAAGGCACGAATATCGGCCTCTGTCATTGTCGGGCCGCTGACCGGAATGAAACTATAGGCCAGACCCGCCGCGCCGGCGGCGCTTCGTTCATGCGCATTGCCCGGCTGGCCGGGCTCTTCGCCATCCGGCCGGGCATTGATGATGGTTTTATATCCTTGAGCGGAGAGCGATGGAAAGTCGGTGATCTCCGGCTGGCCTGCGACTGTCAGACGTTCGTTGATCCTGACGGCGTTCATCGGCATCTCCTGTTGTTCTAAATTAATATACGTTATTGTATAATGTATATTGACTGGCCGCAAGAGGCGCATTTCATCGGAAATGCCTATCGGAAAACACACCCCATGCCCGGCGCTGTGCGGGCATGGGGTGTGTTTGCCTGAAGCGGGTTTGCGTGGAGGCTGGTCTCAGGCGACGAGCCTGCGGCGTGTCGCCTTCCAGCCAAGACAGATCGCCGCGATGAGCAGAACTGTCTGGGCGACGAGAAACGGTGGCTCGTTGCCGTTCGGCGCCAGGGCGTTCAGCGTTTCGACCTTGAGAAAGGCCTGAACGATCAGCACGAACATGTTCAGATAGAGGCCCATCGTGGCGGTGATCGTATAAATGATGCGCGCCCTGCCATTGAGACCGTATCCATAGAGCGCCACCAGCGCGATCGCCAGAATGGCGGTCGAAATGATGCCGACGCCGAGTGCAGGCGTGAAGTTGCCGATTGGAAACAGAAAGCCGGTGAGCGTGGTGGCGAGCGTCGTGATGAGAAAAAGCGCCATCATGCGCGGCATCCACCGCCCTACCGCATAAGCGGGCAGGGCGATCAATCCGGTTGCGATGCCGATGAAACTCAGGGCAACGTGCAATGCAGTGAATTGGGGAATGGTCAGTCCGAGGATCATGATGCGTCTCCCTCTATTCGGTTTGAGTTGCACGATACCGGCTGGCGGCAAGTGCATGCGACAGATTGGGCCTCAACGCCGCACGGGCGGCAAGGAAATTTTCAAGATCGGCCGTATCAGGCAGGGAAGGAATGGTCAGAACCTCGCCGAGATCGAGACCGGCAAGGGCCGCATCTACCATCTCGTAAACATCCATGACCATGGCGGCCGGAATGGCGTCGAGCCGTTCCTCTTCCCAGATCGCCGTGCGGGTGATGCCCGGCAGGACGCCCTGAACCCGCACGCCGGAGGGCGAAAGCTGCGCCTGCAGCGCCTCGGTGAAGGCGAGCACGAAGGCCTTGGTGGCCGGGTAGACGGCGGTGAACGCCGCCGGCATCAGCGCCGTGACCGAAGTGATGTTGATGATCGTGCCCTTGCCATCGGCGGCAAGGCGCGGTGCGATGGCGGCCGCAAGCCGGGTGACGGCAAGTATGTTGAGGTTGATCATCGTCGTCACATAGGCCGGGTCCAGCGCCGTGATCGCGCCTTCCCCGGCAATGCCGGCATTGTTAACGAGACCGGTAATCTGCTGGTCGTCGCGCAGCCGTGCCTCTACCTTTTCGAGGTCTTCCGCCCTGGAAAGATCGGCGGAGAGAACCTCGACTGCGATGTGATGATCTTTTTCCAGCTGTGCTGCCAGAGCCTTCAGCTTTTCGGCACGCCGTGCCACGAGAATGAGATCATGGCCGCGTTTTGCCAGACGTTCGGCATAGACCGCGCCGATGCCGTCGGATGCGCCGGTGATGAGGAATGTATTCCGTGTCATGTCCGTATCTCCTGTATCTGGTGGTTTCAGGCGTTGATGAAGGCGAGAAGGTCGGCGTTGAACCGGTCCTGATGGGTCTGCGTCAGGCCATGGTCGGCGCCCTCATAGATTTTGAGAACCGCATGTTTGACGATTCTGACCGTGGAAAGCGCGGAAGCGCCCACCGGGACGATCTGGTCGTCATCGCCGTGCAGAACCAGCGTCGGTTTGTCGAAGGCCTTCAGGTCCTGATGGAAATCGCTTTCCGAAAAGGCGCGAATGCTGTCGAGCTGGCCTTTCAGGCCGCCCATCATGCCCTGCCGCCAGAATTCCTCACGGATGCCTTCGGATATCACGACGCCTTCGCGGTTGTAGCCGTAGAAGGGAATGGTCAGGTCTTTGAAGAACTGGCTGCGATTGTCATAGGTGCCCTTGCGGATACCGTCGAAAACATCGATCGGCAGGCCGATGGCATTGCTTTCCGTCTTCAGCATCAGCGGCGGAACCGCGCCGATGAGGGCGATTTTCGCGACGCGGGCCGTGCCGTGGCGGCCGATATAGCGGGTGACCTCGCCGCCGCCGGTGGAATGGCCGACCAGAATGATGTCGTGAAGATCGAGCTGTTCGATCAGCTCGGCCAGGTCGTCGGCATATTGATCCATGGTATTGTTGTGCCAGACCTGATCGGAGCGGCCGTGGCTGCGGCGATCATGGGCGATGGTGCGGAAACCGTTGTTAGCGAAGAACACCATCTGCGCATCCCAGGCATCGGCGCTGAGCGGCCAGCCATGGGAGAAGATGATGGGCTGGCCGTCTTTCGGGCCCCAGTCCTTGTAGAAAATATGCGTTCCGTCTCTGGTGGTGATCGTTGTCATGGCTCTCTCTCCTGTTGCAGGGAGCTTGCTTGCGTCCCGTGGGAATAGAGATACTCTTGACGCAGCCGGGGCTGGATTGGCGCTTCTGACAGAAAACGAGCCGAAACTGACAAAACGGGGGATGCGGGGCATGGCGGGTGTAGCGGGAAGCGCGATTGAAGTCGGTCTGGTTCTCTACCGGGACTGTCAGATCGCCATGGTGCACGGCATCACCGATCTTTTCGCCATCGCGTCGGTGTTTTCACAGGATCGCGGCGGACCGAAACTGCGCGTTAGCCACTGGAGCATGGGCGAGGGCGGTGAGTTTTCGCGCTGTCACGACACCGAGCCCGACAGGCCGGGACATCCCGATATCTTCGTCGTGCCCGGCCGACTGACCGGGCCTGCCGAAATCGATGAGGCCGAGCCCTATGCCCGCTGGCTGCTGGACCGGCATGCGCAGGGCGCGACGCTGGCCGCCAGTTGCGGCGGCTCCTTCATCATCGCCGCGACCGGCCTCCTGTCCGGCCGCCCGGCCACGACCCACTGGCTGTTTGCCGAACGTTTCCGTGACCGCTTTCCCGATATCCGGCTGGAGATAGACAAGATCGTCATCGAGGATGGCGATATCATCACGGCTGGCGGGCTGATGGCTTGGACCGATCTTGGCCTGCGCATCGTCGACCGGCTGCTCGGGCCTTCGGTGATGATCGAGACTGGCAAATTCCTGCTGATCGACCCCTCGGGGCGTGAACAGCGCCATTATAGCAGCTTCGCCCCGCGGCTGACGCATGGCGACGAGCCGATCCTGAAGGTGCAGCACTGGTTGCAGGCCCGCGCCGGGCGGGCGACGAGCGTTACCGATATGGCGGGCCATGCGGGGCTGGAGGAGCGGACCTTTCTGCGCCGCTTCAAGGCGGCGACCGGCATGAAGCCCATCGAATATGTTCAGCACCTGCGCGTTGGCAAGGCGCGGGAATTGCTGGAATTCACCCGCCGTTCGGTCGATCAGATCGCATGGTCGGTGGGGTATGAGGATTCAGCCGCCTTTCGCCGTGTCTTCCACCGTATTCTCGGCCTCTCGCCGGGTGAATATAGAAGCCGCTTCTCCAGCAGCGCGGCCATGGCGGCTGCCTGAGATATCCTGCAGCACCGATAACCCTGTTGGCCGGCAAAACTGTCGAGACGTCCGGCTCTTGCAATGTGGCGGGTGTTTGTTAACATGCCAGACAAGTTTGAAACAGGTGGGCCGAAATGGACGTTGAAAGCAGCACCAAGCAAATTTCGCTTGCGGCGAAGATCAGTTCGGCATTGCGGCGGGATTTGTCGGAGGGGGTGTTCCGCCCCGGCGATCGTCTTCCGAGCGAGAGCGCGCTGACGCGGGAATATTCGGTCAGCCGCACGGTGGTGCGGGAGGCCATCGCCATTCTGCGCGCGGATGGTCTGGTTGAGGCCCGCAAGGGGGCAGGTGTGTTTGCCGTGGAGGCGAAACCAACCAAGGAGGTGCCTTTTAATGATCTCGCCGTGGGGCGGATCTCCTCCGTGATTGAATTGCTGGAATTGCGCACCGTTTTCGAGGTTGAATCCGCCGGGCTTGCGGCATCGCGCCGTTCCGCCGTGCAGGTGGAGGCGATTGTCGATGCGCATGGGCGTGTCAGCGACTGTCTCGCGGCCGGATTGCCGACACGGGATGCCGATTTCGAGTTTCATCTGGCCATTGCACAGGCGACGCAGAACAGGCGTTTTCCGGAATTTCTTCAGCTTATTCGCTCCGGCATCATTCCCCGCGGTGAATTGCAGGGTGCTGCGCCAGGGTCGCGTCCGAAGGACTACAACCTGCATCTCCAGGAGGAGCATGCAAGGATCGTCGACGCCATCATCGAAGGCGATGCCGATGCCGCGCGCCAATATATGGCAGCGCATCTGCGCGGTAGTCTTGAGCGCTACAAGGTGCTTCTGCGCTCCCGCACCGCTGCCGCTGATTGACAGAAAGACGAGTTTTCTCCGCGGATTAAGCGCTTGCCCGTCGATAGAAAGCCAGGGAGGCGGCAAGTGTCAAAATCGCCCCGCCGCAAACCCGGTCGAGCCACAGGGCTCCGGATTTTCGCAATAGCCTGACGGCCTGCGTGCCGAGCAGGGCATATCCGCACATCACGATGAAATCGATCCCGGCGAAGATCAGCGCCAGCACCGCATATTGCTGGATTTGCGGGGCGGCGGGATCGATGAATTGCGGCAGGAAAGCCGAAAAGAACAGGTATCCCTTGGGGTTGGTCACCGCCACAAGGAAGCTTTTGAAGAAAATCGCGCGCGTGGAGACGGCTCCGTCTGCTCCTGCCGATTGAAGCCCATCAAGCGTGCCTCTTGAGCGTAAAAGCATGATGCCGAGGAAGGCCAGATAACAGACGCCGACCCATTTGACGACGCCGAACCAGAATTCCGAAGCGGCAAGCAAAGCCCCCAATCCCAGCGCAACCGCACCGATCAGGACGAAATCGGAGAGAACCGCGCCGGCCATACCGGTCAAAGCGCGGCGAATTCCGAATCTCGAGCCATTCGAGAGCGCCAGCAAAACGGTCGGACCTGGCGTCGCGATGCCGATGAAAGCGACGAGGGCAAATGCCAGAAGCGTCATGTCAGCCATATTTTCCTCCTCTGAAGGCATGGATGTCATTGGCATCATAGCTGCCAGGCATCCGTGCATTCCGCAAGGCGGGAGAATACAGGCCTTGGCGGTCGCGGCAACACAGGTCATTTCCCCTAGGACAGAAGCGAAAGCATCGTGATCCCGGTGCGAAATTTCCGTCCCGTGCACATGTTTCGGAACTTGGCCAATGCGGATTTGACCGGGATGCGCTTGACAGCCCCCAACACCTGTGACAACTTTCGCATAGTTGTCAGACATGATTGTGCCTTTGTCATTCGCGCAGTCGATCTCTGGCAAGGGAGGAATCATGCCAAAAAGACGCCTTTCGCTGTATGGTCTGTCCGGCCAGATCGGAAGTATTGCGGTTACGCTGCTTGGATTGCTGCTGTTGACCTTTTTTATCGGTCGCCTGATGCCCGCCGATCCGGTGCGGGCGATCGTGGGTGAGGATGCGACCCGCGAAACCTATGAACAGGTCTATCACGCGCTCGGTTTCGATCGTCCGCTGTGGCAACAGTTCTTCTATTATCTGGGAGACGTGTTTACCGGCGACTTCGGAACCTCGATCCGCACCGGCCGCCCGGTCATAGAAGACATCATAAGGGTCATGCCGGCGACGATGGAACTTGCGACCTTCGCGATCCTGATCGGCGCCGGCCTCGGCATTCCCATGGGTGTTTATGCCGCCGTCAACAAGGATCGCTGGCAGGACCATCTGGTGCGGGTGCTCAGCCTGTTCGGCCATTCCATGCCGATCTTCTGGACCGGCATGATTGCGCTGATTGTTTTTTACGCCCATCTCGGCCTTGTCGGGGGCGGTGGACGCATGGACCAGTTCTATATCGGTCTGGTCGAGGAGCGGACGGGCTTTCTGCTTATCGACAGTCTTCTGGCGGGCGATATGGAGGTCTTCTGGTCAGCCATCAACCACCTCATCCTTCCCGCCGCTCTGCTGGGTTATTCCTCCTCGGCCTACATCACCCGCATGACGCGCAGCTTCATGCTGGACCAGCTGGGCCAGGAATATGTGACGACCGCCCGCGTTAAAGGCCTGTCGCAGCGGCAGACGGTTTGGCTGCATGCCTTCGGCAATATTCGCGTGCAGCTCGTCACCATCATTGCGCTTGCTTACGGCTCGCTTCTGGAAGGGGCGGTTCTCATTGAAACCGTCTTCGCCTGGCCGGGTTTCGGGCAATATCTCACCAGCAATCTTATCATCGGCGACATGAATGCGGTGATGACCTGCGTTTTGATCGTCGGCGTCATCTTCATCGGGCTCAATCTCCTGTCCGACATTCTCTACCGCTTTTTCGATCCGAGGACCCGCTGATGACGGCTCGTACAGAAACCTCCTTCCGCCTTCCGGTGCCCTTGAACGCGCTGAAGAACATCGTCGTTTTCCTCCTGAAAAGCCCGACATCGGCCTTCGGTCTGGCTGTGCTGCTGCTGCTCGTCATCGCCGCGATTTTCGCGCCCTGGCTTGCGACGCATGACCCCTATGCGCAGGATCTCGCCAATACGCTGCAGGCGCCGGGTAATGGCCACGTCTTCGGCACGGACGAGTTGGGACGCGATATCTATAGCCGCCTTCTCTGGGGCGCGCGCATCACGCTCACCATCATCTCGCTGGTCTCGATCATCGTCGGCCCCGTCGGCCTTCTGGTCGGCACGGCTTCCGGTTATCTCGGCGGCAAGTTCGATACGGTGATGATGCGCATCACGGATATCTTCCTGTCCTTCCCGAGCCTCATCCTGTCGCTCGCCTTTGTCGCAGCACTCGGGCCCAGCCTCAACAATGCGATCATCGCGATTGCGCTCACCTCCTGGCCGCCGATCGCGCGCCTTGCCCGTGCCGAAGCCATGACCTTTCGCAAGGCGGATTACATTGCCGCCGCGCGGCTTCAGGGTGCATCGCCGCTGCGCATCATCGTCAAGTCGATCATGCCCATGTGTCTGCCCTCGGTCCTCATCCGCCTGACGCTGAACATGGCGACCGTCATTCTCACCGCCGCCGGCCTCGGCTTCCTCGGCCTCGGCGCGCAACCGCCGTTGCCGGAATGGGGGGCGATGATCGCTACGGGACGACGTTACATGCTGGATAGCTGGTGGCTGGTGACCTTCCCCGGCATTGCGATCCTCTCCGTCAGCCTCGCCTTCAATCTTTTGGGTGATGGCCTGCGGGATGCGCTCGATCCGAAGCAGATGAACCGGAGATAGGGCCATGGAAAAATCAATCCTCGACGTCGAAAATCTCCGCATCCGCTATGGCGGCTCGCCGACTGAAGCGGTGCGCGGCATCTCCTTCACCCTTGGCCGGGAACGGCTCGGCATCGTCGGCGAAAGCGGCTCGGGCAAATCCACCGTCGGCCGGGCTCTGCTGCGCCTTTTGCCGTCGGCGACGATTACCGCCGACAGGCTGGATTTCGATGGTCTCGATCTTCTCTCGCTCGATGAGAAGGAGATGCTGAAGGTTCGAGGCCGGCGCATGTCGATGATCCTTCAGGATCCGAAATTCTCCCTCAACCCCATCCGCCGGGTCGGCGATCAGGTGACGGAAACCTATCTGCGCCACTTCAAGGTCTCGAAAGCCGAGGCCCGGGAAAAGGCGCTGGCCATGCTCGATGCGGTGAAAATCCGCGATTCCGCCCGTGTTTACGAGCAATATCCGCATGAAATTTCGGGTGGCATGGGTCAGCGTGTCATGATCGCCATGATGCTGCTTGCCGACCCCGATCTCGTCATTGCCGATGAGCCGACCTCGGCGCTCGATGTGACGGTGCGGCTGCAGGTGCTGAATATTCTCGACGGTCTGGTGCGGGATCGCGGCATCGGCCTGATCATGATCAGCCATGACCTCAATCTCGTGCGCAATTTCTGCGACCGGGTGCTCATCATGTATTCCGGCCGGGTGGTGGAAACGCTCGCCGCACGCGATCTCGATCAGGCGCAGCACCCCTATACGCGCGGCCTTCTGGCTGCACAGCCGCGCATCGGCGGCACGCGCGCGCCGCTTGCGGTGCTGGACCGCCGCCCCGAATGGCTGGAGGAGAACGTATAATGGCCGTTTCCGTTGAAACCCGCGATCTCTCCATCACCTTCGGCAGCGGCCATACCGCGCTGAAAGTGCTGCCTTCCGTATCCTTCCGCGTCGAGCCGGGCGAATGTTTCGGGCTGGTCGGCGAAAGCGGCTCGGGCAAATCCACCGTGCTTCGCTGCATCTCCATGCTCAACGATTTCTGGACCGGGGATATTCTCATCGATGGCAGGTCGGTGCGTGACATGCCGCTGATCGAGCGGTGCCGCATGCTGCAGATGGTGTTTCAGGATCCCTACGGGTCGCTGCATCCGCGCCAGTCGGTGCGCACTGTGCTTTCGGAATCGCTTGCGATCCATAAGCTCGGCGACCGGGAAGAGCGCATGCGCAAGGTCATCACGGATGTCGGCCTGCCCGTCGCCTTTCTGGATCGCTTCCCGCACCAGCTTTCCGGCGGCCAGCGGCAGCGCGTGGCGATTGCCCGAGCGCTGATCCTCGAACCGTCACTGTTGCTGCTCGATGAGCCGACGTCTGCGCTCGACGTCTCGGTGCAGGCGGAAATCCTCAACCTGCTGCAGCGCCTGCGGGAAGAGCGTGGCTTCACCTATATCATGGTGACCCACGATCTCGCCGTGGTCGATCACATGTGCGACCGCTTCGCGGTGATGCTGCGTGGCGAAATCACCGAAATCCTGCCGCGCGACGCCATCGCCGGCAATGGCGCGACGCATCCCTATGCGCGCGAACTGATCGGCGCCTCGCTGGAATATGAAGGCGCGTGACGGCTCCAAGAACGTGACCGTCCTCCTCCGGGGCATCACGATAATAACATCCTCCTTCCTTGCCCGGCCTCCCTGCCGGGCATTTTTTTGTGATGGCGGGCCGCCAACTGCGCCTCGGCTGCTGACATAGTGCGAGCCGTCATGCCGGACTAGATCCGGCATCCAGCCACGGCGCGTCTGCGCCGTGAATGGACTCTCTCGCGATCAAGGACTTGATCGCACTAGACCCCGGATCTAGTCCGGGGTGACGTAGTGCGGAGGCTTCGCTTGCGCCTAACATTTTGGGTGAGTGGGGCTTTGTTATAGCAAAAAGGCGCGGGGTAGCCGCGCCTTTTCTTATTCGAGAATACGCAGCAAGCTTACCGCTCCTTGCTCACCTCTTCAAACCGCGAAAGCCAGGGGCTGACGATCATGCCCTTGACGTCACTGCGGAAGGCTGCGGTGTCGATGACTTCGGAGAAGGGCTGAATGGACATGACGATCTCGTCCATATAGCCCTGCAGCTCCTCATAAAGCTTCGTCTGTTTCGCCACGTCGCGCTCGACCAGCGCCGCCTCGATCATCTTGTTCAGCTTCTCATCGAAGAAACTGGTGCGCCAGCTCTGGTAATTGGTGAGCTTGGCGTCATCGGCATTGTTGGGGTTATAGGCGATGGAGCGCAGATTATTGTCCGGGTGCGGCTGTTGGCCGCCGCCGCCGCGGCCGAGCAGCAGTTCGAAATTCCGCTCGCGCATGGCGCCATAGATCTGGTCGCCGGAGCCGCTGATCAGCTCGGCCTGAATGCCCGCCTGCGCCAGCGTGTTCTGGATCGCCGTTGCCGCCTTCATGAAGGGGTCTTCCGAGAGTACGCGCAGCGTCGTCTTGAAACCGTTGGGATAACCGGCTTCTGCCAGAAGCGCCTTGGCTTTTTCGACGTCGAGCTTATAGCCCTGATCCGGCAGCGCGCCCATCACGCCGGTGCTGAGCGAGCGCTGATGCAGCTTGCCGTAATAGGGCATGACCGCCTTGTCGAGACCGTCGTAATCGATCAGGTAACGCAGGGCCTCGCGCACCTTTTTGTTTGCGAATTTCTCATCCTTCATCGAAACGCTGAGGTAATAAAAACCGGAGCCGGGTGTGGATTCGATGGTGACGGCCTTGTCGGCCTCAAGCGATTTCAGGTCCGGCGCCTGAAGGGAATAGGCAACGTCGATATCTCCTTTTTCCAGCATCAGCCGCTGCGACTGCGATTCTGGCAGATGGCGCATCAGGATGCGCTTCATCTTTGCCTTCTCACCCCAATAATCGTCGTTGCGGGTGAGGATGATATATTCGTTGGATTTCCACTGCGTCAGCTTGAAGGGGCCGGAGCCGGCGGAATTCAGCGTCAGCCAAGCGCCGCCCAGATCGCCGTCCTTCTCGTTCTCAAGCGCCGTCTTGCTGTCGATGATCGAGCCGGGGCCGTTCTGCGCAAGGATCATCAGGAGAAGGTTGGGATCGTCGGGCTTCGGGATATTCAGCACGAAGGTCTGGTCGTTTTCGGCGACGAAGAGCTTGTCGGCTTCCTCGAGCTTGAAGCCGCGGGTTTTCAGGAAGGACGATTGAGCCAGGTTGCGGGCGAGCAGCCGCTTCAGGCTCCACGCCACGTCCTTGGCCGTCACGGCATTGCCGGAAGCGAATTTGGCATCGCCGCGCAGATGGAAACGGATCGATTTCCGGTCTTCGGCAATCTCCCAGCGTTCGGCAAGGCGTGGCTGAACGCTGCGGTCTTTCGGGGAAAGCACGACGAGCGTGTCATAGACATTGTTCAGAACCTGCACGGTCTCGCGGCCGGTAATGGCGGCGGGATCGAGGGTGAGGATATTGCTCATGGTCGTGGCGACGATGAGCTGGTCCTTCGGTGTTTCGGCAAGGGCGCTGAGCGGCATGGCGCCTATCAGCAGCGCGCCAAGTGCTGCGGTTGCAAGAAAATGTTTCATCTTTCCTCCCAATACGGCCGGTTCATACGGCCTTTCCACGTTTTGATCCACACGCCCGGTTCCTCCTCGGGCGTCGCAGGATCAGCCAAGAATTTCTCTGACCGGAGCTGCGAGCGCCCGGCCGATTGCCGCCGTTGCCGGCGCATCCAGATGCACGCCATCGACCGGTGAGGCGCTGGCCACCGACCCGGCATCGAAGAAGGCATGTCCGAGTTCGGCGGTGAGTTTGCGGTAAAGCGGCGCAAGCCTAAGCGATTGCCCGATATCCCGCCCGCCCGTCGGTTCTCCGCCCGGGCCTGCGACGCAGGGCGGCGGGGAGACGATCAGCAGTTTCGGCACGGCCTCGCGCGGTTTGTAAATGAAAGTCTCGACGATCTGCGCCAGCCGCCGCATGCCGGAAACGGCGGCTTCCGCCCGCCCGCCATGCACCGGCTTGATGTCATTGGTGCCGAGCATGATGATGACGAGATCAAGCGGCATGTGGCATGAAAGCGCAACTTCCAGCGCCCGCGCGCCATTGCGGCAGGCCGGGCCGGCGTGGTCGTCGTAACAGGTGGTGCGCCCGCCAAGCCCTTCCGGGTGAACCTTCGCCTTCCCGGAAAGCGCGGCCTCCAGCACTTCCGGCCAGCGGTGTTCGGCGGGGTGCCGCAGACCCGTTGCCGGGTCTGCGCCCCAGGTGAGGCTGTCTCCGAAGGCGAGCACCGTTTTCATCGCCCGTTACCTCACCCGGTTGTTGTCGATGAAGGTAAAATCGATGTCCTCGCCAAGGCCCGGCCGATCAGGGACATGCACGAAGCCGTCGCGATCCATCGGGTCGGACAGCGATTTCAGATAATCGTGGCCGTCATCATATTCGAGGAAGGGGTGCAACAGGCCGCGCTCATACCAGCGGCAATTCTTGGTGGCGGCGACAACATGCAGGTTCATGGCCGTATTGCCATGCACCTCGCATTCCATGCCGAAGGCTTCTGCCAGATGCATGGTCTTCAACGCCGGGGTGATGCCACCGACATCGTTGACGCCGGTGCGCAGAATATCGCAGGCGCCGGCCTTGATCCATTCGGCGCGGTGCCAGTGCTTGCCGGCCGCACTTTCCGGGCCGACGACCGGAATATCGAGATTGTCGGAAAGCCACTTGTAGGAAGACAGCGACTGTTCATCCATCGGCTCCTCGATCCAGTCGAAGCCGAGTTTTTCGAGGCCACGCCCAAGCGCCAGCGCATCGGTGCGGGAATACCAGTGGAAGGCGTCGATCATCAGGCGAATATCGGGGCCGACCGCCTCGCGCACGGCCGCGCAGGCCTTGAGGTCCATCTTCACATCCGGCGCCCAGCTGACGGGCGGCATCCAGGTGTGCAGCTTGATGCCCTTGTAACCGCGCTTCACCAGCGTTTCGGCAAAGCGGCCGTAATCTTCCGGCGTCGCCAGCCCGCCCTCAAGCTCGTCGCCGCACATGATGGAGCCATAGGCGAGCACCTTATCGCGATAGCTGCCGATCAACTTGTATACAGGTTGGTTGAGCGAGCGGCCGGCAAGGTCCCACAACGCGCAGTCCACCACCGCCAATGTGCGGTCGGTCAGCTGCGCGGCCGAACCACGCTGCCAGTGGGCAAGGTCCTGCCATAGCCGTTCGCGGTCGCGATGGTCCTCACCGATCAAAACTTTCTTGACGAATTTTTCGATAACATGCGGGCGAACGATCTCCGGCGCGGTAAAGGAATGGCCTTCCTGACCGTCCTCGGTGCGGATGGTCAGCATGGCCTGTTCCACCTGATGCGCCGGCCCCGGATGCGCGTGACCGGCGCTGTCCGAGTGGCGACGGGTCGTCGTGCGGAAAACACGGACCTCGACGTCGGTGATGATCATAATTCCTCCCTCATGCAGGTATCGCAGCGTTTATGATTGCCGCAATGTCATACATGTCTGCGTTATTTGTCAACATGTATGATGATCTGTATTACATGTTGGTGCGGAAAATCAAGGCCATTTGCGCACCGTGTTGCGCAGCTCTTCAATCTGAGAGGGCGACTGAGGGATATCTTGCCATTCGGAGAAGAAGGTCCGACGGGAGGCGTGAGCGCGGCCTATTCCAAAGGAGGGGTAGTAATCCATAATTTTAGTAGACTATTGAATCGCGCAATGATCTTTCAACAATGGCCGGGACTATAAACGAACATGCCGTGCCAGCCGTGCCTGTCATCATGCATTCTGCATGGGTATGCGCCGCATTGAACGGCTGTCCGGAACGGGGATGGCTGCATCTGCGCTGCTGAGCTTCAACACTCATTTCCGGACCTTACAGCCATGCCCCTTTCCCATATCTCCCACTTCGCCTTTCTGGTTCCCGGCAATTATCACGATGATGATCCTGCTGAGGGGCTGGAAGAAACCCTGCAGCTTTTCGAAGCCGGAGAGGCGCTGGGTTATCACAGTGCCTGGGTTCGCCAGCGCCATCTGGAACGGGGCGTGTCATCGGCAGCTACTTTCCTCGCGGCGGCATCGCAGCGCACGAAACGGATCGGCCTCGGCACCGCTGTCATTCAGCTTGGTTACGAAAATCCTTTCAGGCTGGCGGAAGATCTGGCCACCGTGGATGTCCTGTCGCGTCGGCGATTGAATGTCGGGGTTTCCGTTGGCGCACCGCCCTTCGCCCATCTTATTTCGGATTATGTCGATACGGTTCCCGATGCGGACTACAGCCACGCCCGCGCCGAAAGGCTGGCGAGGGCTTTGAGATCGGAACCGCTCTCCAGTGAGACGGAAGCGGGCAATGCAGCCGGCGCACAGGTGCCACGCCTTCGGCCCGTCGCGAAGGGGCTGACGGACAGGCTGTGGTATGGCGGCGGATCGCAGAATTCCGCGCGCTGGGCCGGCAAGGCTGGCTTCAATCTTCTGACAGGGAATATCGTCAGCGGCGAAAATACCGATGATTTTCTGACCGCGCAGGCGGCACTGGTCAGCCGCTTCCGGCAGGAATGGGCGCATGAGCGCCAGCCGCGTGTCGCTCTTGGCCGCGTGATCCTGCCGACAGATAGCGCCAGCCCTGCGACCCGCCGCCGTTATCAGGAATTCGCCGCCGAGCGTGACAAGCGCACGACCACGCCGCATGGCGCGCGCCGCACGCTTTTCCTGCCCGATATCGTTGGGACGACGGACGAGATTCTGGAGAAGCTGTCGCGCGATCCCGTTCTGCCGCACGTCTCGGAATTCCGTCTAGAACTGCCCTATGAGTTCCAGCCGGAAGATTATCGCCAGATCGTCACGGATTTCGCCGCCGTCCTGCCGCAGCTTTCGGGCGGGCGGCCGGTTTTGAAAGTGGCGACGGGCCAATAATATGTCCCGCTCCCGCTATTCTCGCCCCAGCGGGACTAGCGGGAGGACACCTTCAACAGTGCCGTATCTGCCGTTCAATCTGGATAAGGCAGGCCATAGCGGTCACGTATTGTCGAGCCTTCATATTCGCGCGGGTAAACACCGCGATCCTGCAGCACCGGAACGACCTTTTCGACGAATTCGGCAATATCGTCCGGCGCGCGCGGCGGCTGCAGGGTGTAGCCGTCCACCGTGCCGTCCTGCCAGAGATCGATAATGCCATCCGCCACCTCTTCCGGCGTGCCAAGCAGCAGCCGGTGGTGCCCCTCGGAGCGGCGCACGGCCTCACGGGCGGTGAGCTTTTCGTGGGTCAGCAGTTCGGAAAGGCCAAGTCCCATGCCAACGGCCCATTGCCGGTTCTGGTCGGGAATGAAGCGCTCGCCATCGAGTTTTATATCCGGGTTGAAGTCGCGCGGATCAATGCCGTTTTCTTTGGCGAAACGTACCAGAAGCCCGTCTTCAGAGCCTGTCCCGCTGAAGAGTTCATGCTTGCGCAGCGCTTCCTCACGGGTCTCGCCGAGAATGACGACAAGGCCGGGAACGATACGGATGCCGGCGGGATCGCGGCCGAAAGAGACAGCGCGGTCACGCACCTTTTTGCCGAAGGCCTGACCTGCCGGTCGGGAGAGGATGTTGCAATAGATGATCTCGCCATGGCGTGCCGCCAGATCGATGCCGCCTTCGGAGGCACCGGCCTGCGCGATGACGGGATGCCCCTGCGGCCCACGCGGAACGTTGAGCGGGCCTTTGACATGGAAATATTGCCCCTCATGATCGATGCTTCCGGCTGTTGCCGCATCCCAGAAACGCTCTTCCGGCACCTCGCCTTCGCGGCGTGGATCCCAGCTCGACCAGAGTTTTTTCGCCACATCGAGAAATTCGGTGGCCTTGGCATATCTCTCGCTGCGCGGTGGCAGCGGATCGTTGCCGAAATTGGCGGCGACATTGGGATTGAAGGAAGAAACGATATTGACGATCAGCCGGCCGCCGGTAACGAGGTCGATGGATTGGGTCCGTCGGGCGAAGTTATAGGGCGAATTATAGGTGGAGGACACCGTTGCCACAAAGCCGATATCAGGCACCTGTGCGGCAAGCGATGTCGAGAGAATGAGCGGATCGATGGTGTGAAACGGGCGGCTTGCCGGGTCGGTCAGCAGTGCCGGGTGGTCGGAGAGGAAAACGGCGTCGAACCGGCCTTTGTGGGCCAGTTCCGTCAGCCGCCGGTAATAGCCTATGTCGTTGATGTCGTGCCGGTCTCCGCTCCGGTATTTCCAGGCATTGGCGAGGTATCCGGTGGTGTTGATGCCGACATTGAGATTAAGCCGGCGTTTGGTCTTGCTCATGCTGCCACGTTTCTTTCAGGTCTGTTGGATTGCCGGCCCGTATGACCGGCGCAATTGCGGGAAGCGTAACAGCCGGGGGTCCGGTCGCGAGTTAAAAATCCTTGCTGCGCGGAGAAGAAAAACTTTCATCCGTGGCAGCACCCAAGCGGCGGTCGAATGTGAGAGATGGGTGAGGCAGGCTGGGGAAACCAACCCGAAATCTTGCTATTCTCGAAAGGATATTCCGTCTTCTTGGCGAAGCACTCACAAGATGGAAACGAATTTCCCCAATCGCGCCTGAAATAGTACACTTTATCTATAGAAAATATCTTATGGCGCGTAGCGTGCCGTCCAGATCGCAATTTCGAGGACGAACGCCATGGCTGATGCCGCCCTTCGCCAGATAACCCAACCCGTAACCGTATGGTACACACGCTGCCCGGCGCCCACGCCGCTTTCCATCGCGGCGCAACTGGGCTGGATCGAGAAACGTTTCTCCACCCATGGAATCTCTGTTTCCTCCATTCGCGACGCGGTCGATCCGGCCATTCGCCAGAGCCATTTCGATCACCGTCTGGACTGGTCCTTCCGTCAGGGCGGCAATATTCCGCCGATCTGGGCGAAATCAGGCGGCCGGAAAACACGGCTGGTGGGGCTGACGAGGACCGACGAGTTTCAGGCCGTCATCGCTTTGCCAGCAAGCGGAATAAACAGGGGCAGTGACCTGAAGGGTCGGCGCATCGGCCTGCCGAAGCGCCCGAATGAAACCATCGATTTCCAGCGCGCCACATCGCTCAAAGGCATCGTTTCGGCGCTGACGGTCTCGGGCCTCGCCGTTGCGGATATCGAGCTTGTCGATCTCACGGCGAAAGAGCCGGTGTTGCTCGATCCTTCTGACGACAGGTTCCATGGTCTGCGCCGGCGGTTTCCTTATGGCGAGGAGATTGCAGCGCTGCATCGGGGCCAGATCGATGCGTTTTTCGTCAAGGGCGCGGAAGGCGTCACCGTCGCCAATCTCATCGGTGCGCAGGTCGTGGTGTCGACAGGTTTCCACCCCGATCCGAAAATCCGCATCAACAATGGCACGCCGCGCCCCTTGACGGTGGACGCCACCTTTGCCGATGAGCGGCCCGATCTGGTGGCGGAACTCGTCGCCACGGTACAGCGGGTTGCCCAATGGGCAAATGACAATCCGGCGGAAGCCGTGCGTTTCATTGCTCGTGAGATCGGCGTCAGCGAGGAGGCGGTTCTGGCTGCGAATGGCCCGGATGTATACCGCAATCTGAGGCTCGATCTCGATCCGGCCGAGCTGGATGCACTGAGCCACTTCAAGGATTTCCTGCTGGAATGGAAATTCATTCCGGCGGATTTCGATGTGCAGGACTGGGCCGATCCACGCGCCCTTTCTTTCGAGCAAGATGCTGCGCAACGCAGTGCGGGAAAGTGAGGGCGTCATGACAGCCACCATTCTTGTAACGGGCGCAACCGGCAAGCTCGGCCGACGTGTCGTCAGCCGTCTCTTGCAGAAAGAGGCGAAGGTTCGGGTGCTGACCCGCAGGCGCGAGGATGCGCTCAAGCTCTGGGGCGACAGGGTCGATATCTCGGAGGGAAATTTCTCCGACCCGGCCAGCCTGAAGGAGGCCTCGCGCGGTATCGGGACCGTCTTTCTGCTTTCCCCCATCGGTGAAACGCTGGCGGCGGACCAGAATGCGGTCATCGATGCCGCCCTCTCAGCCGGTGCGTCGCGGATCGTGAAAATATCCGGCTCCGACTGGACCATTGAGAACGCCGGATATTCCATTTCGGGGGCGGCGCATGCCCAGGTGGAAGCGCATCTGGCCGCAAGCGGTATCGCGTATACCGTGCTGCGGCCGAATGCCTGGATGCAGGTTGCGCTGGAACCCGTTGTCGCCGCGTTGCGCAAGGGAGAGGATGTGCCCGCCCGCTTTGGCGACGCGGCTGTCTCCTTCATCGATGCGGACGATATTGCCGATGTCGCGGTTCATGCTCTCACCACAAGCGCACCTGTTTCCGGCACCCTGGTGTTGACCGGTGCCGAAGCCCTGTCGGCACTGGAAATCGCCCGCATCGCGGCGCGCATCCAGCATCGGCCCGTGGGAATTTCGGACAATGCCGCCCCGGCCTTGCTGCCACATATCGGCGCGTTTGAACAGAAGGCGATCGGCGAATTCGGCCAACTTATCCGCAAAGGCCTTGCGGCGTCCGTCAACAATACCGTCCAGCAGATTACCGGCCGGTTGCCCCGCAGCGTGGAGGACTATCTGCGTGTCCGGCTGGCAACCACCCCGCAGGATCATTCCGAGGGAGAAAAGACATGGCGTTGACTACTCCGCTGCCTGAAGGTTCCGAGCTGAAAGGTCTCGACCTGAAAAGCCCGGCCGATTTCGAAGACAGCCCGCTCAGCCGGGCGGTGAAGCAGCCGCTGATGCTGGGCCTGTTCCTCAATCTGCAGGACATCAATTTCTCCAGCCTGCCGACCAGCAACAGCTGGACCTTCGATTATAATGTCGAACTGGTGAAGCGCGCGGAAGAGCTTGGTTTCGAAATCGCCTTCAGTCGCACGCAATGGCTGCCCAAGGGCGGTTATGATGGCGAATCCTCGCTCGACAGCTTCATCGCGCTTGGCGCCATGGCGGCGGTCACGAAGAACATTCTGCTGATCTCCACCATCCATGTGCTTTATGGGCCGCTGCATCCGCTGCATCTCGCCAAATATGGCGCGACGCTGGATCATATCGCCAAGGGACGCTGGGGCATCAATATTGTCACCGGCCACCGCGCCATCGAGCATGAAATGTTTGGCTGGCAGCGTATCGACCACGACAAGCGTTACGACATGGCTGGCGAATTGTTCGATGTGCTGCATCGCCTGTGGGGGGAGACCGAGAATTTTTCCTACGAGGGAAAACTCAATCCCTGGGCGATCAACAATGGCTGGATCACGCCGAAGCCTGCTTTCGGACGCCCACCGCTGGTGACGGCGACTGGATCACCTGCGGGTATCGATTTCGCCGCCCGGCATTCCGATCTGGTTTTCGTCACCTCGCCCGGCGGCGCGCATATAGACAGCGCGTTGGAAACGCTTCCCGATCATGTCGCAAACATTAAAAACCGCGCCAAGGCCTATGGCCGGCAGGTAAAGACGATCATCAATCCGATCATCGTTAGCCGCGATACGGAGAAGGAGGCGATCGCTTATGCGGATGCCATCGAGGCTGGAAAACCGCAGCCCGGCACCCGCGCCTTCGCCACCAATAATTACGACAGCGATGCCCATGCCTGGCGCGGCCGTGGCGATGCGCGCCACAAGCAGGGGCGCAATCTTGGCGGCAATATCGAGATCATCGGTTCGCCGGAGCAGGTGGTCGAGCAGCTTGTCGGTCTGAAAAAGGCCGGGATCGATGGGGTTCAGCTGAATTTCTACGATTTCCGCGAGGACCTCGATTATTTCGCCGAGCGCATTCTGCCCCTGATGAAGGAGGCGGGCCTGAGGTTCTGACGCCTCTCCCGCTGCATTTTCCAGCCCCGAAACCCACACTTCGCAATCGCCCGATTGCGAAAACGATATTTTTTGCCCTGAGGAGATACCGTGAATATCGCCGTCGATCCCGTCAAAACGCCTGCACCCAAAATCATAGATCGGATCGGGACCTATGTTCCCGAACTCGTCTCCATCCGCCACGATCTGCATCAGCATCCGGAAATCGGTTTCGAGGAGGTCCGCACCTCCGGCATTGTTTCCGAAAAGCTCGCCTCCTGGGGCATCGAGGTGCATCGTGGTTATGGCAAGACCGGTGTGGTCGGCGTGCTACGCGGCCGCCATGCGGGCAATCGCTCCATCGGGCTGAGGGCGGATATGGATGCCCTGCCGATGCCGGAGGAAACCGGTCTGCCCTATGCGTCTGTCTATCCCGGCAAGTTTCATGGCTGCGGGCATGATGTGCACACCACCATCCTGCTCGGCACCGCCCGCTATCTGGCGGAAACCCGCGATTTTGCCGGCACGGTGGTGTTCATTTTCCAGCCGGCCGAGGAAGGTCTTGGCGGCGCGCGCGCCATGATCGCCGATGGGCTGTTCAAGGATTTCCCCGTTGACGAGATTTACGGGCTGCACAATTCCTCCCATGCCGCGCCCAATCATCTCAAGGTTTCGCCCGGTACCATTCTGGCGGGTGCGGATTTCTTCGATATCCGGCTGAAGGGCAGGGGGGCACACGCTGCTCACCCCGATGTTTCGCGTGACCCGGTGCCGGCGACGGGTGAACTGATCCAGGCATTGCAAACCATCGTCAGCCGTAACGTGCCGCCGACCGATCCTGCCGTGCTGTCGATCACCCGCATCGAGGCGGGATCGGCCTATAACATCATTCCCGAAACGGCCGCGATTGCCGGCACGGTTCGGGCCTTCTCCGACAGCGTGCGCGAACTCATAAGAGAGCGCATCCGCACGATTTCCGATCACATTGCCGCGGCGCACGGCCTCACCGCCGAGGTGGATATTCGCGACATATTCTCGGTTCTCACCAATGACGATGCGTCTGTGGAGATCGTCGCCGGTGTGGCGCGTGAGGTTCTGGGGGACGAGCGCGTTTCCACCGAGCCCGGCCGCTTCATGGGCAGCGAGGATTTTGCCGATCTCCTGAAACACGCGCCCGGCGCGTTTTTCACCCTCGGTCATTCCGGCACGGTGCCCGCCCATAATCCCGGTTTCATCGTCGACGACGCCATTCTGCCCGTCGGTGCCACTCTGTTTGCCCGGCTGGTGGAAACCCGGCTGAAGCCCGTTTGAACATTTAAAAACAAGCCTGCAAGAGGAAACATCCATGGATATTACAAGACGTAAAACATTGCTTTTGAGCGCAGCGCTAACCGGGGCCATGCTATTGCCCTCCCTGCCGGCTCTGGCGGCGGAAACGCCGAAAAAGGGCGGGATCGTCACTCTTGCGGGTCTCGGCGAGCCGACGACGCTGGTGCCGCTTTCCGATTCCAATACGCGCACCCGTGCCATTTCCACGAAAATCCTCGAAGGGCTGGTACGGTTCGACAGTGAGTTCAAACCGCACCCGGTTCTGGCGGAAAGCTGGGAAACATCGGCCGACGGGCTGCGCCACACTTTCAGGCTGCGCAAGGGCGTCAAATGGCATGACGGCAAGGATTTCACGTCGCAGGACGTCAAATTTTCGCTGCTGGCCTTCAAGAAGGTCGGTCCACGCGGACGCATCACCTTCGCCAATGTTGCCGATATCGAAACGCCCGATCCGCTGACGGCCGTGGTGGTGCTTTCCAAGCCCGCGCCCTATCTCCTGCGGGCGCTGACCGGTGGCGAAACGCCCATTCTGCCGGCCCATGCCTATGCTTCGGAAAATTACAATGAAAGCCCGAATGGGAACGCGCCAGTCGGCACCGGCCCCTTCGTCTTCGAGGAATGGAAGCGCGGCAGCTATGTGAAGCTGAAGAAGAATCCGAACTACTGGCAGGCCGATCTTCCCTATCTTGACGGTTTCGTGGCCCGTTTCGTCGCGGATTCGGCCTCCACCACCATTTCCGTGGAAACCGGCGAGGCGGATTATACTGCCGATGTGTCCTACAGCGATCTGGAGCGTCTGCGGCAAAATCCGAAGCTTGCCGTTGAGGTCTATACCGACTCCTATCTCAACAATGCTGCCGTCTTCGAATTCAATCTCGAAAATCCGATCCTTGCCAAAAAGGAGGTCCGGCACGCCTTGGCGCATGCCATTGACCGCAATTTCATCAACGACGCCATTTTCTTCGGGACGGCGAAACCCGCCGGTTCGAACATTCCGGCTGTCTTCACCGCCTATAATGACGAGAAGCCTTTCACCTATCCCTTCGATCTCGCCAAAGCGAACGAATTGCTGGACAAGGCCGGCTACCCGAAGGGCGCGGATGGCACCCGTTTTTCGCTGCGGCTGGCCTTCCTGCCTTCCGACGTCTTCCGTAAAACCTCCGAATATCTCCGCTCATCCTTCGGCAAACTCGGCGTGAAGGTGGATATTGTCGAGGGCGATCTCGCCACCTTCATCAAGCGGGTCTATACGGAGCGCGGTTTTGACCTGACGGTGAACGGCATCAGTCGGCTGTTCGATCCGACAGCGGGCGTGCAGCGCCTCTATTGGTCCGACGGGATCAAGAAACCTGCGCCCTATGTCAACGCCGCTCACTACAATAATCCAAAGGTGGATGATCTTTTCCGTGCCGCCGCGATTGAAGTGGATGAGACGAAACGGGCGGAGCAGTTCCACGATATCCAGAAAATCACCGGCGACGATCTGCCGAATTTCTCCATCGTCGCCTTGCCGACCGTCATTCTGCGCAATACCAGCCTGAAATCGCTCGTGACGACTATCGACATTGCTTATGGCGATCTGGCGACGGCCTGGAAAGGCGAGTGAGCGTTTGGCAAAGCGGGTTCATCCAAACTCCGTCACCCCGGACTGGATCCGGGGTCCAGCGCGATCAAGTCCTTGATCGCAAGAGACTCTTCTCACGGCGCAGACGCGCCGTGGCTGGATGCCGGGTCAAGCCCGGCATGACGGAGGAGGGGTCTGCGATCATCAACATTAACCCGGCAATTTTGCCGGGTTTTTTATTGCCGAAATCCGCCTTCCATCCTTTTTTGCACCTTCGCGCGGCACGCCCGTTTCAGGGAAAAACTTTGCGCATGAAACAGGTCGGGCGAAACAGCGATGCCAGCCGTGAAAAATTTCGAAAAAATAAGTTTCATCAATAATTTAGCGCAAAGGAATTCTTCGTTTCAAAGCAAGAATTGCTTTCTGGACCCGCGCTCTGGCCGTCTGCACTGTGAGCTGGAAATCTCACCCTCATGATGGATGCCATGGCCAAGGATACGCTTTTTTTGATCGCCCCCGGTTTTGAAGACCCAAAACACCCCGGTGTCCGCTTCGTCTGCCCGCATTGCAACCAGATCGAAGGCCTGCTTGCCGCCTTTCCTGACCTTGCCGCCGGGATCGATATCCGCCGTGTCGGTTTCCAGCGCCCGCGTGAGGCTGTCATCGCAGCCGTGGGCGAGGAAAACCAGTCGCTGCCGCTGTTCATCTTCGTAGGAGATGCGCCCAGCGACGCGACGGCCAAGGGCGACACGCACTTCATTCAGGACACCAAACGCATTTTGCAAATCCTCGCCGAGCGCCATGGGTTCCCGCAGCTGCACTGAGTTGCCGCGCCCGCATATCGGATTTTTTCGGAGACAGACATGACCATTTCCAGACGCCAGTTTCACAAAATTGCACTTGCCGCCGGCGCTTTCGTCGCGCTTCCGGGCGGTTCTTTCGCCGCCGCCGAAGAGCCGGTTTCGGGCGGGACGCTGAAGATTGTTTATTTTCCCGAGCCGACCCAGCTCGTGGCGATCAATACCAGTGCGGGCGGTCCGCAGTTTATCGGCTCGAAGATTTACGATGGGCTTTTGACTTACGATTACGAGCTTTCGCCCAAGCCGAGCCTCGCCAGGGAATGGAGCGTTTCGGCCGATGGACTGGAATATGTCTTCCATCTGCAGCCGAAGGCGAAGTTTCACGACGGCAAACCGGTGACATCGGCAGATGTGGAGTTTTCCATCCTGCGGCTGAAGGAGGCCCATCCGCGTGGTCGCGCCACTTTCTCGCATGTTGAAAGTGTCGATGCCTCCGATCCGCTGGTCGCGAAAGTGAAGCTTTCCAAGCCGGCGCCGGGCCTGATCACCGCGCTCGCCTCGTCGGAATCGCCAATCGTGCCGAAGCACATCTTCGAGACCTTCAAGCCGACGGATAATCCGAAACCGGCCCAGATCATCGGCAGCGGCCCCTTTGTGCTCAAGGAATGGGTGCCGGGCAGCCATATTCTTCTGGAGAAGAATGCCGATTACTGGGATGCGCCGCGCCCTTATCTCGACCGCGTCATCATCCGCCTCATCAACGATGCGGGCGCCCGCGCGGCGGCGCTGGAAACCGGGGAAGGGGACATCGGCCCCAACCCGGTGGCGCTTGCCGATCTGGAGCGGTTGAAATCCATTCCGACACTGAAGGTGGATGACCGCATCTATGCCTATGCCGGCCAGCAGAACCAGCTGGTGATCAACCTTGAGAATGAATATCTCAAGGAATTGAAGGTCAGGCAGGCCATCGCCCATGCCATCGATGTTCCGGCGCTCATCGATACCGTGCTTTATGGTTATGCCGTGCCATCGCCGACGCCGATCAGCCCCGGCCTTGCGAAGTTTCACAATCCGGATATCGGGTTTGCCAAGTTCGATGTCGCACAGGCTGAAAAGCTGCTGGATGAAGCCGGTTTTCCGCGCAAGGATGGCGGCAAGCGCTTCAAGCTTCGGGTTACCACCAACCCCTTCAATCCGCAGACCTATTCGGATTTCATCGCGCAGGCGCTGTCGAAAATCGGCATCGAGGCGGATATCCAGAAATTCGATTTCGGCACCTATGTGAAGGTGGTCTATACCGACCGCGCCTGGGACCTTTCGGTGGAATCTCTCTCCAACACCTTCGATCCGACAGCGGGCGTGCAGCGCGTCTACTGGAGCAAGAATTTCAAGATCGGCCTGCCATTTTCCAATGCCAGCCACTACGCCAATCCCGAAGTGGACCAGCTGCTGGAAGCAGCGGCGGTGGAGCCGGATATCGAAAAACGCGCCGCCTTCTTCAAGGAGTTTCAGGCCGTTATCGCCAGGGATCTTCCCGTCATCAATCTTGTTTCCCCCATCCAGCCGGTCGTCGGCAGCGTGCGCATCAAGGATTATGCGACCGGGGCGGAAGGGCTCAGCGGCAATCTCGCAAAGGCCTGGGTGACGAAGGAGGCGTGAACGCCTCCCCCCTTCGGTTCAGAGCGAATAAGAGGTCATTCCCATGAGCAGAAAATCCGAGAAGCTGGTTCTTAACGCCTTCATCTATCCGGGCGGACATCACGAGGCGGCCTGGCGGCATCCGGACTCCGAGCCACATCGCGTCACCGATATAAAGCTCTATCAGGATATCGCCCGCAAGGCCGAGGCGGCGAAGCTCGATGCCATCTTCTTCGCCGATGCGCCGGTGCTGGACGCCAATATTCGCTATGCCGCTCGCCACCGGCTGGAGCCGATCACCATGCTGGCGGCTCTCGCCGCCGTCACCGAAAAGATCGGCTTCATCGCCACGGCCTCCACCACCTATTACGAGCCGTATAATCTTGCGCGGCTATTCGCGTCCGTCGATCATATCAGCGGCGGCCGGGTGGGCTGGAACATCGTGACGACTTCGGCGGATGCGGCCGCCGGCAACTTCAATCTCCAGAAGCATCCGCCGCATGCGGATCGTTACCGTCAGGCGATCGAGTTCGTGGATGTGGTGACGAAGCTCTGGGACAGCTGGGAAGATGACGCCATTGTTGCGGATAGAGAAAGCGGCCTTTTCGCCGATACCGACCGCATCCATCCTGCCAATCACGACGGCGAATTTTATCGGGTGCGGGGCGCGCTGAACGTGCCGCGTTCACCGCAGGGCCGGCCGGTCTATGTGCAGGCCGGCTCCTCGGAGGAAGGGCGCGGTTTCGCCGCCCATTATGCCGAGGCAATCTTTACCGCGCATCAGACTCTGGAGAGTGCGCGGTCTTTTTATTCCGACATCAAGCGGCGCGTCGCGGCCACGGGGCGCAATCCCGCCCATGTGAAAATCCTGCCGGGCATCAGCCCCTTCATCGCGTCAACCGAAGAGGAGGCGCGCAGGCTCGAGGCTTCCTTCAACGATCTCATCCAGCCAGCCTTTTCGCTCGGGCAATTGCAGCGCATCACCGGCATCGATCTCTCATCGGCCGATCTCGACCAGCCGCTGCCGAAGGAAGCCGTGGAGGCGACGCGGGCGCAGGCGGATAGCAGCCGGCATCAGCTGGTTCTCGATGTCATAGACCGGGAAAATCCGACGATCCGGCAATTGCTGCACCGGCTTGCCGGCGGGCGCGGCCACAAGGTGATTTCCGGAACACCTGAGCAGGTGGCGGACTGGATAGAGACCTGGTTCCGCGAGGGC